>NZ_JBBOZQ010000001.1:3035536-3353305 GCF_038008685.1 Lysinibacillus sp. FSL W8-0992
CCTTCTTTCAGAGAAAGGTGTGAAAGAAAGTGGGGCTATTTAAAAAAGAGTTCTTTATTAGTCTAAAAAGCCTCACCTATTGGTTAGTAGTTGTGTTTATAGGAGTTTTTATCTTTAGTCAATTGGGAACGGATTTAACTTCGTTTAAAGAACCGCAACCTAATGAGGATAATTATGGTGTTGGTGTGACAAATGATAAAATATCTATTCAAAAACAAACGATGGGTAATTTATTCTATCAATATGACGTTGGACAATATAATACGTATCCTTTAGGCTTTCTAAAAGTAGTTACTCCATCAAACTCTGATCAAAAAGAAATCGGCAAAATTATCGAGAAGGCAACAGGGATATCCCTTGAGGAAATAAGTGAAATTTCGGAAAAAGAAAATAAGTCTGCGAACGAATTTCAAATGTACGCTCACCAAGATTTTGATTATTTTCCTATTGCACAGGATTACTCCTTTCAACAATTTCAAGAGGATATGAAGAAGGTTGTGAAAATAATTGGGCATGGTTCTGATTTTGAAGAAGCTAAGTATAAAGCTTCTGCTATCAAATCACTATCATATGAAGAAGCACACGAAAATTTCGAAATGATTTTGAAAAGAGATAAAGTCTCAGGTGCTTATGCTAGGTTAGTTTGTGATTATTTAGGCATCATTTTGGCTTTGGTTCCTGTTTTTCTAGCAGCAACAGTTATTTTAAGAGACAAACGTGCCCAAAGTCAGTTAGTCATTTATACAAAAGCAATATCATCAGTAAAATTACAGACTATGCGATTTCTCTCGACAGTGGTTCTTATTTTTATTCCAGTTTTATTATTTAGTATTATGCCGGCATTACAAGCCAACCTAATCGCTCAGAAGTTTAATCAATCAGGAGATATTTGGCTGTTTTATCAATATATTTTGGGCTGGACGTTACCTTCCATTATTGCGGTAGTTGGAATCAGCTTCTTAATCACCACACTTTTTGGTGGTATAACTAGTGTGATGGTGCAAGTAGCTATATGGTTTATTTCTATCTCAGTAGGATCTACAAATATTGTTGGGAAAGTGGGCTTTAACTTAATTCCACGTTTTAATAACGTTGGTTCGACGGTAATTTTTGAAGGGATTTATCAAGAATTAGTAGTAAACCGAATACTTTGGGCATGTATAGGTATTCTGTGTTTCTTTGTTAGTGTCATAGTTTACGACTATAAACGTAAAGGGGGTAAAATCTTTGGAAAGAGTAGATAAAATATCTAAGGTTTTCTTAAGGTTTCATTTCCTTCCTTTTTTCGTAATATCACTTATATTAATCCTACTTTTTCCGTTGTTTTTCGGAATAGAAAATTTGGCATTTGTTGAAAGTGCGAATGTTTATGAACGAATTTTTCCAATTATCGGTTTGGTTTTGTTCATACCGCTATTTTTGCCTGATTGTGATCGAAATATTTTAGAGGTAATTCAGACCAAGAAAACTTCATATTTGAAAATATTGGTTATTCGTTTAGTGCAAATCTTGATTACGTTACTATTCTTCACCATTATCTGCCTAATCATCTTTCAATTGAAAAATTCAGACATAAAATTTGGCCTATTTTTATTTGGCGGAGTGGCAGATGTATGTTTCCTAGCAGGGTTGATGTGCCTAATATTTTCGCTAACGATGCAACCTGTGACAGGCTTAATTGCACCGATAGCTTATTATATTATTTGTCTTTTCACTGGCGACAAATATCTTAAAACATTTTATTTCTTCACTTTGGTTAATGAAGATTTTCGTTCCAAACTGTTATTACTAACCGTTGGCATCATTCTCATTACAATAAGTTGTTTAGTGGCAAACAAAAGGAAATAAGAAAGATCATTAACAAGAATTAATTAAATGATAGAATAGCGCCATAGGGAAGAGAACTATAAGATTTGTTACTTCGTTAAGAAACCACTCCATGAATGGCGGTCTAGAAATAAAAGGCGACTTTGGGCGACTAAAAAGCAACCAACATTGTAAAATTAGTTATCAATTAAAAGGAAATGCAAAACGTAGTTAAATCAAGGCAATTAAAGTATGCGGTTAATATAAAAAGTACGCATAATTCAAATCACATGATCGTTGTAGCTTTAGAGGCTGATATTCAAGAGTAGTTGATATCGCAAGGGTTTAAAGACTTTTATTTAATTGTGAAATGTGAGCAAGTGACCAGAGGCGACGAGTATAGTCACTGCATTTCCTTCAAATGGTAGATGAGGGATAGAGTAAAATGGGATATTACGAATATAAAATAAAATGGTGTAAAGTATGTGATCAAGGATGGATAGAAATAGTAAAAGATGAAGATAACAATAAACTGTTACTACAATGCTCTGAATGCATGTCACAATGGGATGGCATAAATGAATTGTCAGAGGGGATTTTTAAAGAAGATGAAGTAAATGTAATAGTGCCTGATTTTGAAGAAATAAAAAAACTGGGTTGGGACATTTTTATAATAAATAAATAGTTTTATATGTCTAAATAAAAGTTACACATATATTAAAATATTTCTAAGTGGCTGTATCTCCATGTTACTCGTCACCTGCATTGGGAATATGATGACATCCAATATGAAACGCTTGATGAGGCTATGGGAAGACTAAAAAAAGATATTTGATTTAGAAGACCTTGGGGACGTCAATTCTCAAGGTCTTACTTTTACCCTCAGCTTGTTCCGAATGATTCGTATTGCACGTTTCAAAATAATGGATAGTAGAAAATCGAAGATTAGATATTTGTAATTTAACAAAAATTCCAAAAGACAAAGAGATGGTGCTTTTCTACGAATATGATGATGAGGTTGATGGTATTTTCATCTCGCTAGATATTTTTATTAATAATATTCAAGAGATACTTGATTTTGTTGGATTTACAGAAGGACGAATGGATTTATTATTTTCTGATGAGAACTTAGTAGCTGGTATATGTATTGAAAGGTTCGAGTATGAAAATATATTAACGGTTTGGTAATATTTTGAAATAGAATAGGTGACTAAAAATGCTGTAGCTACCCTTAATAATGGTACTACAGCATTTTATTTCACTATTCTTAATAAAAGGGGCTTTTAATGATGTAGTAGAATTCAATTAGATTCATTGTATAATTCTTGTAGGTTTAGCTACACATGAAAATGATGAAATAGGAGATGAAGATGATCCTGTTTCAATGAATGGTGACACATATGGAGACGATAATCCGATAATGAAAACAGACCCAGATGGTAAATGGGTATGGATTGCTATCAACGCAGGCTTTGCAATTTACGATGGATATAAAGCATATAAATCTGGTAAAAACAAAAAACAAATTGCTTGGGCAGTGGCTTCGAATTTTATTGGCATTGGAAAAGTGAAGCGCGTTTATCGTGCAGCAAAGTTTACTAAGTATGCCGGTAAATCAAAAAAGCTAGATGTAATTGCTTTGTCGCTGGAACAAAGGTTTTAACGGATGAAGGGGAGAAAAATATCGAAGACATTGAAGTCGGAGATATGGTTCTTGCCAAGGATGAGAACGATTCTGACGGCCAAACAGCGTACAAGAAAGTAACGAATCTTTACCGTAACCAACGTGATGATTTAATAAAGCTGTATGTTGGAAAGCAGATAATCGAAACGACCGACAACCATCCGTTCTGGGTTGAAGGTAAAGGATGGGTCTTAGCAGATGAACTACAGATAGGCGACAAACTCCAAAAGGCTGATGGAAGCAACCTTAAGATTGACAAGGTTGAGTTCGTTAGAATGGATGAGCCAGTTACAGTTTACAACTTTACTGTAGAGGACTACCATACGTATTATGTAACAGATATTGGGGTTTGGGTGCATAATACTCAATGCAGTACAACAAGAGCGTGGATACAGAGGAGTACTTATAATAAAATTTATAAGTCCGTTGGTAAAGAAGCTGCTCTGAAATTCGCAAATTCTGCCAAGAAAGGTTTTGTTAATAGTGGATCAGGTACAAATGGGATAAAAAATTAGAAGGAAACGGAGTAAATGGTTACAAGTATGAGATAAAAATTGTGGGTAAATTTGGTGGAGCGAGAGCATATGGAAATATGGATAAAAGAACAGGTCATATAATCTTCACTTCATTTAAAAAAGATCATTAATATGGAGGCGTTTATTTTAAACATAGAACAATTTAGAAATTTAATAGAACATTGGAATATTGAGAAACAAACTATAGAACAATTTTGGATTGGATTTAATATTTATAGGTTTGATCAAGAAGATGAATTTTGTTCTATTTTTGGTGAATTTATACAAGGTGATGTGGATTACTATTTTATAAAAATCTCACTAGAATTAAGAAACTTCCCTGAGTTAGTTAATCAAGTGGTTTCATATTTAAGTATAGAGTATAAGGGTGAGAATGTAGGAGAATTCAGGGTATATTTTAATTTAGATGGAAAAATCTCTGACTTTGATTTAATTTTGTATTAGTTTAATAAATTTTAGAAAGAAATTAATATACTATGCCCTTGATTATACAATTAGTCAAGGGCATTCTTTTATGAAGAAAAATTTTAAAAGGATACACTGCTTAATAACAGAGTAATAAAAATATAATAGCGGGTGGTAACATGGATAAAAAGGAATTGGCTTCAAAAAGAAAAATCTTTAAATTTAATGAAGAAAATATCTTAGAAATATTATCAGAGTATTTTGCCGAAGAAGGCGGCTTCTGTAGATTCTGATATTTTGTATTTATTCTAGGAAATGCAAATAAATGTTTAAGAGTGATTGCAATAGTTGGTGATTTTCGAAGATGATGATATTAGCAATATTGATATCGATGAAATAGATAGAAAAATGGACTTTAATGGTTCACATTAACTAAAAAAACTAGCCTTTGGAGATAATTTCTTCTAAGGCTTTTTACATGAAGTAGAATCAGGTTCTAATGAATCAAAAAAATTAGATGGAAAAGGAGTTATAGCACGTTTAAAGTGATTTGTATGTAAAATATTGTATAATGAGCTACGTAATTAGAGAATAGGAGTTGGTTTGTTGTCTAAAAAAATAAATGTTCGGTTTGGCATCTGTTTTATTTTTGTAATGCTTTTAATAGGCTGTATAAATAAAGTTCCGAATAAGTTTGATTTAAAACAACTCACTCGGATAGATATTGAAGAGGTTAAGGCAGATGGAAGCTATGGAGAATCTGTAATGATTACTGAAGAAAAAACAATGGAGACCATAAGAAAAATATTTAAACAAATTAAATGGGAACCAAATGTAGAATTTAAAATGGCTAGAGAAAAAGATGTAAAGGCAACACTATTTTATAAGTATGATAAAAATATGCCTGAACGATTATTTGAATATCAGATTTGGTTCGATCAAAATAATGATACAGCAACAATTATTAGCAATAATGAAAAAGAAGGCTATGGAAATTTAAATAAAGAAAATGCTCAGGCATTAGAAAATATTTTACTAAACAAGTAAAAGAGTAGGGAATCTCTACTCTTTTATTTGTGATTTTTTAAATTTGAATTCTATTTAACCTAGAGGTGCCAGAAAATGTGGTGCTTGAAGAAACTTTATATACCAGATATTTTTTCTATCTCGAAAAAGCTTATTCAGATTTAATCATGTGTCCAAAAATAGATAAAATTGAAGGAATAGATGGCGATACAAGAAGAAATATCGCTCATGCAAGTGCGATAAATTATAGTGCACATCATGGTGGCGCTCCCTATGATAGAATCCATATGACATTGATGGATACTCCAGAAAATGGTGTTAAAATAAATAAAGTTACAATAGAAAAGGTTATTTTGGAAAAAGAAAGTGCTTATACAATGTAGGCGTGAGGGTTAAAGCATGTTGTTGAACTCAATTTGTACAGAGATAATAAAGTTGTTAAAAAATCCTTCTTTCACTCACTTGAAAGATCTCAATAAACTTTCATTTTCTGATATGTAGTGTTGATTATATGTGACATGGGCATCTAACTGTGCAGCATAGTAGAAGAAGGGGAAATTGGAAGCAATGTAGAATATAAGGATTAATACAGAGCCAATGGTTTTACCCCGGCACATAGAGACGGGGGACGGTATTATCAGAAAAAGTCCTTTTAAGGGACACTACGATTTCATCATGTTGTATCCCTTGAAAGAAGCGAAAGGAGTGGATATATAAATGAAAGAACCATCTGAACTACTCATTGAACTGCTTGGCCATCCGTATAATCCCAGGAATGTTCAAGCTTTACTGCAATCATTCGGTGTCAAGAGAATGCCATCCCCGAACAGCTATTTTAAAGACGATATTATTTGGTCTGTGAAAACATCGATACGCATCGATATTTATCGTGCACCAAAAATAAATGATCTGACTGGACTCAAATATACAAATCAAGATGAATGGATCATTGGAGCACTCCATTTTCTTGCGCCCGGGTCGGATGATAGAATTAAAGCTCCGTTTTCTGGAAAGCTTCCAAAGGGAATTACGATGAGCTCAACACCAGACCAGACGATAAAGGCATATGGTCAACCTGAAATGGATGAAGAATGTAGGTGGTCTGGATTTTCCGGTCGAATTTTGGCATGGCGCAAGCAGGGCGTAAATCTCGTAATTGAATATGCGGACAGTGAAATCGGTAGCGTAATGAGAAGCTACACGGTCTGTCTAATTGGCTGCATAGGCGCATGGCGAGGCGATAATCCAGAGGTCTTTGCACCCTGATTAACTGTCATCCGCATCCGCGGAGATGACAACCTTTCTCGTTCTCAAATGAATGGCTAACATAGAGGTAATATCGCAGCGATATGATAAGCAGAAGAAGAGAAAGCTGTCTTTTTTCATAGCGGAACTATATAAAAACGTTGGAAAGAAAATGATTTTTTAACAGTTGAGGAAAACAATAACTACTTCATTTGCTCTTTTTAATGCATTTGAAACAAAATTTAAATAGAATCATCAGTGACTAAGAGGGCTTATTTGATAGGCGTCTTGGCCTTTTTTATGCTAAAAATACAACGACTAATAAAGATATATTGTAAAAAATTAAAGACTACAGCCGTTATTGATGAGCAATGGTCGGTCCTTGTATACGTGTTATAATTAAAAAAATCTTGTTTCTCGCAAGATGTATTTTAATGAAAGTTTCGGGCGGTGAATTCATTTTCCTCTCAATCACCGCAACCATCCATAATAAAACGGTCACACAAAGCATTTGACATAAAAAACGAAAATACGGGAACATTCTTCCCTCGTTTGGAGTGATATTATGTTTATTACTATATGTGATGTATTAAAAATGGAGGGGTATGAAGACGTAAAAGTGATTGCTGGCGATTCCGGTTTGAACCGCAGAGTTGAAAACGTGTATTTTATGGAAGTACCCGACATTTACGCATATATCGATCAAAATGGATTACTGCTTACCACATTGTATCCTATTGCGGATAAACCGGAGCATATTCAAACATTGATTCCAAAATTGGCAGAAATGAATCTTGCAGGAATTGCAATTAAGCCAGGAAGATATGTCGCTGAAATTCCCGAAATTATGGTGGAGCAAGCTAATGAGCTCGGGATTCCGTTAATGCAGCTCCCAGATGGTGCAAACTTATCAACACTTGCCAATCAGGTACTGACAAAGTTTTTAGATGTAAAGACATCTCTGTTGGAATTCCGCAATAAGATGCACCAGCAATTGCTAGAGCTATTATTGGAAGGCACTGATGTAAACAAGTTCGTTCTTTCTCTTGCGAATCTCGTTAACGCCCCTATCTTGCTTCTAAACCATGATTTTGAATATGTTCGGTCTTCTATACAAAAAGAAAATGAAATATTAATTCATCGTAAGCCATATAATTCGGACTCGAGCTACAGCGCGTTTTCCGTTCAAGTGGGTAATGCCTTTTATGAAAAAAATGACATTTTTATTCAGTGCATTTACGCTGGAGGCAACGAGTATGGCTTTTTAGTCGTTTTATTGGATAAAGAAAAAAATCTGACAGAGGACATGATTATTGCCATCGAACAGGCATCCTTTATAATTGCTTTTTTATTTCAAACAGAGCAAACATTGCTTCAAAAAGAAAGGAATCATTTAAGCAGTTTTGTCAGGGACATTTTTCATAATCAATATTCCTCTCAAACCGAAATGATCGAAAAAGCGAAAGTGTTTAAATGGAACTTGCAATTCCCATTTGTCTTGGTGAGCATCAAAACAAATGAGAAAGAAAGCGAAAAGAAATTAGCAATATTCCACAAAATGCTCGATTCAGGTTTGATTGAAAGGTCTGCTTCAAAAATTGTTGATGTTCCAATAGAAAATTGCAAGGTTCTTTATATTAATGACTCGTTAGTTTGTTTTATTAGTCTCGTTTCAGAAAATAATGTTCGACAAAAACTCCAAAATCTAGGGGATGTGATTCTTTCACTGTTTGAGAAGTACGGTAATCTTGGAGTCAGCATTTCCGATACAGTGCACCGTTTTAACCAGATTAAAGAGTATTACGACAATTCAACATTAGTATTTCAAGTGTATAAAGAAAACTTACAAAAACAATCCTATGTTCATTTTTATGGTGATATCGGCTTGTTCCGCCTTTTTCATTACGTTGAGAATCTTTTCATTCTAGAAGATTTCGTAATGGAGAAATTAGGTAAAGTGTTCGAATATGACAAAAAGAAAAATACTAACCTTATAGAAACCCTCAGGTACTACATTAAAAACAATACAAATGTGCAAAAAACATCAGAGGATATGTTTGTTCATTATAATACGATGCGCTATCGGATAAATAAGCTGAAAGAACTTGGAATAGACGGTGAGGACGGATTTGAATTAACAGAAATTGCATTGGCCTACCAATTGCATCAATACTTGCAACTGAAAAAAGGGTAAGGGTGGGGGAACTCCCAACGGTCGTTACTTTAGACATTGTCTACAAGACAATGTCTTTTTTTTGTTAAAAAGACGTTCCACTTCGTAGAAAGTTGCCAATTAAAAGTGAAATAAATATCAACTTCTTACAATGATTAAACCGCTTTCAAGTGCTATTATTTAGGTATTAAAGGATGGAGGTAATCAATATTCAGCCGCCATAGAAACAAGATTCAAGTAATAGGTTTCTGTTTACACTTTGGGATACAAGGAGTGTTTAAAATGCGTGACTATCTTTTGTCTTTAGCAGGTGGTTTGATTGTAGGCATTTTATTTTCATTAGTTAAGTTGCCGTTACCTGCCCCTCCGTTAGTTGGAATATTTGGAATGGTAGGTATATTTTTAGGAGGTGTACTAATGGATTCTCTTTTCAAAGCTCTTAAAGAAAAGAGAAAGGTGAGTACATAAAAAAATTAAAAGTGTATGATTGGTCGCTATGTTTTTTGATAAATACATCCCACATAAAAAGGAGCAAGTAAGATGTTACAGATCGTTCTGTCTTTAATTGGAGGTTTACTAGTAGGCATATTGTTCAAATTCATTAAGCTGCCAGTTCCGGCGCCTCCTCTTATCGGAATTGTCGGAGTAATAGGAATCTTTCTTGGCGCAGAGTTAGTAAACGCTGTCCTTCATCTTTTCTAAAGAAGACATTAAATCCTCCTTCCTTTATTGTATAACCGGTTAAAAGAATAGTATCAGTTATTAACGTATGGAAGTTTGTGTATATCTCAAAATAATGAACTATAGTTTTTTCTGTATTTTATTCAGTTCAACAAAAAGAATCTTTGTAAAAGCGGATTGCGGGTAGTATCCAAGATCTATCTATTTTAAATTACATTTGAGAGGGAGATTTACATGAGTAAAGTATATGCAATAGATGCGAAACCTTATAGTTTTGAATTTGAGTTAGAAAAAACTGCCCTAATTATCATTGATATGCAGCGTGACTTTTGTGCACCTGGCGGATTTGGCGAGAAACTGGGGAATGATATTACGCTAACACGCGCCATCATTCCTACCACTCAGACAGTACTGGAAGTTGCACGTGAGAAAGGCTTGATGGTGATTTATACCCGCGAAGGGCATCGACTAGACTTATCGGATTGCCCACCAAGCAAACTGAAACGCGGCAGCAAGCAAGGTGCAGGCATCGGTGATGAAGGCCCAATGGGAAGAATTCTTATCCGAGGTGAATATGGTCATGATATTGTGGATGAGCTAAAGCCGGTTGAAGGCGAGATTGTTATTGACAAACCTGGGAAAGGCGCTTTCTATCAAACAGACCTTGAAGTGATTTTGAAAAATAAAGGCATTACACATTTGCTTGTCGCTGGCGTAACGACACATGTCTGTGTTCAAACAACAATTCGTGAAGCGAATGACCGTGGATTTGAATGCTTACTGCTCGAAGATTGCTCTGCGGCATTTGATCCAAGAGACCATGAAGATTCCATACACATGATCAACCAGCAAGGTGGCATCTTTGGGTGGACAGCATCTTCTCAGAATCTGCTTGCTTCACTAGGTAAATAAGGAAAGAACTTTCCACCAGATAAATCCATGAAATTTTCTAATGTTGAATAAAGCTTTTTGAGGGCATGCTCTATTCCCATGTCCATAGCATGCCCCTATATACCTCTCAAACTCATTCTGCCCCATGATGATAAGTAAGAAGTCCGAAAATATCTATTATTGTTGTAGATAGGGAGAACAATTCTCGGTCGTTTGCTGAAATTGTCAATCTTGAAAATTTGGTGATATCAATGGTTAGAACTTATACAAGTAAAATCAATCAAATGGACGGCCGTCTGCTTGAATGGTTACGCCACCAACCGATTGGCGAACAAATCGGAGCAATCCACAGTATTTTTGATAAGGTGGTCAATTTCATAACCCATGACGGCACTTTGCTATTTTCTTTGGCGAAGAATGAGGTGATTCAATCACCAGGAATGATGAAAACCTTAGAAAATGATCTTTTTTCTGAGATGTGTTCAACTTTAAAGTCGACTAAAGAAATTTATTTAGTAGATTATAATCTCTTGAATATTAGCGATTGGCAATGGGATTTTTCAAATGCTGCGCTTTGGAACAGAGGTATTAAGCCGCGCTGGCAAGCTAAGCACGAGCCAACTTGTTACCACTTGTCGCTATTGAACCATTTCATTCTAAACAACGGAGCAACGGCAGGGATTTTTCCGGCATGGAAAAGTTTCACTTATCCAGATTGGGAAGTTCCTACTGCCACACGGAAGGATTTCTACTTTTCCTCTTTCTTGGATGGGTTAAATCAGCTAAATCAGGAAATAAAGGCAGATAAGCTCGATACGTTTTTATTAAAGTTTGCCGGTCTTGGGATCGGGCTGACGCCAGCAGGCGATGATTTTCTAACAGGGCTGCTGGCAACTTGGAAGTATTTTGAAGCCCCTCTATACAAGAAAGTTGAAAGTTGCAGCGCCGAGTGGCTACAGAAGTTGAAAGGAAGAACAACCACTGTTAGCTATTTTATGTTAAAGCAATGCTTGGAGGGGCAGCTTAATGAAGCCTTGCTAGATGTATTGGACAACATGGATAGTAATCCAATTCCTCATTTACAGCGAGTGTTAAAAATTGGATCTACCTCTGGGACGGATATGTTGACTGGTGTCAGCGTGGCATACCAACAGCTTATAGACCATAAGGAGGAAATACATAATGGCATCTAAAGTATTGATAGAAAGGAACGCCTATCATGATTCGGTAACGCTAATGTCACTGTCCAGCAAAATGAATAGTATCGAGGGTGTCGAACAAGCAGTTATCTCGATGGCGACCCAAATGAACAAAGATTTGCTGGCAAACATTGGACTGCTGACAGATGAGGCAAAAGTAGCAACAGCAAATGATTTGATTATTGCCTTGATTACAGATACAGATAAGCGTGCAGAGGAAGTGATGGAGCTCATCTATACGGAATTAACAGCTAAGAAGGAAAAGAAAGGGAAAGAAAATAATCATACAGCGAAAACTATAAATTCAGCATTGAATCTAATGCCGGGAGCAAATATGGCAATTATCTCTGTTCCTGGGAAATATGCTGCACGCGAAGCGAATCAAGCATTAAAGAAAGGCATGCACGTCATGCTGTTCAGTGACAATGTTAGTATCGAAGATGAAAAAGTGTTGAAGGAAACAGGTAGAGACAATGGGTTATTCGTCATGGGGCCAGATTGCGGTACAGCAATTATTAATCGAAGCGGACTTTGCTTTGCGAATAAAGTAAGCGAAGGAGGCATTGGTTTAGTCGCTGCTTCCGGTACCGGGCTACAAGAAGTGACAGTGCAAATCGACCGCCTCGGGTTTGGCATTACACAAGCGATTGGCACAGGGGGGCGCGATCTCGATGAATCAATCGGCGGTATTATGATGCTTCAAGGGCTTAAAGCATTGGAGAACGATGAGAATACGAAGGTCATCACATTAATTTCCAAGCCGCCTGCCCCAAGTGTTCAGGACAAAATTCTTGCAGCAGTGAAAAAATGTAATAAACCAATAGTGGTCTGCTTCCTGGATGGAGACGCAAAAGCAGTAGAGGCAGCAGGAGCAACTTTTTCACCAACATTAATTGATGCTGCCCGCAAGTCTGTTAAATTGCTTGATCCACAATCAGTAATTGAAACTGAAATTACGGATGGTGTGGAAAGATGGATCACTGCAGAAAAAGCAAAATTAAAGGATTCTCAACAGGACATTCGCGGATTATTTTGCGGCGGTACGCTGACGGCAGAAGCATTGTCAATTATCCGATCTACAGGAAAAACTGTCAAAAGCAATGTAGCAAAGAAAGTGGAAGAGAAACTTAGCGATATTACCTATAGTGTAGGCCATACGTTGCTAGATATGGGGGATGACGAATTTACAAAGGGTAAACCTCATCCGATGATAGAGCCCTCACTTAGAAATGATCGGATTCTTCAAGAAGCAAAAGACCCAAAAACGGCTGTCTTATTATTGGACTTTGAATTGGGGTTTGGAGCTCATGATGATCCAGTAGGTGTGACGCTAGATACGATTAAATTGGCAAGGGATGAGGCCGCACAGGCAGGAAGGTACTTGCCGGTCGTTGCCTATATTTGCGGAACTTTCAAAGATAAGCAAGATTATCAGCAGCAGCAAAAAAAACTTCAATCTGTTGGTGTTTATGTGGCTGACAGCAATGAAATGGCAACGAGAATTGCAGCAATGCTTGTGCAAAAGGAGGTCAATTAAATTGAGTACGCTAAATGAGCTTTTTAATCAGCCATTACGTGTGATTAACATCGGAACGTCCAAATTTAAAGAAGATTTAGACCTGCAGGGCATCGAAACAATACAAGTTGACTGGCAGCCCCCAGCAGGAGGCAATATACAACTACTCAAAGCATTAGATTTCTTTCAGGACAATGAAAAGGTGGAAAAGGCAAACCAGGAAGCCATTCAACGCATTAAGGATGCCCATCCTTTCTTAATCGATATTGAGCGGGCTATCGATGTCATTCCAAGTATGCACAGCAAAAAAATACTGCACTCTGGACCTCCTATCGCCTGGGAAAACATGGCTGGTCCAATGCAAGGTGCAATTATCGGAGCGCTCATTTTCGAAGGAATGGCAGCGAACGAGGAAGAAGCGAAAGCATTAATTAATGCTGGAGAAATTGAATTTGGCTCATGCAATGAGCATTTAACAGTTGGGCCAATGGCGGGTATCGTCTCCCCATCCATGCCAGTACATGTCATTGAAAACAGAACACATGGAAACAGAGCATATTGTTCGATTAATGAAGGTCTAGGCAAGGTATTGCGTTTTGGTGCTTTTTCCAGCGAAGTAATTGATCGGCTAAAGTGGCTGCGCGATGTTTTTGCCCCTGCGTTGAAAAAGGCGCTTGTGCCAACAGGTGGAATTGATTTGAAATCCATTACTGCTCAAGCTCTTCATATGGGGGATGAATGCCATAACCGCAATAAGGCGGCAACAAGTCTTTTCTACCGGGAGATTGCTGATTATTTCATGCAAATCGAAATCGAGACTGACACATTACGAGAGGTCTTGCATTTTATCCAAAACAATGAACACTATTTCTTAAATCTGTCCATGCCAGCATGTAAAGCTGCACTTGATGCAGGACATGGTGTTCCATATTCCACTGTTGTCACAACAATGGCCAGAAATGGTGTGGAATTTGGCATTTGCATTAGTGGGCTAAGTGAAAAGGAATGGTTTACAGCACCTGCAAACTTTATCAAAGGTTTATTTTTCCCAGGGTATTCTGAGGAGGAGGCAACTCGGGATTTAGGAGATAGTGCCATTACAGAGACGATGGGAATTGGCGGGTTTGCGATGGGCGGTTCCCCTGCAATTGTTCAATTTGTTGGAGGCGAGGTAAAAGACGCAATTCAATATAGCGAGCAAATGTATGAAATTACGGTAAGTGAAAATAGCAATTATTCCATTCCAACTTTAAACTTTCGCGGAGCTGCCTTTGGAATTGATGTTAAAAAAGTAATTGAAACGAACATTCTTCCAGTCATTAATACAGGTATAGCACATAAAGTAGCTGGAATCGGGCAAATTGGCGCGGGTATCGTCCATCCTCCTATGGCATGCTTCGAAAAAGGCTTCCTTCGTTTCTATGAAGTTTATGGAGAGGGCGCTGTAAATGAGTAGAATCTTAATAGCTCTTGGAGGAAACGCTCTTGGTTCTACGCCCCAGGAACAGCAGCAATTAGTACACGGTGCGGCAAAACCGATTGTCGATTTAATTGAACAAGGCCATGATGTAGTTATTGCCCATGGAAACGGGCCGCAAGTCGGTTCTATTAATCTTGCATTTGAAAAAAGCTCGAAGGAACATGCAAGCATTTCCAGCATGCCATTTGCTGAGTGCGTGGCAATGAGCCAAGGGTATATAGGCTACCATTTGCAAAATGCAATCCAAGAAGAACTGTTAAAGCGCTCCATCAATAAATCAGTCGCAACGATTGTCAGTCAGGTGGTGGTTGATAAGAACGATCACGCCTTTCAAAATCCTACAAAACAGATTGGTTCCTTTTATTCAAAAGAAGAGGCACAAAGATTAATGGCTGAAACAGGTGACATTTATATTGAAGATTCTGGCCGCGGCTATCGCCGGGTTATTCCATCGCCTGTTCCTATTAAAATCGTTGAAAAAGATATTATTAACGACTTGGTGAATGCAGGCCGCATTGTGATTGCTGTTGGTGGCGGAGGTATTCCGGTAGTCGAGGAAAACAACCATTCCTTAATCGGCGTGGAAGCGGTCATTGACAAAGATTTGGCAAGTAGATGCTTAGCCGATGAGTTGAATGCAGACTTTTTGTTCATTTTGACAGCCGTCGAAAAAATCGCGATCAACTTTGGTAAGCCGAATCAGCAAAACCTTGATCATTTATCTGTTGACGAGGCTGAAAAATTGATTAGAGAAGGACATTTTGCACCTGGAAGTATGCTTCCTAAAGTCCAGGCAGCTATTTCATTCGTCAGAGGCAAGCAAGGCAGAAAGTCGATAATCACCTCGCTAGATAAAGCAAAGGATGCAATCCTTGGAAGGACAGGTACCGTTATTTTCGACTAAACGAGTATCGCACGGACATGAAAATATCATATAAGGAGTGATTGGAATGACCGAAAAAAAGACGAAGGTGAAAATTGGTGATGAATTAAAGTGGAATGCATTTACAGAGCACCGCAAAGTCCATCACCATGAGCTCCTAAGTGCCAAAGAGGCGGATGACCTAGGTGTAAGTGTCAGCTCTGTCTTAAGAGAACGTATTGAGGTGGGCGGAGCCGTACTGCCCCATTATCACGACGTGGCTGAAGTGATTCATATTACAAAAGGAAAAGTAAAACTCCTACAAAACGGTGAATGGAAGTCCTATAAAGAAGGTGACACATTCCTAGTTCCAAAAGGAGTCGTTCACTCTGTTGCTAATGACGATGTCGAACCTACCGAACAGATAAGCATCTTCATACCGGTTCATGAAGGAATCCATAACGAAAATTTCACATCACATATGGTAGATGTAGAAAATTAAATTCATCAATACCAAAAAGGGCAATCCCCAAAAATAGTCGGGATTGCTCTTTTGCTTGTAACGTGCATGGCGATTGGCTAAACGGTGAAAATATTAAATTAATAGAAAAAATAGTAAGGATTTTTTGCATCTGAAAGGTTTGATTTTATAGTTCCCACGTATCCGGTAATTAAATATTCTCGCCAATAGAATTTCACAAAACCATTTACATATCCATTTGTTCGCTGGAGAATCCAATTTCAATTCCTTCTAAAATACTCTTTGCCTTGTCAACTAAAGTCGCTTTCATATAAAACTCCTCATTTCTTACATTATTAGAAAGCCTCTAAATATATAATAATCTATTCTAAAATAGATTCACCAACAACTGTAAAAACCTTGGATTAGAAAACTCATTAATTAGGGTTTTACAAGCCAAGGTATCCTTTTGTTAAAGAAAAAACCGCTCATTACCATGCTTTTACTAGCGTTCATAGTCACGCTTTTCTAGCTTCAATTAACACGTTCTTATCAAATTTAATGGCTAATTTATCCTTTGAGCCAAAACAAGGTCAACTGGAAATTGAGGTATGCATTTCTAATTACATTTGTAATTTCTCATATAAGGCAATACAACCATAATTAATCTAAAAAATTGTAACTATATATTACCGTTTTATTATGTATTAATCATTGTTAAAATAAATTCTTGATATTTATGGACAGAATATCAAAAATATATAATTTTTTAGGAGAGTAATGTAAGTGAAGGGATTTTGGAAAAAATGGTTAAGTTTTAGCGTTATACTTGCGCTCTTTATAGCGTATATTCCATTTGGGAATTTTACGCTACACGCAGACGCAAAAAACAACAAAGAAGAAAATAAGCATGAACAAAAAAAGCCAACTGAATTAGTTGATTTGCGAACGGAGAATGCAAAAACGTTTGATAATATGGATGGGACGTATACCGCAGAGATTGCACAAGAGCCTATTCACTTTCAAAATGAACAAGGTAAATGGGAAGACATTGATAATGATTTAGTTGAAACACAGAATGGTCAAACAGTGAAGAATAAGGCGAATGACTTCTCTATAGAGATTGATAAAGCTACTAGTTCTTCACAACAAAACATCACGATTACTGATGAAACGAGTAAAATCGATTTTGGCCTAGTTTCAGCCCAACATAAGAAGTTAAATAAAACAGAACCAGTTCGAAATACAGAAGGTCTTGTACAAGACAATACAATAAAATACCCGAATATTTTAGAGGATACTGATGTCATTTACACAGTAGGTTCTGATCGAGTAAAAGAAGATATTGTTTATCGTGAAAAGCCTACGGGTGGTTTTCCGCAGAAACTAACTTATAAAGTAAATGTGACTGGATTAACAGTCGAACAAGTTAACCAAACCATTTATTTAAAGGATGCCACTACCAATACTCCTTTATATTTAATTGAAGCACCGTACATGTATGATAGCTATAAACCTGAAGGATACCAAAGTGTTGATGAAATACAATCAGTTCCTGAAGAAGCAAAATCATATTTATTAAAATTAAGTTATGAAGTAATTGGACAAGATTTATTTGTTTACTTAGCACCAGATGCTACTTGGTTAGATAGTGAGGATCGTGTATACCCAATAACGATTGATCCTGCGATTGTTCGCCTACAAACTTCAGCAAACATGGAAGATACGACAATCCGTAGCGCTGCACCTACACAAACTGGTGGAAATGACTTTGAACTAGGTGTAGGGACTGCAGTAGGGGGCAATACGGTTAGGAGCTTATTAAAATTTGATTTAAGTGCTGTACCTTCAAGTACAACAATCGTATCTGCTGATCTAAATCTATGGTTTTCATCGACAAATAATAATTCACCTATTGCCATTAATTTGCACAATGTAACAAGCACATGGGAAGAAAATCAAGCTTCTTGGACCTATGCCAAAACAACTCCATACACAACATGGAAAACTGCAGGTGGAGATTTCTCAAGTAATAAACTTGGTACGGTAAAGGATATTGGCACACCACCAACATCTATAGCAGACGCAATGGTTAACTGGAAGGTTCCACTTAATGTTGTACAAGGATGGATTAATAATCCATCTACAAACTACGGTTTGTTATTGAAGGGTGATAATGAAGCCACACAAATTTATAAAAAGTTTGCTAGTAGTGAACAATCAACTTTAAATAAATACAAACCACAACTAGTAGTCACGTATAAAACAACTGCAAGACTAGGTTTAGAAGATTACTGGGATTATGATTCACGACCATTGGTGAATGGTACAAATTACGTAAACTTAACAACAAATAATAATATTTTACAATATGAAGATATGTTTATTTTAGGGCGTGCTGATGCTAGCTTAACTTTTACTAGAACTTACAATAATAAGGACTATGAAAAATCAGCTTTTGGTTATGGCTGGAGCTTTACTGGTGATGAAAAGATTTTCATTAATACAGGAAGTCAAGGTAATCAACTGCAGTATAAGGATGCCGATGGTACAATTCATGTTTTCACTTATGATACTCCAACAAACCAGTATAAAGGTGACTACGGTAATTACGACAAAATAAAGAAAAATACAGAAGATACATTTACTCTTTACGATTTATACGGCAACCAAACAATTTTTAAAGTTCGTGAGTCCACAACGGATACAGATGTAAAGGTTGCTTATATTACGACTCAAATAGATCGTAATAATAATAAAATTAATTATGTTTATGATAGTAGTAATAAATTGACAGAGATTGCAACGGATTTAGGTAAGGATGTCTTAAATAAAAAACTTCAGTTTGGTTATGATAAAGATGGCTTAATTAGCACAATGACTTATGGTGACCAACAAATTACGTATCGATATACTACAGATGGCTATTTACAATATGTAGATGTGTTGAAAGACCGCAAGGATAACAAAATTTCAAAAACTACAACACAATTTATGTACACGAATAAATTTCTAACGACAATTGTTGATGCAAATGAAAAACGAACAAAATTCGAATACAATGGTGCAGATTTAAAATATGTGTACGAACCAACTGAAGATACTGTAAATCAACCGAAAACAGAATATTCATTGGATCGAGCAACGGGCGTTGCAACAATTACCGACCCAGAACAAGGTGTAACAAGATATTTTGTTAACAATAATTATGTTGTAGAAAAAATCATTTCTCCTTCTGGGGAGGAGAGAACGTATAAACTCGATCAAAACTACAACCTTTTGCAAGAAACAGAGACTATTGATGGTGTTTCTAAAGTTTTGCAGACGAATGAATATGATGTTAACGGTAATCTATTAAATACAACGGATGCGGAAAACAACAAGCAATCGTATACGTATACTGCATTCCAAAATGTTGAGACGCATACGGATTCGGGAAATAAGGTAAGTAAGTATTGGTATGATAAAGGGAATTTAACAAAGTCAGAAATACCATCTACTTCAGGTATTGCTACGACTAATTATAAATACGACAACTTTGGTGATTTAGAATGGATGGAGACATCCGATGGGGTTAGGGAAAATTACGCAACAAATTATAAGGATTCCCAAAAAGTCATTACCCATACGGATGCATTTACTAACATGACAACTACTGTGCAGGATTTGTCTGGCAACATTTTATCATCTAAAGACGGCAAGCTAAATGAAACAAAGTATCAATATAATTTGAAAAATGAACTAGAAACCGTAACCGATGCAAATCAGCAGAAAACTGCCTTTGAATATGATGGAAATGGCAATTTAAATAAGATAACGAATGCAAAAGGTTTTACGACAACATTTGAATTTAATGGTAAAAATCAAATTACGAAAGAAACAAATCCCAATAATAATACAACTTCTTATCAATATGATGAAAATGGTGAGTTAGTCCTGCTTCAAACAGCTAATAAAAATCGTATTGAATATAAAATTGACCAAGAAGCTCCTAGTTCAACAGTTGTTATTAATGGAAAAGTAGTGTGGCGTTATACAAAAGATGGGGACGATCAGCTAATTTATGGAGAAAATGAATCTACTTTAAAACGAATTAGCTACTATGAAAATGGATTATTAAAATCAATCGATAAAGGGGATATTGACGGGGATATTAGCTACGAATATTTAGGTAATGAATATTTATCAAAACTGTCATTCCCAGGGTTTAAACGATATAATACATTAGAATATGAACCAGACGATGCTTATAATACTAAGCAGATAAAGTTAAACGACAAACCACTTGCAACATTTACTTATGACAATGTTACCGGACAATTAAAAGAAACTAATTTCACAAACGGTAGCAAATTATCAAAAGTTTATCAAAAAGGCCGTTTACAAGAAGAGACATTATCGTTAGATAGTTTATCTGAATGGAATAAGTTCACATATGAGTATGATGCAAACAACAATATTAATAACATTGTTAATAAAGTAAATTACACTTATGATGCCTTAAACCAATTAACGCAAGAGACATATATTGATGGTCCACAAATGGACTATAAGTATGATGAGGTTGGAAATCGTCTTACAAAAAGCGTGAAAAATGCAGGGAAAACGGAATCCACTACGTACCAATATAATGATGCGAATCAAATATCGTATGTAAACAATCAGCAATACTTGTACGATCTAGATGGAAACTTAACAAGTGATGGAAAGTATACGTATGAATGGAATGCATTTGATCAGCTGACGAAAGTAAAGAGTAATACTGGCACTATTGTTGCCGAATATGGCTACGATGAAAAAGGAAGAAGAATCTATAGTAAAGATAGTAATGGACCTATTTACTATGCTTATGATGGAGATAGCAATCGCGTTCTTTATGAAAAGGATAAAAGCTCCTACGCAGTTAAAAGTTATGTTTACGATGATAACGGTCACCCACTCACAATGATTTACAAAGGCGAAACTTATCATTACCTTACAAACTATCGTGGTGATGTACTAGGGATGACAGATGCAAGTGGTAAGCTTGTAGCATCGTACACATATGACGCTTGGGGTAACATTTTAACGCAAAGTGGTACAGATGATATGGACTCTATTAACCCATACCGCTATGCTGGTTATCGTTATGATGAAGATACAAAGTTATATTATTTAATGGCACGTTACTATAATCCAGATACTGGTGTTTTCTTATCATTAGATCCTGTGCGTGGGGATACAGGAAATCCTATAACATTAAATGGTTATAGTTATGCAAATAATAACCCAGTAATGAATATGGATCCAGATGGAGAGTTCAGTATTCGAACATCAGTCTTGATAACTGCAATTGATTTATTGGTTTCAACAATACCAGGATTATATGGGATAAACAAACTTATTAAAGCTGGAAAACCTAAAAAAATGGTTTTTAATTTGTTAAAGGGGAAACAGAATACTCTTAAATTGAAATTGAAAAGATATTTTACTCAATTAGGTGCAAAAATGAATGTAGCAATAGCTCTATCGGGAGTAATTGTAAATGGATTGATGACTGTTTTTAGTACTTCCGTAGGTGGTATTGCGGTATGGGTAGTAAAGCGCTATTTCTTCCAATCGTATTATAAAAAAGCAAAGAGATATGGTAGTTGGGGACCATTAGTGAAATATGAATATATTGACTTCGGTAAAAGAAAATAAGAAAGAGGCACACACATGCTCGAATTTTTCCAAATAGTATTTTTAAAGTCGATTATAGTAGTTTCAATAATCATATTAGTTTTGTTAATTTTCGGAAATAAACGAACAATAAAATTTATAAAAAAGGATCTCAATAGAACACTAAAAAATACTTATATTATTATTATGTTTTCTATAATAATTTGTGCCTTAAATATAAAATTAAGTATTATTTATTTAGAAATTAATGTTCTGTTTCTACTAAACATTATGATAGTTCTGATTAATTTCAAATTCAATAAGTTGAATAGATTTGGGGTGATAACTTTAATTGGAACATTTATAGCATTAACAATTATACGATTTATTTATCAAAATCAATGAGTAGTTAATAACTAAAATACTTATAATGTTAAATGTTTGATTTAATTACAAAAAGTTATAAACCTATTTTTAATAAATGAGTCAATTTATTTTAGAAAATTCATGTCTCTTTGAGAGGCATGAATTTTTTAATTCCACTTTCAGGTTCTATTGCTAATCAATAGTGTGTTTTAAAGATATTCTTCTCGAAAATCAAAAGTTTATCAATCTAGTCGTTTACAAGAAGAGACATTATCGCTAGATAGTTTATCTGAATGGAATAAGTTCGCATATGTGTATGATGCAAACAACAATATTAAAAGCATTATTAATAAAGTAAATTACACTTATGATGCTTTAAATCAATTAACGCAAGAAGCATATATTGATGGTCCACAAATGGACTATACGTATGATTAAGTTGGGAATCCTTTTACAAAAAGCGTGAAAAATTCAGGGAAAACTGAATCAACTACCTATAAGTATAATAAGGCGAATCAATTATCGTATGTAAACAATCAGCAATACTTGTACGATGCGGATGGAAACTTAACAAGTGATGGAACGTATACGTATGAATGGAATGCATTTGATCAGCTAACAAAAGTGAAAAATAATGCAGGTACTGTTATTGCTGAATATGGTTATGATGAAAAAGGTAGAAGAATCTATAGTAAAGATAGTAATGGGCCTATTTACTATGCATATGATGGAGATAGCAATCGCGTTCTTTATGAAAAGGATAAAAGCTCCTACGCAGTTAAAAGTTATGTTTACGATGATAACGGCCACCCACTCACAATGATTTACAAAGGCGAAACTTATCATTACCTTACAAACTATCGTGGTGATGTACTTGGGATGACAAATGCAAGTGGCAAGCTTGTAGCATCCTACACATATGACTCATGGGGTAACATTTTAACGCAGAGTGGTATAGATGATATGGACTCTATCAACCCATATCGTTATGCAGGTTATCGATATGATGAAGATACAAAATTATATTATTTAATGGCGAGGTACTATAATCCTGATACCGGTGTGTTCTTATCACTAGATCCTGTAAGTGGAGATGTAATGAACCCAATTTCTATGAATGGATATAACTATGCGAATAATAACCCAGTGATGAATGTCGATCCCGATGGAGAATTTGCAATTGCAAATCGTTTGAAACCTTTATTAAAATACCTTATAAAAGTTATTTTTGCAGATTTTCGTGAAAATACATTAACTAATTTTGCCCTGTTAGTAGGTGGTGGTGGACTTTCAGCGATTATAGCAAGAAAAATGGCGCTAAGAGGTTTTACCATGTTAAATAGAGCACCTAATAAAAAGGCAATTAAAGCTTTTATTGTAGGTGGATTTAGTGCGTATATTTCAGGTTCCTTTATCACAAAAACAGCTGGTGTAGTTCAATATATAGGAAGTAAACTTTGGAAATATGAAGCTTGGTTTGATAGAACATCACTCGGAAAAATAATTGATAGAGGGCTACTTAATGCAGAACGATATTTATTAAGGAAATTAAGATAAGTAATGGAGGTAATTAAGATAAATAAATCTCAAGATAAACCAACAAGAAAATATAGTCGAATTGTAAGAAAAGCGAATTTGTATGATATGTTTTTCATGAAAAAAAAAGCTATTGATACAATAATTACTGCTTTGAAACAACCATTGACTGATAGAGAAAAATCAAGTGCTTATATTTATATAGGACTGTTATATTCAGATTTAAAAGACTATAAAAGCGCTTCAGAAAACTTCCATTTGGGGTTAACTATTGTTGAAAGCCAAGATTTCCCTTACAGTTTCAATTTTTTTAAAATAATCAATACATTTATTAAAAATGATGAATTAGAAAGAGCGAAATACTGGCTAGAAAATCTTACTAATAGAAAAATCTATGATAAAAATTTTAGTAAGTTAAATCATTTGTATTCAAATTTAAAGTGAAAAATATATAGATAATTAAAAACATCTTCTATGAATTGGGTTTATATACTCAAAAATTCATTAGGAGGTGTTTTTCTTTAGAAGCAATAAGTTGTCATCATAAATATTATGTTCACACTACCATCTTTACAGTAGAGGTTGGGGTCAAAATCAACATTCATGACTGGAGTATTATTGGCATAACTATACCCACTCAACGTTAAACAGTGGGGCATGGTTAATAGGAAAGGGTTAATATAGAGCGATTGCTAGTACTGGTGCAAGTATAATAGCAAGACTAATTGCAATGGCTGCATTATATGGTGGGAAACGGGCATTACAAAGATATCTAAGATGAATTAGTGAGGTGAAGGTACAATGAAAATTATTATTCTTTTGCTAGGAATTATAATAACAATAGTCGGTATACTTTATTCGAAAAGATATCATGAGAAGAATTTTTCAAAATCATATTCGTCAAGTTCTTCCGCGTCTAGCGTTAATGACAGTCTAGTTTTAGGGGCTCTCTTTTTCATATTTGGTTTTATTCTATCAAATTCCCCGTGGTATATAGTTAAATCTATATTGATAGGATTAGGAAATTTATTCATGTGTTTATCTAACCTTTATATATGATGGATTACTTTTGTGTCTATAAATATTCTACTGGAAGAATGAACGTATAGCTCCATGATTCATCATACTTAAAACTGCCACAACATTAATTTATAAGATATCGAGAAGTTTTAATTAATCTTTTTTATAAAAATTTTAATTAAGGCAAAATCTCATCTCCACATTTTGATTAATCTTTATTTAAAACGTGGAGATTTCATCTATTAAAAAAACAACGTTTGCAGGATACTTTTGATCAAACTTTATTCCAAACCAACATGTGAGTTATAACTAATGCATTCACAATTTATAATTATATTTGTCATAAATATATAAGATATTGTGACATCGAAAATAACCCTGGTACAGTGTAGTCGTTGCTGTATCAGGGTTTGTATTTTTTCCTTAGAATGTTTTTAAGAATGAATACTTAAAATAAATAGCTGAATATTACAGCGGAAATTATAATTAATATTGTCACTATTGATTAGAAATAAAAAAATGTACCATTTAAAATAATGTTATACCATTTGTAAAAAAGTTGCACCGTTTTACCCCTTTGGATAAAATAAGGTGCTCGTTTTTTACAGTAAAAAAAAGTAAGTGCATAATTTCCGAATAACTGCTATTCTTCCACTACCGATTGGTCTTTAGCAAAAGTGGAGCAGGTTCTCCATAGTTCATCTAGTTGCCCTTTGTCGCCGTTTCCGCCACAGATATGCTCACATTTCATTAGATTAAACTCGAGTCCATCATTATTGTAACTTTAAAAAGGTATACGTATGAATGGAATGCATTTGATCAGTTAACAAAAGTGAAAAATAATGCAGGTACTGTTATTGCTGAATATGGCTACGATGAAAAAGGAAGAAGGATTTATAGTAAAGATAGTAATGGACCTATTTACTATGCTTATGATGGAGATAGCAATCGCGTTCTTTATGAAAAGGATAAAAGCTCCTACGCAGTTAAAAGTTATGTTTACGATGATAACGGTCACCCACTCACAATGATTTACAAAGGCGAAACTTATCATTACCTTACAAACTATCGTGGTGATGTACTTGGGATGACAAATGCAAGTGGCAAGCTTGTAGCATCCTACACATATGACGCATGGGGTAACATTTTAACGCAGAGTGGTATAGATGATATGGACTCTATCAACCCATATCGTTATGCAGGATATCGTTATGATAAAGATACAAAGCTCTATTATTTAATGGTACGATACTATAATCCTAATACAGGAGTTTTTCCTTCATTAGATCCTGTAGGTGGAGACAGTGAGAATCCTTCATTAATGAATGGTTATAGTTATGCGAATAATAATCCAGTGATGAATGTGGATCCTGATGGAGATATAGCTTTCCTATTACCATTGTTATTGAGTGCTCTTGAAACCGGATTAGTAGTACTTACTAGTTGGATTGCCAAAAATGTTATAAAACAAGCAATAAAGAAATTAACACCCATTATTACTAATGCTGTTTTAAAATATGGAAAGAATCTTACATTTACTGGCCCGAAAGGAAGTAAAGACAATAAATACAATTATACATTGTTTAAACTTTCCTATAAGAAAAAGCAACTTTTACGTGTTGATATGAGGATAGATGACTATAGATTTAAGGGGCAGGGATACGTAGGGAATGTACATTATCATATTCCTCCTGATTTAGATAAACATTACCCATTATTTAATGTGAAATTCGGTAATAATTACCCGAAACTGCCGTGGAAATAATAGAAAGAAGGATAATAAAATGGGCATAGAATTAGAATTTTGCGTAATTCTAGATAAAAAAGAAAATAACTACAGTGCTTTGAAAACTTATATTAAAGATTTTCTTAAGAAGCAAAAAATATTTGACTATCTCGAACAAAATGATAGAGAAGTGTTCTTTTTTAATTTTTTTACTACTAAAGATAATTTCTCCATACTGGAAAATGAGATAAATGAATTATATAGCATTTTTCTTTCTGACATGACTAATATTATGTATCCACACTACCATCTTACAAGATATAGAGATATTTCTGATACAGAAGAATATGAAATAGTTCATGAATCTATTGCAGTTAATCTAGAGCAGGGATATTGGGAAATTTATTATCAAGATGGTAATCTCGAAGGATTTAGTGGTAAAAGCGGTAGTTTAAAAAACTATGGAATATTCCTTTTTGATATCACAATAAAAGAAGATGATGACTTCAAAACAGCCGTAGAAAATGCTTTTGATACATGGCTGCAAAATAATAGTTAAGTTAAGCATCTTTCTAACTAAATATTTTGTATTAAAATGAAAAAGATATTTTTCTTCTCAAACTAAAAATTAGGATGCTACTGTTATGACGCATGGGGTAACATTTTAACGCAAAGCAGTACAGATGACATGGACTCTATAACCCATATCGTTATGATGAAGATAAAAAACTGTATTACTTAATGGCATATTACTATAATCCAGATACAGGTTTTTTCTTATCATCAGATTCTGTGCTTAAGGCTGAATATAAAAATGGGGAAATATATGTTCAAGGACCTGCGTTACTATTTATCGTCTCAGATAACTTTGCAATCATTTATAACCGAAAAAAGTCGAATTTTGTAACATTCTTCTCTATAATGAAAAGTAACACCTGTTAAACGAGAAAGGATGCTTTTTATGACACGTATTTTAGCCATTAGTGATATACATGGGGAATTAGAACTTTTAGAAGAATTATTAATAAAGGTAAAGTTTGATGCTACACAAGATAAACTATTTTTGCTCGGGGATTATATTGATCGGGGACCTGCTTCATGTGGTGTGTTGAATATAGTTGCTGAGCTACAAGCCTCTGGGGCACGTGTGCTATTGGGAAATCATGAGGCACTTATGCTAAAAGCATGTCGTTTAGGGACTCCAAAAGCTTGGAATCATTGGGCTGTAGTCAATGGCGGGGATGCGACACTTGCTAGCTATGGCTATCATATGGAAGATTTTGAAGATGCTATTCTCACTAATACATTACCTAGTTACATTCAAACATTACCGAAGCTCGAAGAACATTTACAGCTTATAGAAACTTTTGAAACGTATATAGAGTTAGAAGATGCAATTTTTGTCCATGGTGGTGTTGTGCCGGGCGTAGCGTTAGCGGACACAGACCCCTTACGACTTTTATGGGTTCGAGAGGAATTTCATACTGGTTATAAAGGCGAGAAAACGGTGATTTTTGGGCACACACAAACATATGAGTTACATCAAGACCCAACAAATTACGATGTTTATTTTGGTGACAATAATATTATTGGTATTGATGGCGGTGCTGTATTTGGAGGGCGACTTCACGCATTCGAATGGCCGAATCGTCAAATTATATCTGTTGAAAGTAAAAATCCAACAAGGTTAGAATAACTTGTTGGATTTTTTTCGGTTTTACCTATATAACAGTTAACTTATAAACATGGAAGTGGCTATTCAGCAAAGCTGTTGTATAAAATACATTCTGGATACTCTGAAAATTAGGGTGAGTAAAATCAACACGTTTAATGGACTTATACTGAGCTACAAACTTAGACAGAGAATTAAATGTTGAGAAAATCGAAATTACAAAGCACAGCGCTGCCCTTCAATGGGCGCACAAAGCCAATAAAAAAACTACCTGTTTTTTATAGGTGGTTTTTATTTATGATTTAATTAGATTTGTATCTATCTTATTTACTTTTATAATTTGTTGATTTCCAACATAACGAGGTCCATCTTTATTTTGCGTTATTCGTTCTACAAAATTTAAGTCATTTTCTCAATTCGGTACTATCAAAACTTAGAGCAGATGATTCCCTCACTAATTTAATTCTCCTTTAATTTACAATTCGAAATTTTATTCCTACCGTCAAGTTAGAAATTCATATGCGCACTTTACCTATATATATCAGCAATGTTAATAAGGATGTACATCGGATTGACAATCCTTTTTCTTTATGTTAACTTTACCAACATACCAATCATCCTACAAATTTAAGGAGGCGTAATTATGATTCAAAAAACAAACAGAATGAACCTAGTAGAACAGGTGGCTTCTCAAATAGAGCAGTTAATTGAATCTGGAAGCTGGCAAGTAGGGGAAAGAATACCTCCTGAAATGGAATTGATGGAAAAGTTTGATGTCAGCCGTAATACACTTCGCGAAGCAATTCGTGCCTTAGTACATGCAGGATTACTTGAAACGAAACAAGGCAGTGGAACAACCGTACGCTCTGCCAATTCTCTTGGAGCAGCACTTAAACGTTATGTAAAAAAATCAGCATTGCTTGAAATCCTTGATGTGCGCTTAGCTTTAGAAAAACAGGCTGCCCAGTTGGCTGCTGAACATAGGACAGAAGCGGATTTAGCAAAACTTGAATCATATATTCAAGAATCGCTTCAAGCTGCTGAAAAGAGTAATCGAGAACACTTTATAGAATTAGATATTAGTTTTCATAAAGCGGTTGTAGTGGCTTCTAACAATCAGCTCTTAATTGATTTATACGAGCCACTGTTAGAAATCATCTATTCGTTTGTGGAAGATTTAATGACAATGAATGCGCCTTTTAAATTTGAAGAAGAACTTCACATTGAGTTATATACAGCCATTCGTAGTCAGGATAAAGTAGCTGCTGCAACCTATGTTGAAAACTATATGGAGGCATTAAGAAAAGTAATTGTTAAATTGATGGAGGAATAACAACATGAATAAGGAAGCCATATCATCCACATTAAATAAAAATACAAGAAATAGTTGGTTATTACTGATTGGTATAATCTTAGTGGGGTCTAATTTAAGAGTGCCTTTAACTTCTGCCGGCTCACTTATACCTTTGATACGAGATGATCTTGGTATCAGTAATGCTCTTATAGGAACGATTACAACAGTACCTTTACTTGCCTTTGCACTGCTTTCACCGTTTGCTCCAAAAATAGCAAATCGGATTGGCATGGAATTAACGATTACTTTAGCCCTTATATTACTTATAATTGGTATTGTAATTCGCTCATTTTCAGGAATTTTCTCTTTATTTTCTGGTACTATTTTAATTGGGGTTGCAATTGCAATGGGTAATGTACTTATTCCAGGGATTGTAAAAATGAATTTTCCACAAAAAATAGGTTTGATGACTGGAATATACGCTATATTCATGAATCTATTCGGTGCGCTTGGTTCAGGTGTAAGTGTCCCTATCGCTTCTATCGATAATTTTGGATGGCAAGGGGCGCTTGGCATATGGGGAGTATTGACAATCATCTCTTTATTGCTGTGGCTACCACAACTTAGTAAACGACAAAAAGGTGAGAAAGTACAAGTCAATGTAAAAAACAAAAAAGGTAGTTTGTGGCGTTCTCCACTTGCTTGGAAGATAACAATATTTATGGGTGGACAATCACTAATGTTTTATACTTTAATCACATGGTTACCAGATATTTTAAATATGAAAGGGTATAACTCAAATACTGCTGGTTGGATGGTTTTTCTAATGCAGTTTGCACTCATCCCTGTAACGTTCATTGTCCCAGTACTAGCGGAAAAAATGAAAAATCAAGTTGGTCTAAGTATCACAACAACAATCTTATTTATCATTGGATTTGCAGGGCTACTGCAAGGAAGTTCTGTGCTAGTTCCTTTCTGCGCTATCATTCTTGGAATTGCAGGGGGGAGTGCCTTCAGCCTATCCATGATGTTCTTCACACTAAGAACAAGTGATGGAAAAGAAGCAGCAGAAATGTCAGGAATGGCTCAGTCTTTCGGTTACCTTTTAGCGGCAGTTGGACCAGTGTTGGTTGGCACACTGCATGATATAACAGGTGGATGGTCAATCCCTCTTATTTTACTCATTTGTATTTCATTCGTTCTGTTAATTGTTGGTATAGGAGCAGGAAAAGAAGGATATGTTACAAACGATTTAGATCAACATCATACTATGTTGAAGTAGTAATCCTGACACGAACATTTGGTGTTGGAATTAGCTGTGAAATTATTGCAAATAAATTAAAGAACAGTGATTTTTCCATTTGAAAATAATAGTTTAATTGACTCGGGTATATCATTATTATTCTATCGATAGAAAGGAGTATGTATTTTGGTCAAATTAATCATTAAAATACTTATTACGCTATTTGGTGCAATTGTAATTATTACTGATTTAAAAGAAAATACCGCATGGTTATTTAGCTTTTGGATTGTACTCGCTTTGTATATGATTTTCGAAGGATTTTTTTCTAAAAAGAAAAATTTGCAATGATATTTATAGTGAACTTAAAAAGGTGTAGGATTTGATTTACAAATGTTTTAAAAGCCTTCCACATAATCTGTGGAGGGCTTTTCTTATTTAAATTGGAAGGAATGAAAGGCAAACAGACATATTATCGTATTAGTCGCTTATTTTGTTGGCTGGTTTGGCCATTATTATTTCGTTTTCCTGATGCTCCTATAAGAATTCGTTTTTATTCTTTTTTCAAATAACTTTGATTAGTAAGGCATTTTCGATGGGATTTTGGATTTTTACTTTAAAGGAATTAATAATAAATCACATATTGGATAGCTTAACAATAGTATCAATTAATTTTAACAACGAGGAGGATTTCGATTGGCTGATTACAATAACCTTAATAGCCCAAAATTTAAAAGAAAATCGAAACCAAAGTTGAAAAAAGAAGAAATTACTGTTGTTGACACGAGTTCCGCCCGAAAGGCTGTTATAGCAACTGCTGTTGGTAATGGAATGGAATGGTTTGATTTTGGAATTTACTCTTATTTAGCTGCTACAATTGGACAAGTATTTTTTCCTGAAGTAAGTGGTCCTATGCAATTAGTATTTTCTTTTGCGACGTTTGCTGTAGCCTTTATTGCTCGACCTATTGGAGGTATTTTCTTTGGGATGCTTGGGGACCGTTTAGGCCGTAAAAAAGTCTTAGCTATTACCTTAGTCATGATGGCACTAGCGACATTGAGTATTGGCTTAATTCCAGCTCATTCATCCATAGGGTATACTGCCACTGTACTTTTACTCATTGCACGTTTAGTTCAAGGATTTTCATCGGGTGGAGAATATTCGGGTGCTATGACGTTTATTGCCGAGTCCACGCCAGATAAGAAAAGAGGGTTTATGTCAAGTGGTCTTGAGGTTGGAACCTTAGTTGGCTATATCGCAGGAGCTAGTCTTGTTACTTTACTTACTTATATTTTAGGTGAGCAAACAATGTTAGATTGGGGTTGGCGAATTCCATTTTTCTTATCAGCCCCTATTGGTTTAATTGGATTTTATTTGCGAAATAATTTAGAAGAAACACCTGCTTTTGAAGCAATGAAAGAAAAAAAATCAGAAGATGATAATCATATATCTGTAAAAAATATTTTACAATTTCATTGGAGAGCAATAGTTGTCGGAATGTTTGTTGTTTTCTTTTACATTGTTGTAAACTATATCGTTTTATCTTATATGCCATCTCATTTAACGGCTGTTCTTGGATATGGAGAAGCAGAAGGGCTTTTATTAATTGTCATTGTAATGGTTATTATGATTCCAATTGTTCTATTAATGGGGTATTTTAGTGACCGCATAGGAGCGAAAAAGATTATTCAAGGGGGGTTAATTGGACTAATCTTTTTAAGTATACCTTCGTTTAATTTGATTGGTAGCGGAAACACATTACATGTATTTTGGGGGTTATTGATTCTAGCAGTATTTTCCGCTTCTTTTCAAGGAACAATGCCAGCACTATTGCCCTCCTTATTTTTTACAAATGTAAGGAATGGGGCATTGGCGATAACATTTAATATTTCTGCGTCATTGTTCGGTGGTACAACACCTTTACTTGTATCATGGTTAATTAGCAAAACGATGAATGAAATGGTACCTGCCTACTATGTTATATTTGCATCTGTTGTCGGTATTATTGTTGTTTCCATCTTTCTAAAAGATACTTCAGGCATGGCACTTCGAGGTTCCCCGCCAGCTGTTGAAGAGAAAGCTGAAATAAAAGAGATTTTAGAAGATCCCGAAGAAGCACTATGGTGGCATGAAGAAAAGAAAGAGATTGAAGGGCGAATTGAGGATCGCTTGGAAGGTGAAAAGTGAAATTAGGCAACATATTGGAGGTTGTAGAGGCTGCTATGCAAGAGTAGCTAATAGAGCAAGGGTTATAAAAACGCTAAAATAAGAAAAAAGCAACCGACTAAAAGCGACCATTTTATAAAATGGCATTGAAGAAGTCGATTGCTTTTTCTTTACATTTAATCTTTCGGTTAAGTATTAGAAAATTTATTGTCTAGGTGGAATTGTTTATTAGTTCTTCTATAAAGTCTTCTATGCTCGAAAATTGTTACCTAACTTGTTACCAAGAGCAAAGTAATGACGGAAATTATAAATAAGTGGGCTCCATTTATTTGGATCAATATGATTTTCTTCAATAATAATTTCCTCATGTGCATGTACGTGTAGTGCTTGTGTTTCGACAATGGCAAAATGAGGAGAATAGTCTGGGATACGTATGTGTTTAACCTTTGCCTCAATTTGAATGGGACATTCCATAATCCGAGTAGGTTTTACTAAAGTAGCCTTAATAGGCGTTAATCCACTAATATCATATTTCTCTTTTTTATAAGTATAGCCATTTTGCTTTTTATATTCAGGAACTGGATTTTTCCCTGTAAAAGGGGCTAACTGTTCAACATTCTCCCAAAGTGAGGGGTCTGGTATATTAATGACACATTCAGGATGTCGTTCTAAATTTTCAATTGCCTTCCCACCAATGCCAACACCTAATACAATATAGTCTCCTAATGACCAAGAAGATGATAAAGGGCTAATATTCACTGTTCCATCCTCATTCAAAGTACTTAGTAAAATTACAGGGAATCCATAATATAAAATTTTAGGATTAATATTTTTTGTATGCTGGATGGGTTTTTGCTTTATTATTTTCATTTTCATTCCTCCTACAAATTATTCTTATTTTCAAAATTCATTGTAAAATATTAATATTTCGAGATGTATCGAAGTGTCGATTACATATGAAATTTTCTTTAACATTAGAGATGTTGTTGTGCCTATTTATAAACTATCGAATAGAGCTAAAAATTAACTAGAAATATATTACAATAAAAGTGTGATATGCCACTATAAAGGAGAATGACAATGCCTGTTTATAATAAGTTAGTACGAGATCAGATTTTAGAAATTATTGAAGCAGATGGTTTAAAGTATAATGCAAGAATTTTAGAACCACAGGACCTTCTAGTAGAAGTAAAAGCAAAAATGTTGGAAGAAGCGAAAGAGTTTCGTGAGGCAAATAACGTTCAGGAGAGTGTTGAAGAATTAGCCGATCTTTTAGAACTAATACATACAGCTATCCATGCGTTAGGTGTAAGTTATGAAGATTTAGAAGCGATTCGTGAGCAGAAGAAGGCTAAACGTGGGGGATTTGAAAAGGCAATTTATTTAATTGATGTAGAGGATAGATGAAAATTGGAACTATTTGTCTAGCCCGAACGTCTAAATGCTAATTAAATGGAAATTGTAAGCATGAAGAGGGGGTTTTATAGTGATTGGTTTACTTAATATTGGCAGTTTAGTGATTGGTCTCATTGCATGGCTACTCCCTGTCGTTGGACTTATGCAATCTAAAAAGAACGACTTTAAAATATGGGGATTGCTTTCTAGTTTGAGTTTGAGTACTTGTGCTATTTCTCTTATTTTTCAAATGTACTATCAATACCATCTCGTTAATATTGAGGATTGGAGTGCACTTATGGACACTACAGGAGGTGTCATTTTTGCTGCAACAGTTCTTCTTGGGGTAACTGTCATTTTGAATATTTTAACGCTAATTGTATTTCGTAAAAGATTGCAAACTGCTAACTAGAAGTGCGAAAGGGTATGATTAATTGTTAAAAACCTTGAAAAAACCTACGACACTGTTGTTAATTTTTGTTTTAGCAGTCGATTTGCTTATTTTTCAATTAAGTATAAATCATTATTATTTTGCATTTCTTAAATATTCAGGAATACCAATTCCAGCAATGATAACGGTCATTGCAATTTTTTTGTTTGTTAGATCTTTTAATATTAGTACTTTTGAGTTAATTGCGATATCTATTATTGCATTTCTAATCCTCGTAGTAATTATTTTCGTTCATTCTATTAAGGATTTTACTATTGACTCTGTTACATCACAATCCGGAAAAGAAACATTGACAATCGAACATCGAAATGCCACATTAGGGGAAACTACCCATATATACAACTTTTATCGCAACACCACTTTTCCTGGAGTGATAAAGAAGATAAACAAAGATAAGGTAACAATAATAACACAATAAAGTAGTTCCACTCCTGACGATTTAGATGTATTAGGAATAAATAATGTCAAATGGGTAGAGGGCGAAGGGGTTATTTTTAATTCAAGTTATGCTAAAACAAAAGTGGATTTTTAATGCAAAGCGATTGTTCAAATATGGTCAATCACTACTTTTAAAAATCTAAGCATATATACTAAGGACGTGAATGGTAGCCTTTTTTAATTTGCTTAAGCATAAGTTTTGCACTTCTATAAGTGGTGCATAAATGCCATTTATGTACTGAATCCAGATGAAGGTTTCGCAAAGCGAAATTGATTGAAAGGATCAGATACGATGAAAAAATCTTATACGAAGTTTGAAAAGATAAAAATTATTGTTTTTGGTGTCTTAGTTATATTGCTTGCAATACTTATTTTTAAATATGATCATTTCAGTAATATCGTTTTGACAATATCCATTACAATGATTCTAGTGACTAAAATACGAGATTTAAAAAAAGATAAAAAACCCGACTATTTATCAATCGGTTTATGGGTACTACTAACCTTCGCTATGTTCATATTCACGGTCATGGAATTTATTAATTCTTATTTTAGTAAAGTATAATTCACTATAAAGAATATTTCTGATTTAAATCAATTTGAGGAATATGGTGTAGAAAAAACCCTAAAATTTAATAGCTAGTACTATGCTTGGATGTGATGGTTTTAATTTTCTAATATGTTTATAGGGGGAAAACATGACTTGGGTTGATTTTCAAGAGCTCCAACAGCGTGTAGCTAGGGGAGAAGAATTTAATTTTTTTATCAAAAAGAAGAATACTGGATAAGTCAAAATGTAGAAGGTTTTTATTTAACAAAGGTTAAAGGGACTAATACACAAATATTTAGTACATCCGAACATTTTTAACGATGGAACGATCGAGGGTAAAATACTTTCTGATATTTATAAGGAGATTGATTGGTAAGATAATATGTTACAACGAGAAGGTAGGAATGAAAGTTGAAACGTTTAAAAAAAGGAGATACAATCGCTATTTTCATGCCATCTTTTGCTAAAGCATTACTTCACTAAATTCGTCCATACTACAAATAATCATTGTTTTTATTTGAATAGGAGATATGTTGGTGAAGAAAATATTGCTAATTTCGATGCTGTCACTCGTGGTTGTGAATGCTTTATCGCTTGTTGTTCACGCGAATGAGCAACAAGAAGAAGATTTCATGCAAATTGTTAAGGCATTTATGCCGTCGAACTCTTCACTTATCAATCCCAATATGCCTGTCTCCACAAAGTCCATTCAATTTTATGATTTTAACAACGATGGGCAGAAAGAAATCATTTTTACGTTTGAAATAAAAGCAAAAGATCAACCTGCTCCTTCCCATTTTGGCGCAATTGTTCTCAAAAAGGACCAGACCGGATGGCATAAGGTGTGGGAAACAATAACGGAAGGCGTAAGTTTGGACTTTTCTGGTTTGATAGACATTACAGGTGATGGCATAAAAGAGTATTTATTCAGTGTCACAATCGGTGCAGCAATCGGAAGTGAACTTGAAGTTTTCCAATGGGGTAATCATTCATTAAAAAAGATTGCAGAAATTCCTTATAATAAAATGGATGTTGTAAATGAAAAACAAAAAGTGGCTATAGCAATTTGGCAACTTTACATTGGTGATAGCTATTTAGTGGATGTCCTAAAATGGAATGGCGAAAAGTTAGTTTATGATGAAGCTTCCTATTCGAAATACTATCCGAACATCGAAAAATTTTATCAGGATAAAATTTCACAAATGGATGCTTGGTATTATTGGTATTGCCTCGCAGATGCCCAAATGAAGGCAAAAAAATTAGATGAGGCGAATCGTTCTATCCAAAAGGGAATTGCATTAGCTAAAAAATCTGCTGTGCACGAAGCAGTTCAATACTTTGATGATTTAATAAAAAAGTTAAGGAACAAGAAAAAATAATCGATTCATTCTAAAGCGCGTACCATAGATGGAACGCGCCTCTTTTTTTGCAAATGAATCAAAGTGTTCAAAGGGGAGTTCAAAATTTTATGCACTAAAGCAAGACAATCTTGCGCGAGGGATAGCGATAGCCATTAATTGCGATTTTTTTTAGAATAAAACGCGAACCAAATAAAATACAAAGTGGTAACAGCTGAAAGACCTAATGAAGCATATCGATTTTGTTCATAAGGCAAAATTATAAAAAGTGCTATGGTAATGATTATTGCGGGGAAAACCGTGTAAAACCAAACCCTTACAGCTTTATTTTTAAATGAAACTTCAAACCTCTCCATGCAATCACCTCTTCAAAAAAATTATTGATGCCCAAATTTCCCGATTTAAGAAGGACAGCTACTATAATGAAAATCCAAACCTTTAAATGTTTCATTAAAGACAGTTATATACATAACAAGTGATCTAACAAAAAAATCACGACTATAAAAATAGATGTATTGTATCCATGTTTTGGTGTCAGCTAATAATCATAAGGCTTATAATGTTTTAATTGTTCTGGCGGCAGCGTTTTGCCGTAAATTGTATAGTGTTCAAACTGACCTATGTGTTCTTTATGATGAACAAAATAAATATAGACAACATCTGGCTCATCCGTAAAAATAACATCCACCGAATAGTTTGGTAATCCTCCTAAATACCATTGGCATTTAATGGATTGAATATCACCTTCTGTATACTTGATTTGTTCTATTAAATAGTTGTGAACTTGATGTTCATAAAAATGTTTCTTAATTTGCACAAGGCAATATGGACATAGCACAATGAAGAGTATCGTGAAAATAATAAATTTTTTCATACAACTTCACCTACCTAGTCGAGCTAGTACTTTTTTTAATTCATTGTACCATGTGAAATGGAATATTACGGAAAAGACGCAAGGTATACTGAGCTATTAACTAGGGGAGTCAATAAATACTGGGGAAGAGCGGCATTGAAGGACGGTCAGAAATTCATCACATCTTATCGTTGGATGAATAATACATGGATACAAAACGCTATTCACTATCCATATTGAAAACAATACTGTAAGAAATATTGAGTTTTGTATAAACCCACGATTCAAAGATTTTTTCTATGGTCATTTTCGTTTCTTCGTTATTCATCTTTTCGTCAATTCCTAATTGTGCAAAAGTAAATGTCTCTTGTATTCTTTCTTCATATTTAGTATTTACAGCAAAAGTGACTGTTCGGCTCATTTTGAGTATCCTCCATTATGTATGTAATACACTGGACTTACTTCTAGCTAATTCTGTCCTATATGCAAGTCCAGTATAAAAAGTAGAATCATTGTTTTATCATTTCGCTCTTTAAGGCTTCTTCATTACTATTTTGTTTCTTTTGGATACATAAAATAATTAGTGCTTGTACAGTCATCGCAAGTACGATAAAAATTAAATGCGTATTTTGATAGAACCATTTAGAAATGAAATAAAATATAGGTGCCGATGATAAATAAGAGATATATTGATTTTTAGTTGCAATAAAAACGATTGTTGCCATACAAGAAGTAACCAATAAAAGTTCTACAATAACACCGATAGAATTACTGTCTAAGTAGTATTGTAAATCGTTCATATAGGACATGCCAGGTTCACCTCACTTTGTTACAAATAAATATTTACAAAAATTGTAACATAAAAAAGTCGTGTATGGAAGCTAATTGGAAAAATGGTAGTGATTGAAATATGTGTCATCTGTCTGATTGTAAGATTGATTTTCACCTTTTCACATTGCTTAATTGACCAAATTTCTATTTTGTCCTCTTCTGAAATATATAACTGTATATAATGATGAATTGGAGAATTTAATGAGAATGCACCAAGTTATTGTTCATTCAACAAAAAATCCAAACCTCTAGCTATAGAGGTTTGGATGAATGCTTCAATACGGATTTTCACAATTCACTATGGGAGCTTTAATTATGTAAATGGGTTAGATGCATGGCTAAAGATATTTGACGATCAATGCTTGTATTTTATTTCAAATATTTTTTTATATGTTTTAATTCAGCTATTAAATAATCGATTTGCTTTTGCATGTTTTCTGTCTGTTTTGTTTGGTTCGGTAAGTCTTGTGAACTTTGGTTGCTTGCTTTTTTTAATGATTCTAAAGTGAGCCCCGCGGCAATGGTTTGAATGCCATCTCCTAATGTTGAAATGGACGTCCCTATATAGGCAAGCTTTGCAGCGTAAATATCGAGTGAATCCGTAGATTGGTTTGAATTGTTTTGATTGTTGTTCATTGTAAAGCCCTCCCTAATTCCTTTTAATTCTCGGTTATCTTATGACTATCTTATGCGCCCGAGACAAAAAAGGGGAATGGATATCATGCTTTCTTGAGACATTCTGTTAAACAGTATGCTGAAGGGCATTTTAAAGAGCAACACTTGCAGATGATTTTCGTTCATGTCAATTTCGGAAAAAATGATTTCTGTAACAAAACCACCTTTTGAATGACGCAACAATAAATCAAAAGTTGAGATGCAATAGCTTTAGGCGTTTTACGTAATAGAGTGGATATAAAAACACAACTGAACTTGGCAATAGCGCATACTATAGAATTAAACATCATTTCATATGGATGTTACTAATGGCAAGTGACGAGACTAGAGCAGTAAGTTAAACAATAATGCTCGTTATTTGGACCGATTACAATTTAAGTAGTCGGTTTTCTAATGAGTCACTATAAAGATATGAAATGTATTTTAATAGGAGGGGGGTAATCGCGTGGTATCAATAAGACAAAAATTAGTATCCGCAAATCAAGCAGCCAAGATTACGAATGGGAAAAACAATGCAAAAAAATATATTGTTGTCCATGAAACCGATAATACGAGCGTAGGAGCAGATGCAGATGCCCATGCTAGACTACAAATTAATGGTAATAGCAGAGCGGCAAGCTGGCATTGGCAAGTAGATGATCATGAGGCAGTACAATCTTTTGAGCATTATTGGGAATGCTGGGGAGCGGGAACTTATACAGGAAATACGCAAGGAATTCAGGTTGAAATATGTGTAAATAGTGATGGCAATTTTAATAAGGCTGTAGAAAATGCAGCAGCTTTAATAGCAAAAATCATGAAAGATGAAAATATATCAATCCAAAATGTCGTTCAGCATCATTATTTCAGTGGCAAAAACTGTCCGAGAAATATACGTGCGGGGAAAGTCTCCTGGACTAATTTTTTGAAAATGATTACAAGTATTGATACGCCACAGCCCGAAAAACCACCAACCGAGTCAATGAAGTACCGTATTATCACTGGAACATATAGTAATCGTAATGCAGCTGTCAGCGTAGTAGATATAATGCAGAAACGTTTTGGCTGGGTTGCTTATATTGAACAGGATGGCGCGCAATATCGTGTGAAAACAGGAACATTTACAGGGCTATCTGCTGCCAAAAGTGCAGAAAATAAAATAAAAACAGCTAAATTAGCGCTAGTAACATATATTGTAGAAGCTTAATTACTATAAAACAAAATCTATGAGTATTTTAGTTGACTGCATATAGGAAATGAGTAAAATAGAAAAGCAGTACTATTATATACTTTAAACTTAGCAGCTAAGAGCATAAATGTGCCTCAGGAAGGTATCTGAGGCGCTTTTTATTTATAAATTGCAAATAGAAAGCTTTTTTAGAGATGCTGTTCTATTCAGAGAAAATTGTCTAGAAAAACGACGTTTTTAAGGTGCAATTTTATGAAGTTAATAGAGGGACAAGAGCTGTCATGAAATTTTGACACGCTTTTTCTTTTCGTCTCCTCTATAACCTGTTAAGATGGTAATAGTGTGACAACAAGTTAGTGTATATGAGAGTGGTGACAATCAAGATGGATGAACAGAAAAAAGATGGTTTAGAACAACAGCAAGAGCAAACACAGCAAGTAGAGGTAAAACCAGCGGGACAATTTATTCAGATGAAACCGTTTAAATTTATTATGCTGATGTTCTTTACAATCTTAATTACCGCAGGCTTAACAATTTTTGCGTTAACATTCGGTGAAAAGAAAGTAGTAGAAGTAAAAGTTCCGATAGAACGTGCGGAATTTACAAAATTATACGAAGCATTTGATATGCTAAAAGACAAATACTACAAAGATATTGATGATGAAAAAGTAGTGGATGGTGCTATTAACGGCATGTTTGATGCGTTAGAAGATCCATATTCTGATTTCATGGTGAAAGATGAAGCAGAACAGTTTAACTCTGGATTATCTTCAAGCTTCCAGGGAATTGGCGCTGAAATTCAAGAACGTAATGGTTTTATTACTGTTGTGTCACCTATTAAAAATTCACCTGCTGAAAAAGCGGGATTATTGCCAAAAGACATCATTTTAACTGTTGACGGCAAAAGTATACAAGGATTTAGCGCTTCTGAAGCAGTTGCACTAATTCGTGGTGAAAAAGGTACTCCTGTTAAACTAACTGTGAAACGCGGAGAAAATGCTGAGCCAATTCAAATGACGATTGTTCGGGATGATATTCCTGTTGAAACGGTGTATGGTGAAATGCTAGATGGAGATATTGCGCATATTCAAATTACATCGTTTAGTGAAGAAACAGCAAAAGAGCTAGAAAAAATACTTGCTGAATACGAAGGAAAAGGCATGAAAGGGATTGTCCTTGATTTACGCCAAAATCCTGGTGGGTATTTAAATGCAGCAGTTGAAATTTCTAATTTATTTGTGCCAGAAGGTAAACCGATTGTGCAAGTGCAACAAAAAGATGAAGAGCCTGAAATTACGAATGCTGCAGCAGGAAAAAAATACAATTTACCTGTAACTGTATTAGTTGATAATGGAAGTGCTTCGGCATCAGAAATTTTAGCTGCCGCTTTAAAAGAGTCAGTTGGTGCTAAAATTGTTGGTGAAACTTCTTTCGGTAAAGGGACAGTACAAAATGTTACGCCGTTAAAAGATGGTTCTAATTTAAAATTCACTACTGGTAAATGGTTAACACCAAACGGTAACTGGATCAATGAAAAAGGTATTGAACCAGATGTAAAAGTTGCTTATCCTGCATATGCTTCTTTACCAATTATAGATCCAACGATTGAAATGAAAGACGGCTTGCAATCAGACTCAATTAAAGTGGCTGAAGAAATGCTTGAGGTGCTAGGATATGAGCCTGGTAAAGCTGACGGTATCTTTGACCAGTTTACAGAGCGTGCGGTGAAAAAACTGCAAGCTGACAATAAGCTTGAAGAAACAGGTATTTTATCGAACGAAACAACTTATGCATTAATGGATGCGTTACGTGCAAAAATGAAATCAGAAGATCCTCAACTTTTAAAAGCAAAAGAACTGATTTCTGATGCTAAAGATGAAACTGAGAAAAAAACTAACTAACACAGTAGCTGTCGCACAAGTCGTCTCGTACGGCCTATGCGACGGCTTTTTTTATAGGAGGAATGATTGTGAAGGACGTATATTTATTTAGTGGGTTTCTAGGAAGCGGTAAGACTTCGATGCTGACAGATGTAATTCGTCAACTAAAAGAAAAGGGATTAAAGCCAGCTGTTATTATGAATGAGCTTGGTAAGCTGCCATTTGACTCACAAGCAGTGGAAGAGGATGTTCCTCTTAAAGAGATGCTAGAAGGCTGTATTTGTTGTTCAGGTGCTGAAAAAACAGAGGCTCAAATTCAATCTCTACTATTAGATAGTGAATTTGATGTTCTAATTATCGAAACTACTGGTGCTGCTCATCCTGTAGAAGCATTGGATGCTGTCTATTCTCCCATTTTTGCCGAGCAGTTAAATGTAAAGGGTATTGTCACAGTTGCAGACTCTAAGCTATGGTTAGATCGTGAAACATTAACACCACAAGTTCGTACATTATTTATGGAACAAATTCGCCATGCGCATTTATTACTGGCCAACAAAACGGATTTACTAAGCGAAGCGGAGCAAGCTAAAGTAGTTTATGAGCTACAAGGTTTTAATCCACATGCTTTTATTTTACAAACTACTAATGGACGTGTACCATTACATTTACTTGAAAGTTTAACGGCTACGGTACAAATCGATAAACAAAATATTATTAAAGCACCTATATCATCAATGCATTTAGGCTCTCGTTTAGTGGAGTTCGACGGTGTTCACTTTACACAGGAGCAATTTGAGGATTGGGTAAGAACATTGCCAGATTCGGTTTATCGGATGAAGGGCTACGTTCCAATCGAAGGTGTTAAAAATCCAATGCTGTTCCAATATGCCTATGGAATGGTGCAATGGCTTCCAGAATACATTAAAATGCCAGCGAAGCTTGTTTTAATAGGTGAAAATATTGGGCGTGTTAATGTAATTGGTATTGATTAAATTAAGCTGAAAATAGGTTTTAAGAGTATTTCTGCGCGTGCACCTACTAGATAGCGTCAAGCTATCCAGTAGGTCCGAGCAGAATTTTTTTATTTTATCTCAGATTTTATAAAATTTTATTCCTACATTTAATGGATTGCTACAATAATATACTGTTCTTTTTAAAAAAACATAGTCTATAAATAGCTTCATTTTGAGTATTGTCAACCCTATATAAAACGTAAGTATTGCATAGCATGGTGAAACTTGCTAAAAATTATAACAAAAAAACCCCTGTTTAACGTAAACTACTTTTCTATTGGAGAAGCTAGCAGATGTTGGGAACATTTTTAATAGAATCGTACTTTACGATAGGTTGCAGAGAGGAGAGATTGCAAAATGAAAAAAACACTTACTGCAATTTGTGCAACATTTCTTTTAGCAGCTCCAATTCAGTTGGCTTCTGCTGCTTCTAATACTACAGAGGGGAACACAGCAAATCAGACTACAAACTGTAAAGTTTACTATTATAATAATTGGTCAAATCACAAGTGGGTTGTAACTAAACCACATACGACAACACCATCTAAAGATACTCAAACAAATCAACAAACAAATCAACAAAATAATACAACTACGACACCACCGACTACTACTACACCGACGACAACAACATCGGATGTGAGTGCTTTTGAACAAGAGGTAGTAAAATTAACGAATGCTGAGCGTACAAAAGCTGGTTTAAAAGCATTACAAACAGATGATAAATTAATGGCTGCTGCTCGAGAAAAATCTCAAGATATGCAATCGAAAAAGTATTTCTCACATACTAGCCCAACTTTCGGTTCACCATTTGATCGTATGAAAGCTTTAGGTATTACTTATAAGAGTGCCGGTGAAAATATCGCTCAAGGTCAACGTACACCTCAAGAGGTAGTACAAGCTTGGATGGATTCACCAGGTCACCGCGCTAATATTTTAAATGCTAATTACACACATATTGGTGTTGGTTATGTGAAGTCTGGAAACTACTGGACACAACAATTTATTCAAAAATAATAATGTCAATGTTTACGAGAAACTAAACAATGCAATAATGGGATGTCCAATAAGTCTTTAAGACTTATTTGGGCGTCTTTTTATGTTGAAAAGAACTGAAAACTGAACAATTAAAAAGAAGACATAGCAGTTTGAGAAAAGCCTTTTTTGCCTATACTTCCAAGTATAGGAGGCGTTTTATGGATAAAGTGGAATTAATGATGAAAAGCCTACAAAAAGCATTTAATCATTCGTCTGATTTTACAGTGAGACAAGTAGACTGGCGAGAAGGAACGTCTGCTATTTTATGCTTTTATTCCTCGCTCGTAGATGCAAAAGAAGTGCAAAGAGTACTCGATACTATTTATGCACGTTTAGATACAAACAAGCCCTTTTGGAGTGAAACGTTAATAACCACACTTGAGCCATTTTCTCTACCACTAGCTATTGAGCACATTTGTAATGGCGAAACACTAATTGTTATACCTGAATCTGGTGAAATGCTTTCTCTTACTGTTGTGAACCAAGTACAACGAAATCCTGACGAGCCTAATAATGAGCATGTTCTGCGAGGATCACATGAGGGTCTTGTCGAGGGCCTCGAAACAAATCTAGCATTATTACGGAAACGAATTCATAATCCAGCGCTTGTAGTTAAATCTTTTTCAATCGGTAAAGAGACAAATACGAAAGCGTATTACTTATATATTGATGGGGTCATAAAGCCTGAAACTTTGGATGAGATTGAAAAACGTATTGACGCCATTAACATTGAATATTTTTATAGTGTTGGCCAATTAAGTGATGAGTTAGAGGATTCTGTTTGGTCGCCTTTTCCACAATTGCTAAATACGGAGAGACCTGATCGCGTTGTGGCTAATTTAGTAGAAGGTAAAGTCGTATTGTTAACGAATATTTCTCCAACTGCTTTAATAGCACCTGTAACGTTTTTTTCCTTTTATCAATCGCCTGACGATTATAATGGTCGTGTGTTGGTTGGTTCCTTTTATCGGATAGTCCGGTTAATGTCTTTTCTTGCAGCTGTTTTCTTACCTGCATTTTATATTGCTATTATCAGTTTTCACTTTGAAGTACTTCCTTTAGAGTTGAGTAATCAAGTAAAGAGTGATGTAAATGAAATACCTTATCGACCGTTAATCGAGGCTCTTATTTTAGAAATTATTATGGAGCTCATTCGAGAATCCAGTATACGATTGCCACAATCAGTAGGTCAGACAATAGGCATCGTGGGAGGATTAGTAATAGGGCATGCTATTGTAAGTGCTGGCTTAGTATCAAATTTAATGGTGATAGTAGTCGCTTTAACCGCAATTTCAAGCTATGTAGTACCTTCCGTAGAGCTAAATACATCAATTCGTATGCTTCGATTCCCATTTATGTTGCTCGCCTCATTATTTGGTTTTTTCGGTATTGTCATTGGCGTTGTTGTGTTATTGATTCACTTGATTAATTTAAGTTCTTTAAAACAACCATACTTTGCTCCAATTGTGCCATTTCAGCCAAAGGAATTATACAAAGTGTTTGTACGAGGGCCGTATTTCAAACCAACTGTCCAAGTCACAACGTTTAGTCCACCGAAGGATAACAGTGTAAAGAATGGTGATACACCTTGAATTTTTCCCTATCTAAAGGACAATTTTTTTTACTATTATTTTTTATTGAAACAGGATTTATTTATATATCCTTTCAAACGCCATTAATTAGTGAAAGTAGAAATATGGCTTGGGTGCTATTTATCGTAGCAGCAATATGGCATTATTTTTTATTAATATTTTTTGAACGTTATTATCGTTATTTTTATTTGAATACATTTTTTCAATGGGTCTATAAAATTTACTGGTTTTTAATGTTGGCGTCATTTATAGCCTATATGGAATTTGTATTAGCATCATGGGTTTTACCTCAAACACCCGAATGGATTGTCATCTTTTTTATTGTGGCACTATCGTTATATGCCAATTTAAGTCGACCAGAAACAGTAATCAATATTGGTGTGATGCTTATTCCGCTCGTATTTATATTTATCATTTTTTTAATGCTAGCGGTACCAGATCTCACTTGGACAAATTTATTTCCGCTTGATTTTACTAATAAAAAAGAAATCATTCAGGGCTTTATTCATGGAGCATTTGCATTTATGGGCGCAGAAATGTTTTTAATATTTCGCCCCTTTTTACAAAAGGAGTTAACTTTAAAGGGCAAGCCGATATTTATATATCAGCTTGTGATTTTTGTATTTTATTTAATCTCAGTGCTTTTTTCTCAAATGTTTTTTACTATTGAGGAAATTAAACTAGTGCCAGAGCCGATTATTTATATTTTAAAATCGCAAGAAGTGACATTTGTGAAGCGACTTGATATTTTCTTTGTGTATATTTGGTTATCTTGGTCAATCGTTACTGTAATGATTGTGAATTTTACCTTTAGAATCATTCATTTTGTAAAAGAAAGAAAACGACCTAAGTTGCAAATTATTGTTTATCATGTGTTGCTAGCGATTGTCCCGCTTTTTTTTGTTAAATTTAGAGTGATCGAATTTATGAAAAGTTCCTTCCATTATATATTTTTAATTTTTACCTTTCTATTGCCTATACTCATTATTTTTTGGAATAAATGGAGGGGGAAAGAGTGCATCGAAAAGGGATAATATTACTGTTGATTGTATTCCTCGCTGGTTGTTGGGATGAGCGTTTATATAAAAATTCGTCAGTTGTGTCACTCGTTGGAGTTGAAGGGAAAGTAGGAGAATATAAAGGATATTACGCATACCCTAAGTTAATTGATAACAAAAGTAAAATAATGGTAATAGAAGCGGAAGGTATTTCTCCACGCGATATCCGTAATAAAGCCGACATGAAAGTGGAACAAACATTAGATTTGTCTGAATTAGCGACACTTCTCATTTCAAGTGATACTGTAAAAGAACCTCTTTATGATATTTTAGATATTTATTTTCGTGATCCTCAAAATCCGATATCTATTAAAGTTGCGTTGACTGAAGGGGATGTAAAGCCTTTTATTGAGTTAACTAAGGAAGTAACAGACAATGCAGGGGGGTACTATCAGCGCTTTATTGAAAGTACTGAGAAAAATACAATTTACCCCAAACTTGATTTACAAATGATTGGCTCGACGCTGTTTGATGATGCAATAGATATATCAATCCCCTATATAAAAATGAATGAAGAAAAAAATATAGCAGATGCAGCAGGGGTTGCTTTGTTTTCTGGTCAGGTATTTACAGGGAAAATCTTAAATCCTAAACAATCGTTAAGTATGCTTTTATTAATGGATGAAGCAAGTCAACATGCACGTATTGAATATATGATGAATTTAAATGATAAGGAAATACCTGTCACTTCAGAAGTCATTCATTTAAAAAGAAAGTGGACAATCAACGAAGCCATGGGAAAAATAACGATGGACTATAAGATCGATTTAGAAATTGATGAGTTTTCAAAGAATCATTTGTATAAGAAGGATACGTTAAAAGCGCTAGAAGATAATTTTCAACAAAGAATTCAAGCTGACTTTGAGGAAGTGCTTCAAATACTACAAGAACAGAAGTCAGATACGTTAGCGATAGGTCGATATATTCGTGCCTATCATCCAAAAATGCTTAAGGATGACTGGCACGAACAATTCGCATCACTTACATTAGAACCGAAAGTGAAAGTTTCGATTATTCGTACAGGGATTCTCCGATAGTAAGGACTTTAGTCTTTGATATAGAAAACAACGCAAAAATGTTCATATTCAACATTTTTGCGTTGTATTTATCGTAAAACGAATCTTTTTTGTACGAGCAGTAGGCGTATTAATAATGTAATAGCTCCAGCAGATAGGCCAGCTACAAGCCCAAGCCAATATCCAACTGGCCCGAAGTCAGTATAGTTAGCTAGTAAATAACCTGTAGGTAATCCGATAATCCAATAGGAAATAATCGCCATAATGAATGTTATCGTTACATCTTTGTATCCTCTTAAAGCTCCTTGTACTGGAGCCTGAATAGAATCTGATAGCTGGAAAATGGCAGCAAATACTAAAAATTGTTGTGCATATTTTAAAACTAACTGATCCGTTGAATACATTGTCGCGATTTGTTCGCGTAGTAAGTAAAGAATACAAGCTGAAAAAAAGCTAAATACAATGGCAGTCCCAACGCATAAATAACTATAAATTTTTGCATCACGTAGTCGACCAGCGCCAATTTCGAAACCTACTAAAATCGTAACACCCATTGAAATACTAAGAGGAACCATATATAACAACGATGTAAAGTTAATTGCGATTTGATGTGCAGCAATAATTTCAGTACTAAAGCTACTCATCATCATCGTTACGGCAGAAAATATACTTGTTTCCGCAAATAAGGAGATGCCGATTGGCACACCAATAACTAAAATCTCTTTCCAGCTTAACCATTCCAGCTTAGGCCATTCTCGGAATATATGAAAGTGTTCAAAAGGCACCCGCTTGGCTACTATCCAAACGGTAATAAAGAAAAGTAACCAGTAAGTAATAGCGGTAGCGACACCAGCACCAACACCGCCAAGCTCCGGCGCACCGAATTTGCCGAAAATGAAAATGTAATTTAATAAAATATTAATAGGTGTTGCAAGTAGCGTTATAATCATTGTTACACGTGTTTGACCTAACGCATCGATAAAGCAACGTAGGACAAAAAATAAAAAAAGTGGTATAAGTCCAACGCACATTGCATGAATATAGGATTTGGCAATGTTATGTACTGCTTCTTCTAATTGCATATTTCCAAGTATCCAATCGAGCCCGAAAAATAATAAAATAAATATTATGGCAGAAAGAACAAGTGCAACATATAAGCCTTGCTGTACAGCCTTTTTAGCAGCGTGTTCTTTCTTTGCTCCAACGAGTTGGGACACAATCGGCGTGATCGCTAATAGAATACCAGAAAGTCCCGTATAAATAGGCATCCAAATGGATGAGCCTATTGAAACCCCAGCTAAATCGGCTGTTCCGTAGCGGCTAGACATTAAAATATCGAAAAAAGAGATAAGATAAATAGCTACTTGGGTGACTAAAATCGGCACAATGATTTTTAAAATTAAAGCATACTTTTGTTTTAACGTTTTAGTTTGATCCATAGTGAGTAACTTCCTTTATAAGCATAATGAATTAGTATAGCATAGAGTAGACATAATATGACTGAAAAATTAAAAGCTTCATCTATATCTTTTCCTTCGCATATAGTAAAATAAAAGACTGTAAACAAAAAGTAGCGGTTGGCTACAATGGCTTTTAAGGAATAGGAGAATTTACGTGAAACAACTTACAATCATTTTAACCGGTGGTGGGACAGCAGGCCATGTATCACTTAACCAAGCGATATTACCTTCTTTACTTGAACTAGGTTATGATGTCCACTATATTGGTTCAGAGCAAGGTATTGAAAAAGAATTAATAGGCGAGGCATTTCCTAAAGTCCCTTTCTATGGGATAGCAAGCGGGAAATTGCGTCGTTATTTCTCTATGAAAAACTTTACAGATCCTTTTAAAGTGCTTGCTGGGATTATGCAAGCGTTTAGTATTATAAAAAAAGTGAAGCCAGAGGTCATCTTTTCGAAAGGTGGTTTTGTCTCTGTACCTGTAGTAATGGCAGCTAAATTGGCTGGTGTACCTGTCGTTATACATGAATCCGATGTTACGCCTGGCTTGGCAAATAAAATTGCCCTACCTTTTGCTTCTCATATTTTCACTATTTTTGAAGAAACGCTACAGCATTTACCAAATGAAAAAGCAACATGTACTGGTTCCATTATTCGTGAAGAATTATTTAACGGTGACAAAGCTAAAGGCCTTTCGTTCTGTGGTTTTACAGCAGCTAAACCCGTTCTTTTAGTTATGGGTGGAAGCCTTGGCTCTGTAGTGTTAAATGACGCATTACGCCATAATTTACCTGAGTTACTTCAAACATTCCAAGTCATTCATTTATGTGGAAAAGGGAATAAAGATGAAAGCTTCGAATCAATGCCTGGCTACAAACAATTTGACTACGTGACAACTGAATTACCTGATTTGCTGCATGCAGCCGATTTTGTCGTTTCACGTGCAGGATCTAATTCTATTTTTGAATTTTTAGCACTTCATAAACCAATGTTATTAATTCCTCTTTCTGCACAAAAAAGTCGTGGCGATCAAATTTTGAATGCAAACTTATTCAAAAAACAAGGATATGCCGAAGTATTGCAAGAAGAGGAACTAACGAAGGAATCTTTCATAAAATCGGTATATACATTAACCGAGCGAAAATCCGAAATGACAGCTACGATGGCAAAAACCCAAAGACCGAAAACGCCAGATGAGATGGCGAAGTTAATATTACAATATAAAAAATAAAAAGCAATGTGTGCTGTTATGATAAACAGTACACATTGCTTTTTTGATTGTTTCTATTACATTGCTTGTTCTTCGCCTTCTTGTGTTTGATTGGCAGTTGTCAGATAGAACAAGTCACGTGGGATTTTATATAAATTAAATTGTGCCTCTCCACTATTAACTTGTGCTAATAATGTAGGGTGACTATCATTTGCATCTACAACATAAGGTAACTTTAATGCGGCACGCTGTGATTTAATATTTTCTACTCGAATACGAAGGAAAACCGTATTGAAATTATAATCAAAAAATAATTCATTCAAAAAAAGCATTTTTGCCTTTTGGTTGTAACCTTGCCCTTGATAGGGGAGTCCTATCCACGTTCCGAGGAAGCCCGCACCGTCCTCAACATCATGAATGCTAATGGTGCCGATTGGTTGCCCCCAATCATCGGTAATTGTCCTTGAGATAGCGAGCCCTCTCGCTTCTTCTTCGATTAGTTGCTTGGTCATAAACCAGTATTCATCCGCCGATTTGGCTTTTTGACGGACGAAGGGAAAAACAGATGGATGCGATAATAGCTCATAAAGCTCTGTACATTCATGAAGGTCTCGATGTTTAAGCATACGAAACGCCTCCTTTACAAGGGTAGTCAAAACAATTCCGTTAAAGCATAAAGAATAAAACTAAAATTCGTACTGGAATTAAAAACCCAAAGAACTAGACGTTATAACTATGATATCCATAATCTCCCGCAGTCTTACTGATTTTGCGACCATACCGAAAAATGGCTAGTTTTATTGATATAATATAACAAGTCTACTGCTTGGTGCAATCAATTTGCTCTTTTAAACAAAAAATAAGTTTAATTGTCAGTTAATTCAGAATAATAGAGAAAAAACACCTTTTGCTTTCTTATGTTATATATGGATAAAAAGTCTATTATAGTATTATATTACATCAAAATGGCGAAAATGGTATTACCTTAGTATCGTTTTCTTGATTTTTTAGTAAAATTTCATCAAATTTTTCTCCAAAAAGGATAGAATCTTTCTTAATTCAAGAAAGTTAAACGAATGTATATATGGTATAATATTAGTGTAATTTTTATGTTATAAATAAATACCATTTATAACGAATTTATATATATGTGACTTTATAATGGAGAGTGACATTATGGAATATCTTTTAAGCGAAAAACTTTTCAATCAACTATTTATTGGAGAAGATTTCGTCTATTTAATGAAAAAAGTAGGAGACGATTATCAATATGTTCGCTTAAATCAGGCTGCCCAAGTTCTGGTATCTACTAATGCCCTTGGGAAAATGCTGTCTGCTGTTACTTCTCGTCGGAATTTTGTCATTATTCAAGAAAATTATCACCGAGCTATTGAACAGCATCAACAAATCGATTATGTGGATTATGCTTATGTTAAATCAGAAGTTAGAAAATATGAGACCTCTGTCCGGCCAATAAAAGACGGGGATGATTATTATATTTTAGCTATTACAAAAGAAATTCTATATGACAGAAGTATTGAAGATAAATTTTTATTTATGCGATCAATGTTCGATCATGCTTATTTTTCAACAGTCATTTTATCTGCAGAAGGTACTATATATGAAGTAAATACAAGCTTCATAGAAGATTTTAATTTAGATAATGATATGGTGAAACATCAGCCGTTCATTGACTTACCTATTATCCCTCATGAGGAAATTGAGAAAATACAAAACTATTTACAAAGGGCTGCAATGGGCGAAAATATTGGTGAAAAGCTGATTAAGCTTCATACATTGGATAAACAGGAGCGCATGTATTTAGTATCGTTGTCACCAGTAATGCAAGGTGATAACTCCTTTGCTATTTTTCTTATCATGCAAGATTTTACACAATTTACCGAGCAAAAGGCAGAGCTGCGTTCAAAAACCCATGGTCTCGAAGTGTTTAAGGCGGCTTTAAATTTCGCAACTTCTATTGCTATTTTAGATAACGAAGGCACGATTATGGAAGTTAATGATTTATTTTTAAATGCTTCTGAATTTACAGCTGAAGAGCTAATTGGTCAACCTTATAATCTTATCGAGCCACGTAATAATAAAAAAGGAGTTTTTCAAACAATCAACGAATCCCTTGTATTGGGGGAGGTTTGGAGAGGGGAGCTGTGCTATCGCACCAAATATCATGCAGACTATTGGGTAGAGGCAGCCATTGTGCCATTGAAAAATGAATTTGGCAAAGTGGAACAATATTTATCCATTAACTATGATATTACGGACAAGAAGAGAATGTTAACGGAATTGAAAAATATTGAGCGTACTTTCCGATTAATTACTGAAAATACAAATGATTTAATTGTCATCATCAATGAGGATGGCATTATTATTTATGCTTCACCGTCCTATAGGATGTATTTAGGCTATGAGATTGTTGAGTTACAGGGACAGTTTTACAATAGTATAATCGAGGAGCAAAGTAAGCCAGCGTGGCAAGCATTTCTAAATGATTTTACTGCTAAGTCGGACACGCAGTTTGAACTTTTGCTTAAGTCAAAGGATGGTACGCCTGTTTGGACTGAAGGAAATGTAACGGTAGTGCATGATACAGAACGCGAAACAATTTCCCAAATAATAATGGTTTCACGTGAAATTACTCATCGAAAAGAACGAGAAAATGATTTGCTATATTTAGCCTATCACGATAGCCTAACGCAGTTACCGAATCGAAGGTTTTTATTGAAAGAATTCCCTAAACTACTTTCGGACGCACATGCAAAAGGTACTTGTATCGCAATGCTTTATATTGATGGAGATGACTTTAAGGATGTAAATGATCGTTATGGGCATGATATGGGTGATGATTTTATCCGTAATTTCGGTAATGTGCTAATAACATCTGTACGTAGTCATGATTTAGTCATCCGAATGGGTGGAGATGAATTTATCATTATTTTAACGGGTTTAACGCGGAATCCAGAAGAAAGACAAGTTCAGATAATGCATATTATTAACCGTATTCGCAATGAATTGAAAAATGGATGGACTATAGAAAAGTATTTCTTTGCACCTACTGCATCTATTGGGATTGCTTATTATCCTGACCACGCAACAACTCTTGAGTCGCTAATGGATCTAGCAGACCAAGCTTTATATAAAGCGAAGGAATGCGGAAAAAATAATTTATTTATTACTGGACCACTATAAAAAAAGTCTGTACAAACGAGTATTTACTTGTGGTACAGGCTTTTTAATTGATGTTATGCTAGTACTATAATAAAGATGATGTTTATATTTTGAAATTAGAAGGTGATCAGATGCCTAAAAAAATACTTTTAGTAGAAGATGAGAAGCATATTGCCCGATTTGTAGAACTAGAGTTACAACATGAGGGCTATAATGTAAACGTTGCCTTTGATGGGCGAGAAGGGCTAGCATTTGCCACAACGGAAGATTATGATGTGCTATTACTCGATGTGATGCTACCTAGTATTAATGGAATTGAAATTTGTCGCAGGGTTCGTACTCAATCCCAGGTACCGATAATTTTACTTACCGCTAGAGACGCAGTAATGGATAGAGTTGCTGGTTTAGATGCTGGGGCTGATGATTACATAGTGAAGCCATTTGCAATCGAAGAATTGCTTGCACGTATACGAACTATTTTGCGCCGTGTAGAGCCTAACGAAAAAATAGGAGGGGACACACTTCAATTTCGAGATATTGAAATTGACATTGATGCATACGAGGTATTGGTTCAAGGTAAAAAACTTGATCTGACTAAAACCGAATATGATTTGTTAAAGCTATTAATAGAACAAAAAAATCGTGTATGTACACGTGAGCTAATTCTAACTTCTGTTTGGGGATATGATGCTGATATCGAGACAAATGTCGTTGATGTATATATTCGCCATTTACGGACAAAACTACCCGGTGATTCCAATGCCTATATTGAGACTGTTCGTGGAGTAGGGTACGTGATGCGCGAATGAAAAAAATAAAGGAATACTTAAGTAATCTATCATTACAAAGAAAATGGATGTTAACATCTAGTGCAGTTATTTTTATAAGCTATGCGATTATTTGTATAGTCGTATATGTATCACTGCATACTTGGCTATTAAATGATGAAGGAAGTAAAGTGAAACGAACAAGAGATGATGTCGTTTCATTCTTAGAGTCACAAGGGCCAAACATCTCGATACAACAAATTCAGCAAAATACGGGATTATTGAAATCAATTGTCGATCGTGACCAAACTGTCCGACTATTTAATAATGATGGTATTGAAATTTTACGTATTAATAATGCCTCACAAGCTGCACCGCTTTCTTCGATGGGGTCAATTGTCCAGACGACTATTGACAAAAAAGATGCGTATGTTGTGAACGAACCGTTACAACTTGGTTTTTTTCAAGTATATATTCAAGTGATACATCCGTTAACACGTTTTGAATCATTAATGCGTTATTTGTTGACTGCTATGCTCATTGCAGGAGTTGGCGCATTATTACTTTCAGGTTCCATTGGGTATTATTTAGCAAATTATTTAACGAAGCCACTTCATGCATTACGTGCATCAATGAAAACAGTAATGGATCAAGGTTTTAATGAACCAATTCAGCTATCCTATACATCAAATGATGAAATTGGCGACTTGTTAAAAATGTACAATGCAATGATGAATGAACTGCAAATATCATTTGCTCAACAGCAACAATTTGTCGCAGATGCTTCCCATGAATTACGGACACCGATTCAGGCGATAGAGGGACATCTCTCATTATTGAAACGCTGGGGCAAAGACGATCCTGCTATTCTTGAAGAGTCAATAGACACATCACTGACGGAAATTACAAGAATGCGTAAAATGATTGAAGAGTTACTGGAGCTTGCACGACGGGAAGAAAAAGATGAGATGAGTGAAGCAAACCCAATAGATGTAATTAAAAGTGTGATAGAAGAAATGGCGCTATTATACCCAACAGCAAAAATAACGCTGTCGAAAAATGGTGAAATAGGGGCGGTGTTTATAACATCTAATGCACTTAGTCAAATAGTTCGCAACATTGTAGAAAATGCGATTCGTTATTGTGAAAAAGTTCCGGAAGTAAATATTTCCCTTTCGATACAGGAAGATGAAATGCAAATTCAAATCGCTGATAACGGTATTGGTATAGCTGAAAATAATTTACCATATATTTTTGATCGTTTTTATCGTGTTGATGAGGCAAGAAATCGCCAAATTGGCGGTACAGGCTTAGGTCTCAGTATCTCTAAAATGTTACTTGAAAAATACAATGCTTCGATAGAAGTCAAGAGTGAAGAAAATGTTGGAACCGTTTTCTTGTTGAGGATACCGCTAAAATATTAAAGAAAATGCGCGGTTTATTTAAGATTTTTAGCCTTCGGGAAAAAAATTGCTTAATTTGCTAAAAAGTGTTGTATTTTTTGTGAAGAGTAGTAAGATTGAGATGGAAAAAACGTTCTTTAAAATATGGATAACTTGTGTCAAACATCCTTTAAAAGAACGGGATAATATTATATAATTAATTGTAATTTAATTAATGGAACTGCCGATAGGCAAAATTTGGAGGTCATTTTTCATGTCGAACAACGTTACAACTGTAAGTTCTCCATGGTCAGCTTTCTCTGGTCCTAACTTAGGATATGTGATGGAGCAATACGACTTATTCTTACAGTCTCCTGAAGAAGTAGAACCGGAGTTAGTATCATTATTCCAACAATTTGGTGCACCAGTAGAAGTAGAAGGTGAAGTAGCTGTAGTAAGTGGTTCAGCAGCTCCTGCTGGCGATTATAAAAAGGTATTGGCAGCTGTTAAATTAGCTGATGCAATTCGTTCTAAAGGGCATTTAGCTGCAGATATTTATCCTTTGAAAAATCGTGCACTTCAAACAGCACAAATTGAAGAAAGTGCGTTCAACTTAAGTCCTGCGGATTTAGCAGAAATACCTGCTGCTATCTTCTTCAAAGATGTGCCAGCGGGCGTGAAAAATGGTAAGGATGCTATTGACTATTTGAAATCTGTCTATACAGATAAAGTAGCTTTTGAATATGAGCATGTTGTAGCAACTGAAGAACGTGAATGGATTCAAGCACAAATCGAATCTGGTTCTTTAAAACAAGCACTAACTTCAGATGAGAAAAAAGCGTTATTAGATCGTTTAACACGTGTTGAAAACTTTGAAAAATTTATTCACAAAACATTTGTTGGTCAAAAACGTTTCTCTGGAGAAGGTTTAGATACTCAAATTGTCCTTTTTGATGAAATTTTAAAAACAGTAGAAGCAAACAATGTTGAAAATGTTCGTATAGGAATGGCGCACCGTGGCCGTCTAAATGTACTAACACATATTTTAAATAAACCATATGACATGATGTTCTCTGATTTTGCACATGTTTCAAACGATTTATTTATGCCAGAGCATGGTCGACTTGAAATTACAAAAGGTTGGACTGGCGACGTGAAATACCACATGGGTGCTTCATATACTCGTGAATCAGGCATGAACGTAAAACTAGCTTATAACCCTTCTCACTTAGAAGTTGGAAACCCAGTTGTATTAGGTTCTACTCGTGCAACACAAGATGATACATCAAAACCAGGGCAAGCTGTGCATAATCCAGCTAAAGGCTTAGGTATTCTTGTACATGGTGATGCTGCATTCCCTGGTCAAGGTATTGTTACAGAAGTGTTAAACTATTCGAAAACAGAAGGTTTCTCAACAGGTGGGACAATTCATATCATTGCAAATAACATGATTGGTTTCACTACAGAGCTTCAAGACTCACGTTCATCTGTCTATTCTTCTGACCCAGCAAAAGGTTATGAAGTACCAGTTGTTCATGTGAACGCAGACAGCCCAGAAGCTGTTTCTCAAGTAGGTCGTTTTGCAGCAAGCTACCGTCAAAAATTCGGTAAAGATATTGTTGTTGACTTAATTGGTTACCGTCGACATGGTCATAATGAAACAGATGACCCAACTGTAACAAATCCAGAAACATACAAACTTGTTTCGAAACATGAGACAATTCGTGCATTATACGGAGCGCAGTTAGTAGCAGAAGGGTTAGTTACTGCTGATGAAGTTGCGGCACTTGATTCAGCTATTTATGCTGAGATGCAGGTTGCTTATGATCACGTTAAAGAAATGGCAGAAAAAGATGAACATAAACATTTAGAAATGCCAGAAGAATTAAAAATTAATTTCCCACAAATCGATACAGCAGTAGGTGCGGAGCGTTTAGAAACGATTAACGAAGAACTACTTGTGTTTGAACAAAACTTCGAGCCACAAAAGAAATTAGGCAAAATTTTAGAAAAACGTCGTGATGCATTTGCATCTGCAAAAATTGATTGGGGTCATGCTGAAACATTAGCATACGCAACAATAATTCAAGATGGCACTCCAGTACGATTTACTGGTCAAGATGCTCAACGTGGTACATTCTCACAACGTCATTTAGTGTTACATGACAAAAATAACGGTAACGTATTTACACCACTTCACCACATTTCTGGTGCAAGCGCTTCATTTACAGTACACAACTCACCATTGACAGAAGCTGGGGTTGTTGGCTTTGAATACGGTTACAATTTAGAAAAAGGTAACGTACTTTCAGTTTGGGAAGCGCAATTTGGTGACTTCGCGAACATGGCTCAAGTGATGTTTGATAACTTCATTTCAGGGGCACGTTCTAAGTGGGGTCAAAAATCTGGCTTCGTCATTCTTTTACCTCACGGTTATGAAGGGCAAGGTCCTGAACACTCTTCAAGCCGTATGGAGCGCTATTTACAAATGTCTGCTGAAAATAACTGGTTTGTTGCAAACTGCTCGAATGCAGGGAACTACTACCACTTATTACGTCGTCAAGCAGCATTGTTGGAAACAGAAGGTGTGCGTCCATTAGTGGTTGTATCACCAAAATCGTTACTTCGTCATCCATTAGCTGCAGCAAATGCTGAACAATTAGCAAATGGCTCATTCCAAGAAGTAATCGAGCAACCAGGTTTAGGTTCAAAAACTAAATCTGTTGAACGAATTGTATTAGGTACGGGTAAAGTAATGATTGACTTAGCAGACCGCGTGAAAGATGGAGAAGGCTTCGATCACTTACACATTGTTCGTGTAGAGCAACTTTACCCATTCCCAACAGCGCAAGTTGCTGATATTATTGCTAAGTATCCTAACGCTAAAGAAATCGTATGGGTACAAGAAGAACCTAAAAACCAAGGTACTTGGAATTACGCATTGGAAACATTATATGAACTATCTGAAGGTAAAAAGCTTCGTTATGTAGGTCGTCCTGCAATGAGCTCAACTTCAGAAGGTGATGCAGATTCTCATAAAGCAGCTCAATCAGCTCTAATTGAAGAAGCAGTTGCTGAAACGGTAAAAGTAAACTAAATATATTATTATTACTGGAAGCTGGGCTACATGCCTAAGGCGGTAGCCCTTTTATGTGCATGATACGCATGCACGTTAATCAAAGGAGGAAATGAAAGTGGCTGAAATTAAAGTCCCTGAATTAGCAGAATCGATTACAGAAGGTAGTATTGCACAGTGGGTTAAAAAAGTGGGAGACCGCGTGGAAAAAGGTGAATTCATCGTTGAACTTGAAACAGATAAAGTAAATGCTGAAATCATTTCTGAAGAAGCTGGGGTGTTAACACAAATTTTAGCTGAAGAAGGCGATACTGTTCTTGTAGGTCAAGTAATCGCAGTTGTAGAAGCGGGCGAAGGGGCAGCACCTGCACCAGCAGCAGCACCAGTTGCGGAAGCTCCAACACCAGCGGCTCCTCAAGCAGTAGCTGCACCAACACCAGCAGCACCAGTTGTGGAAGAAACTTCTGGCGAGCGTGTAATTGCATCTCCTGCAGCACGTAAACTTGCTCGTGAAAAAGGTATTGATCTTGCAGCTGTATCTCCAGTTGATCCACAAGGTCGCGTACGTGTACAAGACGTTGCAGCTCACGGTACAGCACCTGTAGCAGCACCTCAAGCAACACCAGCAGCACCAAAAGCAGTAGTAGCTGTTGATGAGTCACGTGTTACAGTTGAAAAAATGAGCCGTCGTCGTCAAACAATTGCTAAACGTTTATTAGAAGTTAAGCAATCGACTGCTATGCTTACAACATTCAATGAAGTAGATATGACAAATGTTATGGCACTACGTTCTCGTAAAAAAGATCAATTCTTTGAGTCTACTGGCTCTAAGCTTGGTTTCATGTCATTCTTCACAAAAGCTGTTGTTGCGGCGCTTAAAAAATACCCTTATGTGAATGCTCAAATCGTTGGCGATGAAATTCACTTAAATAACTTCTTTGATATTGGTGTAGCTGTATCAACTGAAGAAGGTTTAGTAGTACCAGTTGTACGCGATGCTGACCGCAAAAACTTTGCTGAAATTGAAGATTCAATTGCAGACTTAGCTAAAAAAGCACGCGATAAAAAATTAGGTTTAGCTGATCTTCAAGGTGGTTCATTCACAATTACAAATGGTGGTGTATTCGGTTCATTAATGTCAACACCTATTATGAACGGTACACAAGCTGCTATTTTAGGAATGCACTCAATTAAAAAACGCCCTGTAGAAGTAAATGGCGAAGTAGAAATTCGTCCTATGATGTACTTAGCATTATCTTACGACCACCGTATTATCGATGGTAAAGATTCTGTAGGCTTCCTTAAAACTGTTAAAGAGTTACTTGAAAATCCAGAAGATTTATTATTAAATTCTTAATTCGATAAATTAAGTATTCAAACCCTGCAAACTTAACTGTTTAGCAGGGTTTTTCATTTATTTACGCTATAATGAAATTTGCTTGATGGTCTTAATGGCCTTTATTTGACTGGGAAATCGATTCTTATGGTTTATAAATCTTGTTTTTTATAATAAAAATTTGTGAAATGATGACAATCATAGTTAATGTTATTCTACTTTATTTATGGATTTTAAAAGGATTATAGGCTAATTTTGTAATTAGTCAGAAAAATGATAAAACTATCTTGACGACTATGCTAGCTTTATAGTAATATCTATATATCAATTAAATAAACAAACCTCACTTTTGTTTTTTGTGAGGTAGAGGCGCGGTATTTATTAGTCCATTGCTGAGTATAAGCAAGCGAAGACGTAATGGAGAAGGAAATATCGCCGAAGTATAAAAGGAGCTCGTACTTTTATGCTGGGTCTGCAGTGAATAAGTGCAGGACTGTCCTAGTAAATTCAATTCCAGTTTACTAGGTTGTGCTATCTCGGAAACATGGAAATTATAGTGAGGATTTGGGCAACTGTCAATAAAAGGTAAGACCTAAGTTCAAAACTTAGGTCTTTTTTTGTACAGTTGCTTTATTTTTTTTACAGAAAAGGGGAGTTTTAGATGAAAAGAAAATGGTTGTTATTTATGTTAACAGCAATGACAGCAATCGTGTTAGCGGCTTGTGGTTCTGGTGACAAGGATGAAAAGACAACAGGTGATGGTTCAAAGGAAGAAACTGGTGGAGAGTTCCGCATTGGGATGGAAGCAGGTTATCCTCCATTTAACTGGACTCAGCAAGATGATGCAAACGGAGCAGTGAAAATTGCTGATAATGCAGAGTATGCAGGCGGTTATGATGTACAAATGGCGAAAAAAATCGCTGATGGCTTAGGTAAAAAATTAGTAGTAGTAAAAATGGAATGGGATGGCTTAGTACCTGCGCTTCAGTCAAAAAAAATCGATGCGATTGTAGCAGGGATGTCTCCAACAGAAGAACGTAAACAAACAATTGATTTCACTGAAAACTACTACACTTCTGATTTCGTAATGGTAATTAAAAAAGGTAGCAAATATGAAAATGCAAAATCAATTCAAGATTTTTCAGGTGCAAAAGTTACATCTCAGCTAAATACATCTAACTATAATGTTATCGATCAAATTAAAGGTGTAGAAAAGCAAACAGCGATGGAAAACTTCTCTGCAATGCGTGTAGCTCTAGAAGCTGGCAAAATTGATGGCTATGTAGCTGAACGTCCAGAAGGTATTTCGGCAGCAGCAGCTAATGACAAATTCACATTTGTATCTTTTGAAGAAGGATTTGATACAGATATTTCAAATACTTCAATTGCAGTTGGTTTACGTAAAGGTGATGCTAGTCTAGATAAAATCAATGAAATCTTAAAAGGTATTTCAGAAGATGATCGCCAAAAAATTATGGAAGAAGCTATTCTTCAACAACCTGCAGCTCAGTAATACAAAAAGAGATAGGGTTGTCCTTAACGAAAAAACAGCATACCGGAAATTTCAAGTATGCTGTTTTCTCTAAGTGAAAATTCACTTACAACATATAGAGAAGTTGATTTTTACTAATTGAAAGTCGTGATATTTTGCTAAGAGCGACTGGGACAGCCTTTATCATATTTAGTTTGTTCAGAGAGGCAGTCATTCTGAATAAAGTCATGTCTAAGAAGTGTGTCACATATTTTGAATAAAGCAAATGAATTCAAATGAAGAGATGATTTCACAAAAGGCATAATTGATATAAAGCAACAACACGTTGTTAGGAGGAACATCATGAGTTTAGAATGGATCATTTCTATTATAGAAAACAACTGGCAAATGTTTTTACGAGGAGCGTATTATACGTTACTCATTTCAACAATCAGTACAATTATTGGTGCATTCATCGGATTTTTTATTGGGATTATGCATACCATTCCAGTTCGTAAAAAAAGTATAAAACATTTTTTATTAAAATGTATTAATTTTATACTGACATGCTATGTTGAATTTTTCCGTGGTACACCAATGATTGTACAGGCAATGGTAGTATTTTACGGGCTAGATATTGCTTTTGGCATCGATATGCACTTTATTACTGCTGGTATTTTAGTCGTTTCACTGAATACGGGAGCGTATATGGCTGAAATCGTCCGTGGTGGGATTGTCTCTATCGATAAAGGTCAATATGAAGCTGCTTCTGCGATTGGCATGGGGCATGTGCAAATTATGATGCATGTTGTATTACCGCAAGTTGCTCGTAACATCTTACCTGCAACAGGTAACCAACTCATTATGAATATTAAAGATACTGCCGTTTTAAGTGTAATTGGTGTAACGGAATTATTCTTTCAAACAAAATCGATTTCGGGTAATAACTTCCGTTATTTCGAATCGTTCTTTGTCGCTTGTGTGCTTTACTTCATTATGACATTTACGGCTTCAAGAATTTTGCTATATGTAGAAAAACGTCTTGACGGTCCGGATGCTTATCAAAAAGAACTGAAAGAAATTGACTAGGGGGAACGAACAAATGGCAATCATTCAAATAGAACATTTAAGTAAATCATTTGGTCGTAACCAAGTATTAAAAGATGTGAATTTTAAAGTAGAAAAAGGAGAGGTTGTATGTCTAATCGGTTCATCAGGATCCGGCAAGTCAACACTCCTTCGTTGCATTAATTTACTTGAAACACCAAATGGTGGGGAAATTATTTATAAAGGGGAAAATATTTTACACGCAAAACATAACGTTCAAGCTTATCGTACACATTTAGGAATGGTTTTCCAACAGTTTAATTTGTTTAACAATCACAATGTGCTAAAAAATTGTACAGTTGGACAGGTAAAAGTGTTAAAGCGATCAAAAGAAGAAGCTGAAAAAACAGCTTTAAAATATCTTAAAATCGTCGGGATGGATCAATATGTTAATGCAAAACCTCGTCAACTTTCTGGCGGTCAAAAGCAACGTGTAGCCATTGCTCGTGCATTATCTATGAACCCAGATGTAATGCTTTTCGATGAGCCAACATCCGCTCTAGATCCAGAAATGGTTGGGGAAGTGTTAAAAGTAATGCGTGAATTAGCAGATGCGGGAAATACGATGCTGATCGTTACACATGAAATGGAGTTTGCGAAGGAAGTTGCAGACCGTGTTGTGTTTATGGATAAAGGTGTAATTGTTGAGGAGGGGCCCCCTTCAAAGGTGCTAGTAGACCCTGAACACGAACGTACAAAAGAATTTTTAAAACGAACGCTGAAGTAAGTTTTATAGTATTTCAATTTTGTATAAAATAATGCCTAAAAAAGTGAGTCCAGAGCGAAGGACTCACTTTTGCTTATCGTATCCGCACGCAGCGGAAGTCAACAGCTTTTGCAATCATGTTAATAAAATGGAATTTATTTATTGATGTGTTCAGTTGATTGGAGCGGAGGGCGACGACTCCTGCGGGAACGCACAATACGTAAGACGCAACAATCCGCGCGCTAGCGAGGGTTGCGGCTTACGGTGTGCCCGCGGAAAGCGTCCGCACGTAGCGGAAATCAACGGCAATAGACAACTATACTTATTTTCTAGAATTCCATTCTGCATATAAAATGAAGCAAATGGCAAATGCGACCGCGATGATAAAAAACCATTGTGGGACTCCACCGAAACTCATAACAACACCTCGAGTATAGATTTTATAGTATGAAATATGCAAACAATTCGTTATTAAGGACAAAATATAGACTTCTATAGTTTTTTCTCCACAAAAGAGCCAAAATCGTATAAAATAAACAATAGATGTTAGCTAATGGCTAGTAAAGAGAGGTAGAGAATTTATGTTACATTTAAAATGGAAAGATGCACCAACACTTCGTACAGTTACTTGCAAACATACGAACGCATCTAAATATTTAGTATCAAACGTATTAACAGTTGGGAAAGAATATGAAGTGAAAAATGAAACAGAAGAGTTCGTTTTCATTATCGACAACACTGGTAATATTGGTGGTTACTATAAAGAGTATTTCGCATAATAAGATAAAGGGGTGTCTCACATAATTGCTGAGACACCCCTTTATATAATTTAGCGCCCCATAATATTATTCCATCGTTTTTGATTGTTTCATGCCAGCTACATCCTGTTGTAGATGTTGTTTTTCCTTTTCGGTAGCTGTATGTAAAGCAAAAACATCTTGAATGGCCATTTTAAGCTCATGCTGTGTTTCTTTAAATTTCGTTACTTGTTGTTCAAAAGATGGGCTTGTAAATCGTTCATTTGTACGTGCTAATCGTTCTTCTAGCTGCGCATAATGATGATCCATATTCATTGAAAGCATCATTGCTAATTGATTTTTCCAAAGAGGTATAAGTGTGACGATTGAAAACTCGATCTTCTCAGCAAGTGTTTGATTGGCTTGTTGAATCATGCGTATTTGAGGTGCTGTTTGTAATGCTACCTGTTGTGAAACTTGTAAATCATATATACGCTGATCAAGACGTTCAAGTTGCGCCGTGAAATCATTGAGCTGTTGAATAGCGAGCGGTTGTTTAGTCGTTTGTACGATGCTGACTTTTGAAGGTAGCTCAACTTCAATAGCTTGGTGTTTTTTCATCTGTCCAGCTGCAATGGCAGTTGCTAGTTCTTCAAAAAATCCCCGATTATGTGTATATAATTGCTCCAGTAATTCAACGTCTCTTATTAGCTGTAGCTGTGCACGTTCGAGCTGGACACCTATTCGTTCAACCTGAATACTAATTCGTTCAAACTCAGTAAGGGTTTGTTTTACAGTTGGTTCTGTTTTACCGAACATTTTTTTAAAGAAGGAAGGTTTTTTTGGCTCTAGTGCAGCAGGGTCTACACGGTCTAATGTTTGCATTAATGAATCAAGCATCTGTCCAATCTTAGTGACATCCTTATCCTTCACTTGTGCAAGCATGCGATCTGCAAATTGAGAGACGGCGCGTTGAGAGTCTTGGCCTAAAGATAACACTGATTCAAAATTAGTTAGGTCAATTTGACTTGCATATAAAAGTGCTCGACTTTGAGCAAGAGGTGATAGCGTTTCATAGGTAGTCATTGCCTCTTGATTTGACGATCCTAAATAGGTTTGTACAAGAGGTGAGATTCCTGGCAACGATTCTAATGGAGAGATAGAATCTCTGTTAGCTGTCATTTTTCATCGCCTCGCCATTCCAGTTGTTCTTTCCTTCTTAAGTTGGAACGGTTTGCAAATTCAATTTCCATTTGAAGATGATCGATATCGTTTGAAAGTGCATCTTTCAAGTCAATTTGAAATGTAGAATTTAAATCCGATAACGTTTCGCGCGTTTTTGATAATGTCACTTGGATTTCTTTATCTTTGACAGGTTGCTTTGATAGCATTGTATACTTATCAGTTAATTCAACTGCAGAAGGGAGGTGCGCATAAAAAAACGGCTCCACATTGTAAAACTTTTGCGGATCAGTTTTTACAATTTTAACGATATTTTTTGAAATACGAGTCATTTCGAGTAATTGTTTAAAAGCAGAAACTGAACGTACGCGTAAATAGTTTTGACTTAATGTTTGAATATGCTTGTTTGCTGTTGAAAGCTGTAGTTCTATATGTTTGTACTCATCCTTCGAAATACCTGCTATATGCATAACTTTTCTTTTTTGATTATGTTTTAGCAACGTTGTACTCGTTGCATATGTTCCAGCGAACAATAAACCACCAAGGAAGTATCCTGGATTTGCTGCAAACGCTGTAATAGAAACAGTTGATAGAGAAATTAAAAGGCTAGCGGTATGTCTAGAGAAAAACTGTCCTATACTGAGCATAGTTTCTTCCTCCTTGCTTTTCAGTATGTCTATCTTCTAATACGTAATAATCGACATAAAGTTTCATTATTAATAATTGTACTTATATTAATTTTACTGCTGTTTGCTAAGTTTCTCAATGAATACACCTGCGCAAAAGCTCCAAACTTGCCTAATGGTGTACTTATAACCTTTATAGTATGTTCGATTTATAAAAAGACCATTACCAATAGTCCGTTAATCTTAAGTTTTTCTTGCGATTAAAGGGAAGTAGAAAAAAAGAAGCCAGACTTAAACAATGTCCGACTCCATACGTACATAACCTTTTAAATCGTCGTAAAGTTCTAAAGTAAATGAGTTAGAGTCTGCCTGAGGGCTAACACCCTTTTGAACAAATAGTAGAAATTCGTCAATTGCTTTTTTTGAACCTTCTACTTCTACTTCAATTTGCTCTTGTGCATTTAACTTGCAATACCCTTTTAAACCAAGCTCAATTGCTTTTTGTTTAATAAAAAAGCGATAGCCAGTCCCATAAACATCTCCGAAAAATTTAATCAGCGCTCTTTTGTTCACGCTAAAACCTCCCAAAAGTAGTAGAGGGATAATCCCTCCAACTTACTGCATAACACGTTCTTTTTCCAAATAAGTAATTAGGTTATTAATAAAGAATAGAACTCGCTCTGAGGCTTCATCTACCTCTTTTAAATGGTCCTCAGCTTTTTTTATATGACCAGCTTTAAAGGCTTCTGCAGCTAGTTTGGCAGATTGGTGTACTCGTAAGTGATAGCCATCTAATTCACGATAATCCTGTAAATGGCCAAAGCGTTCAACAGTACGAGAAGCAGTATACCATTTACCTAGGCGACATTCCGTATGTGAAGATACATCACTTGGCTGTACTTCTTCTAAACCAAGGAACATATTATAAATACGCCATTTCCATAAAATATGATCAGCTTTCGAAAGCTGTAATAGGGCAATTGAAGAAAGTTGGACATTATTATTCGAAATAATGTCATTACGGAAACGATTAATCTCTTTTCCTAATAAGTGAATATCGCTTGATGTATTAGAACTATAATTGCGAATATCATCTTGAAGGTTAGAAATTTCAATCATTCGGGCAGATACTTCATCAATTGCGGCAGCTTGCTCCTGCGAAATAGCAGCGGTATTTGTAACATCAAGATTAATGCCTTCAATTGCAGAAACAATGGCATTTAACAAAGGTAACGATTCTTTTGCCTCAATTGTTGCTTCTTTAATAATAGAAGTTGTTTCTGTAATAGAATGCGACACTTCATTTGAATAACTTTTTAAATGGTGAACATTTGTAGAAACCTCACTAAGAGCAGTAACGGTGCCTTCAGCCAGCTTACGTACTTCTTGGGCAACAACTGCGAACCCTTTACCATGTTCACCAGCACGAGCAGCTTCAATCGAAGCATTCAATGCTAGTAAATTTGTTTGATCTGCAATTTGGTTTATTAAAGTTACAACGTGTTCAATATCATTTACACGTTTTTGCAACTCAGTAAACGAGTCAACGATCGTTGTAAACGTTTCTTCTGTTTTGAAAATTTCTGATAAAGCATGTTCAATCGCATTTTTTCCTTTAACGGCATGGTCAACTGATTCCGTTGTTTTCTCTGATATATGAGAAGACATTCGGGCTACTTCATTGATCGATGCGGCAATTTCCTCAGTTGCAGCGGTAGATGATTGGATTTCCTCATTTTGTTTGTCTAAGCTATATACTAAATCTTTCATGTACATAATTTTCGCATTGACATCCATTAGTGAAGAAATTTCAGAGACAACGTTTTCAACAATACGCTCTGTTAATACTTCTACAAGTAATTCTTGGTCCACATTGACAGCTGATTGGAAAGATTTCATATACTCAAAAGCTTTGTTTGGTTTTAAACCAAAGTTATGTAAAATATATGTCGTAATATAAAAGGCAAATTGATTGAAAACAACGATTAATTTACCAGGTTCATATTGGTTTTTTCGAAACAAATTATAAAACTTAACTGTTTCATCTACATATTCATCATCACGAGTAGCTAAAAAGAATTGAGTTAAATATTGATTTATATTTTCTTCGCTAATCGTTTGTTGGGAGGAAGGTGAAATCTCACTTAAATAATTATTAAATATTGCATTCATAGAAGGGGTAATATCTTTCAATTTATAAAAGAGTGCTTTTAAATTTTCTTCATCTTGTGAATTAAAGTGATTAAAAGCTAATGTCTTATTGAATCGCCCTGTTGCACTTAAATTTGTTCCACGTTTTAATAATTCATCTAGTTCGGCCTTAGGTCGAATACTTGAAAACATAAAAAAAACCTCCAAAATAAATAATGAATAATAAGGTAATAATAGCATATTGCAGGGTGTTTTAATAGACATTTCAGGAGCGTTTGCTAAAATTAGAATATCTTATTACAGCAAGGAATGTGGCAAATATGTATACAATACTTTACATGAAAGCTGATTATGAGCCTTGGTGGAAATTTGAAGGCTGGGAAGCTTTTATTCAAACGAAAGAAACGTTTGAAACAAAAGAACAATTTGAGCAAGCATTACAACGGAAATTAAATCATTTCCGATCAGCATATGAACATGAGGCGAGTAAGGAAGGTGGATATTGGGCATTTTGGTCTGAAGATGAAAGCTTTTACTGCGAGGCATGTGATGATGATGCACAAGTATATCATGGAATAATGGTATTTGAAGAACAAAGTTAAAGTAATTTTCAAATTAATTAAAAAAACAATTTTCTTTATTTGACAAAATTATGAATGGTGGTATACTTAACTTAACAATTTAATTGCTTCACCGGAAACATGGATTCACATATTACAAAAAGTGATCGCGTTAGTTCGGTACTCTTTGTAATATGTGAATTTTTTTAATTCGTTGAAGAAATTACATATTGTTCACTTTTATTTTTTTGGAGGTTTTTTTACATGAAACAAGGTACAGTAAAATGGTTTAACTCAGAAAAAGGTTTTGGATTCATCGAAGTTGAAGGCGAAAACGACGTATTCGTACACTTCTCAGCTATCCAAGGCGAAGGTTTCAAAACACTTGACGAAGGTCAAAAAGTGGAATTCGAAGTTGTAGATGGCAACCGCGGACCACAAGCTGCTAACGTAACTAAACTTTAATTCTCAGTAATTAAAATTACTTTCGTTAAAAAAAAGCACCCTATAAATATAGGGTGCTTTTTTCTATACATTTCGGCAATTGCAACTTAGCAATTGCTGGTATATTACTATTGACTTACATTATAACAACTCCTTTTTTCCTACAGTTTCGATTAAATTTTTGAATTTTGGGTAATAGGTAAAGAGAGCAGGAGGAGGAAGATCAATGGTGGACTATCAAAACATTCCTAATGAGCAGGAGCAAAAAGATTTTTATCAAAAATTGCGAAAAAAATTGGAACAATTTCTTGTGTCAAAGACGGGGATGAAGCACAAATATGCTGATTATTTGTTGTTCGTTCCTGATATTTTTCATTTATTAGTTAAGATAGTAGCAGACCCTGCTATCGACTCGAAAAGTAAGTCATTAATTGGCGCTACAATTGCATATTTTATTTTCCCAATGGATTTTCTACCAGAAGGTATATTTGGCTTTGGAGGCTTTCTCGATGATATTATGCTGGCCACTTTTGTCCTCAATATGACAATCAATAAATTAGGGCCAGAAGTAATCGAAAAACATTGGACAGGGGATGAAAAATTGCTTGAGCTATTACAGAAAATCACTGAAACGAGCAATCAATACTTAAGTAAAATGCCTGTAAAATCAATATTTACTAAATATATTAAAAATAAATCTAAATAATAATATTATGTAAACTTGACTACTAACATGTAAGACCCCCAAAAAAAAATGGGGGTTTTATTGTAATAATCGAGCTTTTAAATAAACATTTCAAAACTCGAACCTATCGTGGATTTTTTGTGATATAAAATTAAATTATAGTTTGACCTTAACCTCGGTCCCGTCTTGCGCTTTAACATCTACAAGTATAATGCCTTTATAATTTTTCAGTTCATTGACAATAGGTTTAAGTGTTTCTTTATCTATAAGTGGGATAGTAAAGTCTATTTTTTTTCTATCGAAGTGCTCTTTTGTCCATTTGTTTGCAATTTGCTGAACAAACTTTGAAAATAAGATAGAAATAAGGATATTTAAAATTGCATATGGAATTGGAATAGTAAAATTAAAGCCTTTTGTTTTCACTTTTACATGCATCATAAGCAAATCACTACTCAATAATGACTGAAACGGTATCCCCGTTTGCAGATTTAATATCAACAATTTGGCCATCTAATTCATTTTCGATTGCTTCAATTATAAGGTTGATATCTATATCTTTAACGTATTTTTCTGATTGGGGGATACTAGCTGCGATGCTGTGACCAGCCATTAATACTACTTTGACAAGTTTTATTGGTAAATTGACCATGACGTTATCATTTTCGGATGATACAACACGAACTTTTAATGTTTTATCTAAATATTTCGTTGTTTTTTCTAAAAAATTATTTCCTGTATCTTCCTTGTCTTTTAATGCTTGAATAAGTTCTGATCCCTTCTCTGCATCTAGCTTTCCTTCTTGTATCATTGTTAACACTCTTGCAATTTCCTCTTTCATAATAAGTTCCTCCTTATTCTTCTTTTAAGAGCTTTATGGCTTCTTCAGGTGTGATTTCGCCATTTTCCAACATAGTGACAATTTTTTTCTCATCCACTTCATTTTTCTTCTTTTGTACATATCCAAGCGATGAGATGATTTCTGTTAACTTACCTCGAACAGTAGGGTACGAAATCCCTAATTCTTTTTCCACTTCTTTAATATTCCCTCTACATGTTAAAAACACTTCCACAAAATGAAGCTGGTCTTTTGATAGAGAGGCAAGCTTTGATAATTCAAATTCATTTTCAATCGTCGTGTGACAATGAGAGCAATGGAGCTTGGTAATTTTTAATGTTTTATTACAGACAGGACAATTCGTAATTACTTTATAAGCCATATTGAAAATTCCTTTCTTTAATTTAATTCGATTATACAACAAGGTATTAAGGAAATAAATAATAAAATTTAATTTATTTAATTTTATTATTAATAATTTTAATTTTAAGTTTAAGATAATTAATTATAACTTAAATAATTGTGTAGTTATTACTTAAAAAATTGAAGGGAACTTTTATATATGGGACCAGTGCGAAGAAAATAAGTTTGACTGGACACCAAGTAGTGTCCTATAATTAAGGTCACCAATTGGTGTCCTATTTTAGGAGAGGATGATTTTGAACGATAAAGGTCAAGAACGTGATGTTTATGTAGCAGTCGCTGACCCAACAAGACGGAAATTGCTACGTTTGCTATCAGAAGTAGAAGAATTACCTCTTCACGAATTAACAGCACAATTTCAAATGGGTCGGACTGCTGTTTCTAAACATTTGGCTATACTAAAAGAAGCTGGTTTAGTTTCAGATCGTAAAGTTGGTAGAGAAACAAGATATCGATTAAATGCTGCTCCTTTAAGTGAAATTAAGGATTGGGTAAGCCATTACGAAAAGTTTTGGAAAGAAAAAGCGTTACTTTTAAAAAATTTATTAGAGGAGGAATGAAAATGGCAGAATTGTCATTAGATTTTCAGTTCACAAGTTCAATCGAGAAAGTATGGAATGCATTAACGGATTCAGAAACACTTGCAAAATGGATTATGGAAAATGATTTTAAACCAGTTGTAGGACACCGTTTCCAGTTTCGTACACAACCGACAGAATGGTGGAATGGTATTATTGATGGGGAAGTGCTAATAGTTGAAGAACCATACAAATTATCTTATACGTTCGCAAGCGGTGATGAGCATACGGTAACATGGACATTAAAAGAATTAGAAGATGGGAAGGTAAATCTTCATCTTGAGCAAACGGGTATTTCAAGTGCTCAAGCAGTAGAAGGTGCAAGATATGGCTGGTTAAATTGGTTTAACGGCTTTGAAAAAGTGTTAGAGGAATTATAAACCTAACCTCAAATCCTGTTGATTATATGAAGTTAATGTATAAAAAAGCAAACGGCTAAATATTGAACAAAGCCGTTTGCTTTTTTTAATAATTTTTTGTGCTGACCATTACCTTCACTAACATCAAGTTGAAGTTGCTGAATTGAAAAATAGAGAGGATATTACGATGAAAATAAATCATTTAATAGCAAATAATATTAACAATTTAAATGCTCTAATACCGGTAAATCAATCGTTAGGTATTGCTGGTTTGTCTGGGTCTGGTAAAACAACATTTTGTCAAACAATTGGCGAAGAATCGAAAAAACGACTCGTATCCTTATTGCCGAAGGCTGAATATCAGTATTTATTTCCTAATATTATGGAAACGAACTTCAGTGCGATTAATATGGAAGACTTGCCTCTTGTTCTTTTTCTAGGTAGATCATCCATTTCCTCCAATCCACGTTCAACTATTGGCACTCATACTGGCGTGTTTACAGAAATCCGTGTAACGCTAGCAGAAAAATATCAACTTTCTCCAGAGGTTTTTTCTTTTAACAATGTATTAGGATGGTGTCCTGATTGTAAAGGACGCGGGACAACTAAAAATGTTGAATGTAAAAAGTGTAAGGGCAAGCGTTTTAATCAAGAAGTTGAACAATATAAATTGGCTTTAATGGATACAGAGCTCAGTATTTCCGATATCAATGACTTAAGCATTGAAACCATTCTCTCACAAGCGGAAGTTTTAAATATTAGTGAAGGGAAGCAACAAATCCTTCAAAATATTATCAATATGAATGTAGGCTATTTAACATTAAATCGAATAATGGGAACATTGTCAGGTGGAGAGTTAACACGCTTATACTTGGCTGAATTTATGGCGACTAGTGAAAATACCGTTATTATTATCGATGAAATTTCTGTTGGCCTAGATCACCAAACACTTCTGACAATTTTAAAAGAAATTGAGCAATTAGGCTGCAAAAATCAAATTTGGCTCATTGATCATTCGGATACAGTGCTTGACATAACGGATGAGCAACTATTTTTTGGACCAGGTAGTGGAAAATATGGAGGGAAAATTGTTGAACAATCTCCACGCCCTAAACCAATTATTTGGGAACGAAATCATGCAATACCTGAAGAATACTACTCATTTCATGATCTTTACTGTCGTAATATTCAAATGGATCATATTGATATTCCTAAAAATAGACTTGTCACCTTTACTGGAGAGTCTGGATGTGGTAAATCGACACTCGTAAATGTATGTCTGGCCAGTGATTTTCAAAAACGATATCCTAAAGATAAGTTAGTCATGGTGGGGCAAGATCGCAACCAATCGATTACGAGTCGTTCAACTGTTGCAACATTTCTTGATATTAAAAGGAAGCTTACAAAATATAGTGACGATATTGATGATATTTTTCAGCGTTCAATTGAAGATATTATTGAAGAGTTGCCTACCGAGGATATCGCTTTTAAACGCCTAAGTTTATTGATTAAATTAGGACTTGGTTATTTGACGTTGGAGAGAAAAACACAAACATTATCGACAGGAGAATTTCAATGTGTCCATCTTGTTTCGGAGCTATTTGCTAATACAAGAAATCCTCATACACTCTTTATTTTTGACGAGCCTTCAAAAGGACTATCACAAAATATTTTAAACCAATTCATTGATAGTATAAAGGGAATATTACAAGATGCATCTGTCTCCATTATCATGATTGAACATAATCCATATATGCTAGAAAGCTCTGATTTTATCGTTGATTTCGGTAAACGACAGCTAGCGCCTGTTACGCATCTTGATGTTGTCAGTTATGATGACTATCAACATAAACAAAGCCAAGCAGAGACAAAGACCAATTTGCATATAGCTTCGTCCATTAATCAACAAAATGGTATTAATTATGAAAAAGAGAATCCAATTGCTTATTTTAAAAATGCAGAAAACATCTATAAAGGTGGTATTTTAAAAAGTTTATCTTCAATGGCTCGTTTAATTTATGGTGAATATGACTCTGAAACAATAGCTCCTGTGATCGCAATTGATTTAGAACGACACTTATATAGTCAATATACGTTTCTCTATGAAATTGGTGGATTAATCAATTATATTGTGGGAGCACATCCTTCAAACAAAGATACAAGTAGCTTCGATTTTTATTCGCAACATAATCATTGTCCTTGTTGCTCGGGGCGTCGTGTAATTGATAAATTTGATTTTGATATTGTTATTCAAGATAAAAATGCATCATTTTGGGATGGTTTATTGCACCCTGATGTGATGGCAATTTTGAAATTTTATAAATTCGATAAATTACAATTCATCTTTAATGAAATTAATAATGAGCTTGGTCAGGATATTAGTAAAAGTTTTAACGACTTGTCGGAAGAAGAAAAGCATACTTTTTTATATGGTTATTGGGAAAAATCATTTTATGATAAAGCGGGCAAGGCATCAAGGACATGGGAAGGTTTTAATCATATAATTGGTAACTATATCGTTATTTCAAAATCCATTATAAAAGAGCAAATTAAAGAGTCGAAAACAAAAATAACATGTCCAATTTGTCAAGGAACCGTACTAAACCATCGTAAAAAGCTAAAATTTGGCGATACAGATATTCGGGAGATTATTCAACTGCCAATAGACGAAGTGATGAAAATCGTTGGGAAATTACCCGCATTAGAAAAAATGAAAGCTATCGTTGGTGGTAATACGGTATTGACAGAAGATGTATCTCTTTTCCCAAGAGAAACTCAAGTCGCATTGAAAATGTTAGAATTAGAGCTCGCAAGCTTTGCAAATTATGAAATGGTTTTACAAAACGCGCTGCCATTTTGGGACAATATTCGTGGAAATATTGAAACTATCAGCATGCAAAATCGAATGACTATTTGTGATTTTGCCAACATTACCGAGACGAGAGAAACCATTATTGATAAGTATTTCACCAATGGCAAATACAAAAAGCTAACCTATGTCTATGAAGCATTCGGTTACAAAAAAATTGTGACATCCATTAATAAAATAAAGGCAAGTCATCCATGCCCATTTTGTAAAGGGAAGAAAGTAATTTCGGAAGATGGTCTCCATGATGGCGTATATAAACTATCGGTACCTTGTGTGAGTTGTTATGCAAGTGGCATCAATGATGAAGGGCGCCAGCAAGCCGTTGAAGGCATAGATGTGCAAACATGGCTAACTGGCATTGTAAGTGATGTAGTAGCGGAAAGTACAGATGCCGTTGCAAATATCCCCATTTTTAATCGCATTCGAGAATTGAACAAACGAGATATGATGGCGATATACGAGTGCCTTGAGCAAAATAATTAAACTTTTTTAGCTATATGTCAGCAAGCCCAGCAACTAGTTGTTCATCGCTAGCTGCTGGGCTTTCATTGTCGGTAGTGAATCTAATTTTACTTCATCATTCCGATAAAGAGAGGAAGCAACACTTCCATAGAAGGAGTGGGTTATTTAAAATTTTCACTTTGTGTATGCCCATATTGTAGGATGTACTCTTCTAACACATGTACAGGAATAAATAATCCTACTCGTCCATAAGGTTCCTTTTTCATCGTGGCAAAAATAATGCCGATTACCTCACCATCACTATTTAAAACAGGGCTACCACTATTGCCTTTGTACACAGGTGCTTGCATCATCATGACGGGTTCCTGCCAATCGTCAAGGTAAGTTTCTTTAAGTAATGTACCTTTATTAGCAATACCAGTGAAGGATAGTGGATTACCTATGAAATAAACAGACTCATTCTCTTGGTAACTAGGGTTATTTGCAAGAGTTAGTGAGGGTAGATTGGTACTAGTAACTTGCAAAAGTGCTAAATCAACTTCAGGAAAGCTTTGTAGTAACTGAGCTTCCATAAGCCCTTGTTCAGGAAATACAACGGACAATGTAAGGGCGTTTTCTACTACATGGGCATTCGTTACAATAAGACCTTCAGGAGAAATAACAAAGCCTGTACCTTTACTTGAGCCTGTAGAAACCTCTACAATCGCCTTTTTATATGTTTGAATATCTTCTTGTTGCGATAATTGACTTGATACCTTTATAAATTCGATAGCAGGAATGGAGTAAATTTGAAAAATAAGCGCAAACGTATTAAAAAATAGTACGAACGCCATAACCCACATAATCCATTTCATAATTGGCTTTTGTTTTTTAGCCTTTTTACCATGGGTAAGTCGTTCTCTTTCCTCAGCTAGCGCTTTTTGTTGCTCTGCCAGTACAAGTTCGATAAACTCTTCTTCCGTTAGTTCTTCCTCAGTAGTGTGCTTATGTATGTCGCTCATAAATGCTACCTCCTTACAGAAAAAGGCGCCATGCGAGACGCCTGTTCAGACATTTTATTCAATTTTTTGCAAAGTTGACGTAATGATAAATGATTCTCCGTTATTTGTTACCATTTCGTCTTTTGTACGGATTAGTCCCACACCTTTGGCAAAATATTTAGAAGTCGTCATGTTGTCCTTTGTTTTAATAAGTTCAATAACATCGTGGAAAGTGGTTAAGCCCGTGGGCATAGAAGCAGTAGTTGAAAGTATTTCCCACCCATTAAAACGGCTTCCAACTTCCAAAGGCTGTTGTAAAATGATTTCAATAACTGGAAAAGTTGCTATATCGTGTGCTGTTGGCAATGTTGGCGTTTCATCTACTGCTTCCATATAGACAAGTTCTATAGCAGATTTCGTAATACGATAGATTTTTAACAATGTGACGCCACCGTTATTTTCCACTTGAGCGATTGACTTTTCATCGATGTAGGTCGTTTGAAGTGTGTAACTAGCAAACTCGTTCCCTTCACCTTGAAAATAAGCAGTTGTTCCATCCTGTGGGAAATAGGAAGCGAGAACACTACTGAATGGTTGATTAGTTGCTTGTTCTTTATCGTTTTGCTCATCAGTATTAGTCGGATGGCTAGGCTGTGGATTTGTACTTGGATTAGTTGTACAGCCGACAAGTATTATTGCTAGAGAAAATAAGAATAAGATTCGAATATTATCAAACTCCTTTAGCAATTTTCTTTAAGTATACGTGAAAGGGCTCCTATATACGAATATTAAGAGAACCAGCTTTCTAACAACAAAATACGTTTATTCGTTGCATCTACTTTAATACGCAAGCCGATTGGCAATGGATGCAGTGGATGTGTGTGGCAACAATCCACCTCAGCTAAAATTGGTATAGGATTCCCATCCAGCTGTTCTAATAAAACATCATAAGGTTTTCGACCTGTGCCTTCATCATCATACTGCTCATGCTTACCTAAAATAATTGCTGCAATTTTGTCGAAGTAGCCATGTAACTTTAACATTGCAAAGTTTTTTTCCACTACAGCAATTGTTTTGGATGTATCCTCTAATAATAAAATATCGCCTTCCTTAATTTGAGGGAAGTAGGGGGTTCCAATAAAGCCATACATCGTATTGATATTCCCACCGATTAAACGACCTTCGGCACTACCTTGTTGAACTGTTATCCAAGAATTATCATGCTGCGTTTTTTCTGCTGTTTTTTCAAGCCAATTGATTCGATCATCTGTCCAAATAGGAGGAGTCGACATTTCATAAGGAATTGAAACAGTTTGCATAAAGAGATCGATAAAATATTGTTCTGTGTAATTCACAAATGGTGGGAATTCTCCAAATGTAGATGCAACAGAGGGTCCGTAAAATACTGGTACGCCGGTTTTAGCATAGACGGCAAGGAGAATTGCTGTCACATCCGATAAACCAACTAGTATTTTGGGGGATTGTTGAATCGCTTTATAATCTATATAAGGCAACATACTATTTGCATTTGTGCCACCCATTGTAGGTAAAATCATTTTCACTGTAGGGTCGTGTAATAGGTCATTGAGCTCCTTGGCGCGCTCCTTAGGTGTGCCAGAACGATAAATATCATTCATGCCAGTTAATGAACCTTCTTTAATTGTAAAGCCAAGTGCCTGTAACCGTGCCTTTCCTCGCTCATATCGGGCGCGGGCAATAACTGAAGCTGGTTTTGAAGGCGAGTAAATGCCAATTGTATCGCCTTTTTTTAATGGGGAAAACATAAAATACCTCTTTCTATTAGTTTAAGTTGTAGCCCATTATACATGATTTAACAAAAATATGGGCAAAGTCTTTAACTTGAGGAAAGAGAGGTGAAAATCTACTGAAATTTAGAACAATCGTAGTAAAGGGGAGAATAAATAATATTTTTATGTAAACTTAATAATAGAAACTTGCGATACAATAAGGATTTTACTATGATAATAAGGAGTTAAAATTTGGGGGGCGATAATATGTATCGACAAGTAGACGATTTTCTAAGTGAATGGACAATTGCAACAGAAGGAACTGCTCAAGTACTGAAAGCAATGACTGATGAAACATTAGATCAAAGCATTGTTGAAGGTCATAATTCACTTGGCTGGTTAGGCTGGCATTTAGTTGGTGCGGCAGGCTATTTTAGTTATTTAGTAGGTTTAAAGGTGCCGATGATTCGCCAAGAAGATCCTGTTCCAGCTACAGCAGCTGAAATTGTAGCGACATATGAAAAGACAGCTAATAGTATTAAAGAGGAAGCTGCCAAGCTTTCAAATGAAGACTTACTGGAGGAAGTGAACGGTTTTAACGGACCAATCCCTCGAGGTGTATTATTACGCAAACTAATTGACCACCAAACACACCATCGTGGCCAAATGACTGTATTATTACGTCAAGCTGGCTTACCAGTACCAGGTGTACTTGGACCAACGAAAGAAATGCAAAAATAGTATCAGGCGGCAAATACATGATGTATTTGCCGTTTTTTTTAATGTTTATAATTAAAAACCTCCCCCAAGCGAGTGGGGGAGGTTTTATTTAAGAATGGATTAGTTTAAGCCTTGGCTATCTTTCCACTCTAAAAACTCATCATATGTTAATTGTTTGTCTAAAATTGAACCATCTTCACGGATTTCAATGACACGGTTTGCAATCGTTTGAATGAACTGATGGTCATGAGAAGTGAAAATCATGGCACCTTTGAAGCGGATTAAGCCTTCATTTAGTGCTTGGATTGATTCAAGGTCAAGGTGGTTTGTTGGTTCATCTAGTAAAATAACATTGGCTGTTGCTAGCATCATTTTTGAAAGCATACAACGTACTTTTTCTCCCCCTGATAATACAGAAGGGGATTTTTTCACTTCTTCACCAGAGAATAGCATACGACCTAAGAAACCACGTAGGAAGCTTTCTGTTTCATCGTCAGGTGAATATTGACGAAGCCATTCTACTAATGATTTTTCTGAACCTTCAAAGTATTTATCATGATCGTTTTCGAAATAGCTTTGAGATGTTGTAACACCCCATTTAAATGTACCAGCATCAGCTTCTTTATCTTCCATTAAAATATCAAGAAGAGCTGTTTTAGCCATAGGGCTACCAAGTAAAACGATTTTGTCATCTTTATTCATTGAGAAACGAATGTCTTTAAATAACGTTTGACCGTCTTGACTTGCTGTAAGACCATCAACTGTTAATACATCATTACCGATTTCGCGGCCGATTTGGAAGTTGATGAATGGATATTTACGGCTAGAAGGTCTAATGTCATCAAGCTCGATTTTATCCAACATTTTTTTACGTGATGTTGCTTGTTTTGACTTTGACGCATTGGCAGAGAAACGAGCGATAAACGCTTGTAATTCTTTAATTTTTTCTTCTTTTTTAGAATTTTGGTCTTGCGCCATTTTTTGTGCTAATTGAGAAGATTCATACCAGAAATCATAGTTACCTACATATAATTGGATTTTTGAGAAATCAAGATCCGCGATATGTGTACATACTTTGTTTAAGAAGTGACGGTCATGGGATACGACGATAACTGTATTTTCAAAGTTAATTAGGAATTCTTCTAACCATTGAATCGCTTTTAAGTCAAGGTGGTTGGTAGGCTCATCCAGTAATAATACATCTGGTTGACCGAATAATGCTTGTGCTAATAATACTTTGACTTTGTCAGAACCTTCAAGATCACCCATTAACATATAGTGAAGATCATCTGAGATGCCTAAACCGTTTAATAATGTTGCTGCTTCTGATTCAGCTTCCCAACCGTTTAGCTCCGCAAATTCACCTTCTAATTCAGCAGCACGCATGCCATCTTCATCAGAGAAATCTTCTTTTGCATAAATAGCATCTTTTTCATTTTTTACATCATATAGGCGTTTGTTACCCATAATAACAGTATCAAGCACTGTATGCTCATCGTATTCAAAGTGATTTTGTTTAAGGACAGATAAACGTTCGTCCTTACCCATTGATACATTTCCTTCTTGTGCTTCAATTTCACCAGAAAGAATTTTTAGGAATGTTGATTTTCCTGCCCCATTTGCCCCGATTAAACCGTAGCAATTTCCAGGGTTGAATTTTATATTTACGTCTTCAAATAGTTTACGATCGCCATAGCGAAGACCTACATTACTTACTTGAATCATGCAAGTTCCTCCTTTTTTCACAATGGCTTTAGTATATCATGAAATATGTTCCATAGTCTATAAACATTATGACATCAACGTTTACCGATAATAGTAATGTATCTAATAGTGCAATCACTAGTACAAGTCGTTGATTATCACTGAATAAAGATACAAATATTCATTTTAGAAGAAAAAATAATGTTGAAGTTGACTTTCAAGATTGGATAATATAGAATATTCCAAAATCAATAGCTGCTAAATTCTGTGAAAAAGAAAGTAATTCATTTTGTGCTGCTAAGCGAATTAGGGATGGTGGAAGCCTAATGCAGACCGTATGAATGAAACGCACTTTGGAGAAGTTTCTCGAAATGTCAGTAGAGAATATCGGGGAGTCACCTCGTTAACAATAGAAAGTGGTCATAATGATGGCAACTAGAGTGGTACCACGGGAATCTATGCTCTCGTCTCTTATTGAGACGAGGGCTTTTTTTATTTTGTAAAAGGGGGAAATGGACAAATGAATTCACAAATTGCGAAAAGTATTGCTATAGCGCTCAAATATCAAGTGAAAGTAGAAGAGATTGAAAAATTACTTGAAAAACCTAAACATGTAGACCTTGGTGATTTTTCATTACCATGTTTTAAACTGGCTAAAGAGCTTGGAAAATCTCCTCAAATAATTGCATCTGAAATTCAAAAAAATTTAACGTGTGATTTGATTCAGTCGATTGAAATAGTTGGCGGATATATCAATTTATTTTTAAATCAACATATCATTACACAACAAATACTAAGCAAAATAATGAAAGAACAAAAATTATATGGAGCGAGCCCAATAAATAAAGGCAATGTTGTGTTCGATTTTTCTTCTCCAAATATTGCGAAGCCTTTTTCTATGGGTCATTTGCGCTCAACGGTCATTGGTAATGCACTCGCCAATATCGCTGAGAAAAATGGCTATAATGCCATTCGCATTAATCATTTGGGGGACTGGGGAACACAGTTTGGAAAACTAATTGTGGCTTATAGACATTGGGGAAATCAACAGACAATTAAAGCTGCACCTATTAAAGAACTATTGAAAATTTATGTGAAGTTTCATGAAGAAGCGGAAAAAGATTCTACTCTAATTGAGCAAGCGCGAGCTGCATTTAAATCGTTAGAGGATAAGGATGATGAGGCACTTAAGCTTTGGCAATGGTTTAGAGATGTTTCATTGGAAGAATTCATAACACTTTATCAGCTTCTTGGAATTAAATTTGATGCTTACGATGGGGAAGCTTTCTATAATGATAAAATGCAAAATGTAGTAAATGAATTACAAACAAAAGGGTTGCTGACATTATCAGAAGGTGCTTATGTTGTTGAATTAGAGGAAATGCCTCCTTGTATTATTACTAAAACAGACGGCGCGACACTTTATGCAACACGTGATTTAGCAGCTGCCTTTTATCGTATACAACAATATCATCCTAAAAAAATATTTTATATTGTAGGACATGAACAAACACTGCATTTTAAACAGTTATTTAATGTGGTGGAGAAAATGGGTTATGAATGGGCGAAAGATTTAAGTCATGTAGCTTTTGGGATGATCTTAAAAGAGGGCAAAAAAATGTCAACGCGTAAAGGAAAGGTTGTTTTACTCAATGACGTGTTGACTGAAGCTATAGAGGCGGCTAAACAAAATATCCAATTGAAAAATCCAAATTTACAAAATAAAGAACTGGTTGCTAAGCAAGTAGGTGTCGGTGCAGTTATTTTCAATGATTTAAAAAATTATCGCTTACATGATATTGATTTTTCAATTGAGCAAATGCTGCACTTCGAAGGAGAGACAGGTCCATATATTCAATACACGTATGCTCGTATTTTCTCAATTTTAGATAAAGCTGATGTTCAACTTGAGGAAATGACTTATCAATCATTAGGTGTCCAGGCATGGTCAGTCATTCTATTACTAGAACAATTTCCTCGAGTTGTTACAAATGCTTATGAACAAGCGGATCCGTCATTAGTTGCTAAATATGCATTACAATTAGCACGCGCCTTTAATAAATATTATGCTAATAATAAGATTTTATCGAATGATGATCTACAAAGTTCTCGTTTAACTTTATGTTATTGTGTAGCAATCATGCTAGAAGAATCGTTAGCACTTTTAGGCATTAGTGCACCAAAAAATATGTAATGTTGTTTGTATTATAATGCACAGCGTTATTTCCTTGAACTGAGCAATTTTATATGTAATTTACCGAAATATTGACGATATGCAGAAAAAATGGTAAAAATAATATAAGAAATCAGATGTCTGACAACGACGGAAGTTAATCAAGTGCTGGTTGAAAGAGAAATAATGAATTTGGCGTGAAGAAAGGTATTAATCGCATGAATAATAAACAATGGACGACTTCAATAGTATTTGCTGTTGTCAGTATATTTTTCGTTGCCCTCAATATGCGACCTGCTGTAACAGGGATTGGCCCCTTGTTTAATGTGTTAATAAAGTCGCTACAAGTATCCAATACACAAATGAGTTTACTGACATCCATTCCGGTGTTCTGTATGGGACTATTTGCACCACTGGCTGTCCCGCTACAAAGACGTCTTGGTACGAAGTCTGCTATTGCACTGCTTTTAACACTGCTTGCCCTAGCTAATGGATTACGATTGATAAAAGAAAGCTATGCATTGCTAGTCGTGACAAGTTTTGTAGCAGGATTTGCAATTGCTATTATCGGTCCGATGCTAAATGCATTTATTAAAGAAAAATTTCCTAGTCGATTTACTACAGTTGTTGGAGTATATTCTTTTGGCATCGGGACAGGTGCAACATTAAGTGCGGCATTAACGGTATCATTTTATAATGGCTTTCATAACAACTGGACAATTGCACTTGGTAGTTGGGCAGTACTTGCCGTATTCGCTCTTATTATTTGGTTGCTCGTTATTCAAAACAAGAAAGGTCAACTGTCTGTACAAGAGGAAAATATTACAAAGGAAGCAGCACGTAATCCGTGGAAAAACGGTCGAGCGTGGACGATTTTACTTTATTTTGGTCTGCAAACATCGCTATTTTTCTCAATGATGTCTTGGCTAACGCCAATGCTACAAGATAAAGGCTTCTCACTTGTTGCTGCTAGTTCCATGCTAACTTTTTTATCTATCGTACAAATGATAGGGAATATTGTCGTACCGTTGCTAATGGAAAAATGGTCAAGTCGCATTCATTGGCTTCTATCATTAGGCATTATGGGGGTCATCGGTTTTGCACTATTGTGGATAGGAACAGGATTAATGTTATGGGTAGCTGTCCTAATTATTGGGATAGTGCTTAGTGGATTGTTTCCAATCGGTTTATTATTACCATTGGATGAAGCACGTAACAATGAAGAAGCCAATAGCTGGTCATCAATGGTGCTGTCCGGGGGTTTTATGATGAGCGCCGTTATTCCGACATTAATTGGTTATTGCTATGATTTAACGGGCAATCATTCGTTCACCTATACAATATTTTTAGTTTTAATGCTCGGTATTATTGGTACAACACTCGCATTAAAGAAAAAATAAATACATGACGGGCATGCTTGAATAATAGGGCATGTCTTTTTTAATAAATCATATTACAAAATGCATCCAGTAGTTCTCTCTTGATGCCTAAATTTTTCAGTTGAATAGAGTGGAGGGAGGCGACTCCTGCGGGAACAGCACAAAATGTAAGACACAACAGACCGCGCGTTAGCGAGGGTTGCGGCTTACATTGTGCCCGCGAAAAGCGTCCGCCCGTAACGGAAATCAATTGCAGTTAAATGAAGGAGGAAGAATTCTGTTTTGTGTTGAAATCCTGCTTCAAAAGAACAAGACTACATATTTCGATTTTTTGGTATTCCAGTAGAAAAACAGAATTAAATTCTGTTTTTCTTTTTTATGGAGTATAAGGAAAATAAGTGAAAAAATCAGTTAGTTGTTACTATTATTTAAAATAGGTTTTTTCTATTTTTTTAATAGGAAGCGTTTGTTCTAAAGAAAAAAATCAATAATAATATTATGTAAACTTGAAACGAATGAAATCCTTGTTTATGATAGAATAGGAAAGAAGATGAGAAAGAAAGTACTGGTGAATGTATGCGAAACAAAATGCTAATCGTTGGAGCGGCAACCTTCCTATTAACTGGCTGTAGTGATCAGTCCGTTGCAGAAATGTTTAACAAGGAAAAGGCTGAAGTGAAATCGGAAAAGCCTGTGGAGAAGCAGGAGGAAAAGCTTGTTCCAGAGGTGAAGGTTGTAGGAGAGAACGGAATTGGTGCAGGCATTATAGTGAAAAAAGAGCCAAAGATGCTCTATATTGTAACGAATGGAGCACTCGTATCATCAAAGCCTACAGCGCTTGTGCAATTTAGTAACGATAAGCTTGTAGAAGCTGAAGTACGCTATATGTCGACAGCTTATAATATAGCCGTGCTACAAGTGAAATATAACGCTTCGGTTAACGTTCCAACAGTTTATAATGGGAATTTGGATAACCTAGCTGTGTATGTCGATGGTTTACCACACACAATCAAAAAATATAATGACAAAGTAGCTGCTTATTATATTGATGGAGAGGAAGCCTTACCACCAGGTAGCCCTGTGATGGAGGCCGAGAAAGGTCAAATCGTGGGTATTTATTTTAATCGGCAGCAACAAGGTGTTTCACAACCATACATATTGCCACTGCAGGATATTGTACAATTACTTGATGAATGGATTACTGACGGCATGAAGGCAAAAGATCGTTTGTCCCAATCAAAAAATCTATACACGTATAGTGAAGACGGGGACAAAGAAGCAGTACAACAAGCTATCGAGAAATATGGTAAGGATGTTTTTGCTTATAACGAGGACGAAGTAAAAATATTTATTGACACATTTCATGAACATCTAAAAGCAGCTGTTGCGATTAATGATGCAAGTGTAATGAAGACTGTCACTGGAGCAGATGATTTACAGAGTACGCTGAATGACATGGTTGCCTATTATGCGTCTAAGCAAGCAAAAATTCATTTTTCGAATACGACAATTAAACGTATAGAGAAAGTTGGGCAAAATATTGTTGTGCGCGCAAAAACGGAATATGTGCTGACCAATTCTGCTGGGCAGGAGGCACTGGCCAATTCCATCATGACATATGAAATTTTTAAAAATGATCAGGGCGAGTATAAGTTAATTCGTCTTACAGCAGAGGAGTGAGAAAAATATGGAGCAAGCAAAACAAATGCTACAGCACCACTTTGGGTACGATTCATTTCGCACCGGACAAGCCCAAATTATTGAGCAAACGTTAAGTGGACAGTCGAGCCTATGTGTCATGCCAACAGGTGGGGGGAAATCGATTTGCTATCAAATTCCTGCCCTGATGCTTGATGGCTTAACGATTGTTATCTCACCGTTAATATCACTCATGCAGGATCAGGTAGAGTCGTTGCGAGCAGCAAATATACCAGCTGCTTATATTAATAGTACGTTATCTACTCAAGAAGTAGATGAAACAATGCAGCTAGCGAGTGCAGGCTATTTAAAGCTTCTATATATTGCCCCTGAAAGATTAGAAAGCGCCTCCTTTTTACAGGCGTTATCACAATTATACGTGCCATTGCTAGCAGTCGATGAGGCTCACTGTATTTCACAATGGGGACATGATTTTAGACCAAGTTATCGTGCGATTCAAAAATTGTTTACACTGTGGCCACAAAAACCAACTGTTCTCGCATTAACTGCTACTGCGACACCTGCCGTTTGCGAGGATATCCGTCAATTATTAACGATTGATGAAGAGGCAACGCTTATAACTGGTTTTGAACGTGAAAACTTAGCTTTTACCGTATTAATCGGTGAAAATAAAGAACGATATATTAAAAATTATATTGAAAAAAATAAAACAGAAGTAGGTATTATTTACGCAGCGACACGTAAATCGGTCGATAGTTTGTATGACATATTTGTTCGTGCTGGTGTATCGGTCGCAAAGTATCATGCAGGGCTATCAGAGGACATGCGCATGTCTGAGCAGGAACGTTTTTTAAAGGATGAAGCTCGTATTATGATCGCAACGAATGCGTTCGGGATGGGAATAGATAAAAGTAATGTTCGCTTTGTTATTCACTATCAAATGCCGCGCAATATGGAGAGCTACTATCAAGAAGCGGGGCGTGCAGGGCGTGATGGACTGCCAAGTGCCTGTATATTGCTTTATGCTTCAGGAGATGTACAAACACAACGATTTTTAATAGAGCAAACACGTGATGAAGCACGAATTGCACAGGAATTAGAAAAATTACAAACAATGGTTGATTATTGTCATACAGAAGGTTGCCTTCAAAATGCGATATTAACGTATTTTGGTGAAGAACCAGGCGAACCTTGTAATCGTTGCAGTAATTGTAATGACAGCCGTGAAGTGAAAGATGTCACTGTAGATGCGCAAAAGGTTTTGGCTTGCGTCGTACGGATGGGGCAAAAATTCGGTAAAACGATGGTTGCGCAAGTATTAATCGGCTCTAAAAATCAAAAGGTTCTTGAATTTGGGTTTTCAAGACTTTCAACATATGGCATTTTAAAAGGTCAATCTTCAAAGGAAGTTTCAAATTTTATTGAGTTTTTAATTGCGGAAGGATTACTAGCTGTGAAGCATGGGACATTTCCAACGATTTATGTTTCAGAGGAAGGGAAATCTGTCCTGTTAGGCAGTCGAATAGTTATGCGAAAAGAAGCGGTTACTGTTCGAGTCCTTGCAGATAATGATCCGTTATTTGAACACTTACGATTATTACGAAAAGAGATTGCGGATGAAGAAAAGGTGCCACCATTCGTTGTGTTCTCTGACAAAACGTTGCGTGAGTTATGTGATAAAAAGCCGCTAGAGCTCGAGGGACTAAGACAGATTAGTGGTATAGGTGAAGTGAAATTTGAGAAATATGGTAAGCGTTTCTTTGAGGCAATGCAGTCATTTAACCTTACCTCAAAAATTAATGAGTAAAAGAAAAAGAATCCATTGTGTTTTTTACAATGGATTCTTTTCTTGTTGAAATGAAATAGAAGGGCCTCGCTACACTAAATCCGCTTATTTCTTCCAATGGTCTGCAATAAATTCATCACGCCCAGATATAGCGCGATCTTGCTTATAATGTTCGGATTCTTTTTTATAATAATCTTGATGGTAATCTTCAGCTGGATAAAAGTGTTGAGCATCACGAATAATGGTTACAATAGGTTTATCAAAGCGACCACTATTCGCAAGTTTTTCTATCGATGCCTCTGCAATTCGTTTTTGTTCTTCTGAATAAGTAAAAATTGCAGTTGAGTATGACTCACCTCTGTCGTGAAATTGACCATAGGCATCTGTTGGATCAATTTGCATCCAATAAATATCAAGTAATTGTTCATAGCTAAATATCGACGAATCAAATTCGATTTCTACTACTTCTAAATGACCGGAGTTGCCCTTTTTAACATCTTCATATGTTGGATTTTCTAAATGGCCACCCATATAGCCAGATGTGACCTTATGTATGCCGTCCCACTCTACAAATGGCTTAACCATACACCAAAAACAGCCACCTGCAAACGTCGCTTTTTCAATCATGTTCATCATCCTTTCTATCGTGAAAATATTATAGCATTATTTTGCTCATAACTGGCAAATAGGGTGTAAAATAACGAATAGAGAGATGTTGATGAGGTTAGAAAGAAAAATGAAACTTTCCTTACTAGCAATCGTTACATTACTATAAAAAAATAGAGGAGTTATTTTGATATGGAAGAGCAAGACTATACAAGACGCTCGCAACGTCCAAAAAAACGTCGATTGCGTAAAGGGAGAGCATTGTTTACGTTCTTATTACTCTGTGTCATTGTAATTGCGGTATATAGCATTATGCAATATCGTAGTGGTTTACAATTAGCAACTGACACAAAGGTAGCACAAGAAGATTTTAGTGGGGACAAAATCAATAGTGATATTGAAAACTATTTATTATTAGGAATTGATACACGTGGTGAAGAAAAATCACGAACTGATACAATGATGGTATTATCTTGGAATAAGAAAACCAATGATGTCAAGCTTGTTTCATTTATGCGTGATATTTATGCAGACATTCCTGGCTACCAATCCTATAAACTAAATACCGCATACTATTTAGGTGGTGTTCAGCTATTAAAAGATACATTAACTAATATGTTTGGATTACCAATTCATCACTACGCACTTGTAGATTTTAAAAATTTTGAATCACTTGTTGATATTTTAGCACCAAATGGTGTGGAAATAGATGTTGAAAAAGATATGTCTGAAAAAATTGGCGTTACGCTTACTAAAGGTACTCATAACCTCAATGGGCAAGAATTACTAGGCTATGCAAGGTTCCGTCACGATGCGGAAGGAGATTTTGGTCGTGTTGCCCGCCAGCAAAAAGTAATTGAAGCATTAAAAAATGAAATATTAGCACCCCAAAATGTATTCAACTTACCAAAATTTATTGGTGCAGCCCAAGGCTATGTGACAACTGATTATTCATCTACAGGCGAAATACAACAAGTTTTAAAAATGGTGTCTAAAGGGAAAATATCAATAGAGAAAGCGACAGTCCCAATTGAAGGCAGCTATGATTTCCAAAACTTTAGCCATGCAGGGTCTGCGATTGTTATTGATGAACAGAAAAATAAAGAGTTTTTAAGTAAATTTTTAGGTATTTCTTTAGAGTGATGTTTCGCAAAAGCCAACATTATCCTGTAAAATATAGGTGAGCATTTGGATTGGGGTGTGAATATGAGAGAACAAAGACCAAAGGAGCATTCAAACTTTTTTTCGACGAAGTTTATCCGCTTTTTAGGTGGTAAAAATTTATTATTTACGTTGATTATTTTATTATTACTCGCATGTGTGATTTTTATGTTTGGAAAAGTTTCCTTCATATTTACCCCGCTACAAGTATTATTCGAAGTTGTAATTTTACCAGGGGTGCTTGCCGTAATAGGATATTATTTATTACGACCATTATTAGGAATACTTGAAAAGTGGCGTATCCCTAGAGCTTGGGGCATCTTAATTTTGTATATCGGTGTCATTGGCGTCATTACGTTACTTGTCGTGCTAGTTTATCCTTTTTTACGTGATCAATTTACGAATTTAGCACAAGAATTCCCTGTGTATTTTATGGCACTAACCCAAAATATTGTGGAATACTTGAATAACTCACGCGTAAATGAGTATTTAGCCAATATGGATTTTAACTATGAAAAAGTAGTGATGAATTTCACTACAGACATTATCGAAACAGTAAAAGATACAGCAGCAAATTTAGCACAAGGTGTTGCTACTGGTATAACAGGATTTCTTTCAACCTTAACGGGCATTATTTTGTCGCTTGTTACAGTACCTTTTATTTTATTTTATTTACTGAAAGATGGAGAAAAACTGCCGAGATTCGTCATGAAAATTTGCCCGCCGCGCATGCGCACAGGTTTACATGATGTTTTACACGATATGGACAAGCAAATTAGTTCTTACATACAAGGGCAAATTTTAGTTTCAATGTGTATCGGAGCAATGGTCACGATTGGCTTCTTAATTATCGGTATGAAATATGCATTGCTACTTGGCTTCCTAGCGATGATTACAAGTGTAGTACCATATTTAGGACCGGTTATAGCTATTACACCAGCAGCCATTATCGCGCTTGTTAATTCTCCATTCATGCTAGTGAAACTTGCCATCGTTTGGACAGTAGTGCAGTTGATTGAAGGGAAGTTTATATCTCCACAAATTATGGGGAAATCATTAAGCATCCACCCAGTTTCCATTATTTTCGTATTATTAACAGCAGGTTCGCTATTTGGTGTACCAGGTGTTATTTTAGGGATTCCAGGCTATGCAATCTTTAAAGTCCTTGTAACACATTTATTTAAATTATTTAAGAAGCGATACAATCGATATGAGGATGAAGAAGTACAAAAATATGATGTATAAAAGAAACAGCTACTGCAATCATGCGGTAGCTGTTTTGCTAGTTAATAAGAGAAATAATAAAAGCATGTGAAATGGGAGTACCCTGTATCACATGCTTTTGTATTGTTATTAAATTGAAACGTTTTTCAGACGATCTACTGCTTCTTGCAATACGTCCTTTGGCTGCACAAGAGCAAGTCGCAAGTAACCTTGTCCTGCTGTTCCAAAGACAGTTCCAGGTACTGTGACAACACCGATTTGCTCAATTAGCTTAAATGCTAATTCGGTACAGTCAATATCGTACGGATATTTTGCCCAAACGAACATGCCACCATCTGAAGGCGCTGCATCCCAACCTAGTTCATGTAAGCCGTTCATTAGTGTTTTATGACGCTCTGAGAAAGTTGCACGCAAGTTCGCTGTAATTTCTTCTGCATTATCTAATGCTACTACAGCAGCATCTTGAATCGGTTCAAAAATACCGAAGTCTAAATTCGATTTAAGTTGCTTTAAGACAGCAATCATTTCGGCATTACCAGCAATATAAGCAATTCGCGTTCCAGCTAAGCTGAAGCTTTTTGAAAGCGAATTAATTTCCATCCCAACTTCTTTTGCACCAGGTGTTGCTAAAAAGCTAATAGGACCATCACCTGTAAAATAAAACTCTGAGTATGCTGCATCATGAAGCACAATTACGTTATATTTTTTAGCAAAAGCAATTACCTTTTCGAAATATGCAAGAGAAGGCATAGCAGGTACAGGATTTCCTGGTAAATTTAAAATAAGTAGTTTAGCCTTAAGTGCAATTTCTTCCGGCACTGCGTCTAAATCCGGTAAATAATCGTTTTCAGCTGTTTGAGGCATATAGTAAGGTGTTGCACCAGCTAAATGTATGCCAGCATCGTAAGCGACGTACGCTGGATTCGTTGATAGTACGATGTCTCCTGGATCACAAAAGGCGATAGGTAAATGTACTAAACCTTCTTGAGAACCTATCGTTTGAATAATTTCATTAGTAGGATCTAAATCGACGTTACTACGACGTTTATAGTAACGGCTTACCGCATCGTAAAAGCGTTGTGTTCCTGATAGCGTATAGCCATATGATTCTTCTAAGCTAGCTCGATACGATAAATGCTCACGAATTTTCGCATGAGGTGGAAGATCTGGGCTACCTAAGCTTAAATCGATTAAAGACATTCCTTTTTCTTGTTGTTGCTTTGCGAAGCTCTTTAAATCTCCGAAAATTGCTGGGGTGAATAATGACATTTTTTTTGATGGTACGATTTTCAAAACTAGTACACTCCTTATAGTTGTATAACAGAATAATAGTAGTTCACATTTTAACATACTAAAGCACAGAAAGGGAAAGTTATTCTGAAAAAAGAATATATTCTATTAATGGAGAAGATGCTTGCATAGACTAGCGGAAAAATTTAAGCTAATATGAGAAAAGCTCGCGCATATGATAGCGTTTGGCCCATATCAGCAAAAATAGAGTGATAATTCTGCTATTATTAAGCGAGGAAGGTGTGTGTGTGGATGAAGGTATGTTCGTTAAGTGGACCGAGTGGAACAGGGAAAAGTACTAGTGCTCTAGTTTTTGCACATAAAATAGGGGTAGAAGCAATAATTGATGATGGTTTACTAATTGTCAATGGAGTTAAAGTAGCGGGCATATCCGCGAAATTTGAAAAAAATACGATCACAGCTGTGCGACGCGCGATTTTCACAGAGGAAACTCATCGTGAGGAAGTCATTAAAGCGCTCGATTCATACAGTGTTCAATCTATTTTAATCATCGGCACGTCTGATAAAATGACGAAAAATATTGCCCAGCGTTTAGCGCTAGGACCAATTGAAACATATTATTACGTCGAGGATATTCGTTCGCAAAAGGAAATTCAAAAAGCGAAATTTATTCGCCAGACACAAGGAAAGCATGTTATGCCAATACCATATCGCCAAGTTGAGCAAAATTTCTTTAAACGACTCATTCAAAAGGGGAAAGAGATTTTCACTCCGAAGCGCGAAAAAATCGGTGAAACAACAATTGTTCGACCTGATTTCCAACAAGAATATATTGAAATTGAAAAGCAAGTGTACGTTCAATTACTTACGTACTGTTGTAATCAGCAAGATATTGTGCAAAAGGTTGAGCAAATACAGTTTAGTCTTGGAGAACAGGCAAAGGCGACCATTTCATTGCAATTAAAAATGCCGATTGATTATTTATTACCACGTCGCTTATATCAATTACAAGAAGAAATACAACGTTCGTTCTTTCAACATTTTGGCTATGAACTAGATGTCATCAATCTTTATGTTCATGCCGCTTTGCATAAACGAAAATAAAATACAGGTACTCCATACGCGAAAAGGCGAGAGTACCTGTATTTTTATTTTGATGGTCGTGTAAATTGCGGTTGACGTTTTTCGACAAAGGCGCGACAGCCTTCTGTAAAATCATTGCCTACAAATGGTGTAGAACCTTGCCAAAGTGCTGGTACACTATCAATACATTCTTGTACAGATTTTTTTACAGCTAGTAATGATTCTGGTGACATACCAGCAACAAGCTTACCCATCCGAATCATAAATTTATTTATGTCCTTTTCAGCAACTAAGTAGTTGAGCATGCCAAGCTTAAATGCTTCTTCCGCTTTAAACATTCGACCAGTAAATACTAAATCCTTCGTTGTAGAAGGGCCGACAAGTTGGACAAGGCGCTGAGCAAATTTGTTGTTTAATGTAATGCCTAACTTGCCTACGGGAATACCTAATTTCGCTTTTTCAGAGCCGATGCGAATATCACAAGCTAATGCTAGCTCTAAACCAGCACCCATCGCCGGACCGTTAATAACACCAATAGTTGGAATTGGTAAACGTTCAATTGTTGAAATCGTTTTTTCCATATGTAAAAATGCTTCCTCTGCTTTTTCAAGTGAAATGGCGTTAAATTCTTTAATATCAGAGCCTGCCGTAAAGTTTTCACCTGATCCACGTAAAATAAGCACTTTATTTTTCGGATTATCCAACACTTTTAGGGCAATGTTAGCTAATTGATCCCACATATTTGCTGTTAGCGCATTTTTCGCCTGCGGTCGGTGAATCGTAATGATCGCAAGTCCAGCCGTTTCCTGATAAATAATTTTGGCATCTTCAGCTTCAAGACGAGTCGTTCTTACTTGCATAATTGAAAAGCCCCCTATATTCAGATAGTACTTATATTATATAACACAAAGGAGGGTAAACACTAAATAATACGAATTTTCATGTATTTTCAGCCTGTTATACAAAATTACAAACATTTTCAAGCGATTGTACTACAACAGAATATTGCTATTGTAATAAAGCAAAAGATATGAGAAACTACTATAGGAACATTTGTTTCTTTATTAAAAAAGGGACTTTTCCATAGAAGAAGCGGTAATCTATCACTTTATAACAGATTATCCGACACTAAAGTTATTAAAAAAAATAACACTGCACGCGCAAAAAATATTATAAAATTAAATTAACTTACGCCCTATCTAATAAGGAGGAAGCAAAATGGTGACATTGAAGGAGGCATGGCAAAGCTATTTATTGCTTTTAGATTCATTAAAGAAAAGTGCTGCTACGAAAAAACAATACAATATTGATGGACAGCAATTTTTAGCTTTTGCTAGTGAGCAAAACGTTGAACATGTTGACAACGAATTCAAAGAATTAATATGTATATATAGTAATTATTTAAAAGAGAACTATCCAAATGTTAATTCATTCAATCACAAAATCGCTTCACTTCGGAGTTTTGTAGACTTTATTTTTTTGAGAGAATGGGCAGAACCGTTCGATTATGAAAGCATTTTACAGCCCAAAAAGAGAGGTAAGGATTCCTTAAAATTGCTTACGAAAGAGCAATTAATGAGCATTACAGAAGTATGGCCAACTTATTTTCAATACGCAAAAACACAAGAGCATGCTTGGTTAGCAAGAAGAAATGGCTGTATTGTTCAAATGTTTATCGAAACAGGTTGTAAGCCAGCAGAAATTGTTCGCATGAAATGGGCGCATCTTGACCTTGATAATTTACATATTTCTATTGCCAATCATAACGGTAAGAGAGAAATTATGCTTTCAAATGTTTTAGTGGAAATGTTATTGCATTATCAAGCTGTAACGGAGGAATTACATCAGAAAAGTGTGGGGGAATGGCTTTGGGTAAGTGAGGCAAGCCAAACGAAACCAATCACGACAAAAACAATAGAACGAATTTTCCAAACGATATCTAAAGATATTGGCACTAATGTGCGAGCAACGGATGTACGTTACACTGTGCTTCAAAAAGCGTTACAAAGCGAAAAAACAATAGAAACGATACAGCAAAACATGGGGTATGTTCGAAAATGGGTCTTAACGGAACGAGGCGAACGATTTAAATAGACGTGCAGTAAAAGATGTTTTCACACATTCCACTGCACGTTCTATTAAAAATGTGTTAAAGCTTTAACATTTACTTTGACTGTCAAATCATGCTTGCCGCCTGTATATACACCTTCGACGGGACTAATATCTGTATAGTCACGGCCAATGCATAAAATAATGTGATTTTCTAATACTTCTACATTATTTGTTGGGTCTAAACCAATCCAACCGATGCCAGGAATCATCACTTCCACCCAGGCATGTGTAGCACTATCACCGATGAGAGCTGAATTTTCATCGACATATAAATAGCCACTAACATAGCGAGCAGGTATTCCTTTAGCACGTAAAATCGCTAGCATAACATGTGTGAAATCTTGGCAAACACCTCGTTTTAAATCAAATGCCTGGCTTGCAGTTGTCGTGACATTTGTTGCTGTTGGATCATATTCAAATGTCGAATATAAATACTGCATTAAATTAAGCGAAAACAGTACTGGATTTTCTGCGTGACCAATGGCATGAAAAACATCTTCTATCTGTGCATCAGTCATAAACGTAAAGCTCGTTGATTTTAAATAGGGCAAGTAATGCTCATAAAATAGCTGGGAATGGAAAATCGTCTGCATCTCTGGTGAATATTGAATCCGATGAATAAATGGTGCTCGTTGAATACTGACGATAGACGTTGTTTCTATTTCTAGTTCTTGATGTTGCTCAGGAATATAAAATGTACCGACCGTATTGCCCCAAATATCTGCATGCTCGCGCGTCAATGATGAGGGCGAAATAGCAATGCGATAGGACAGCAAGCGCTGACGCTCATCACTTCGAGGCTTTAAGCGGATTGTATTCAAGCTTTGATCGACTTCAGATTCATATTGAAAAATATTTGTATGTTGAATTTCAAATTTCATCGTGTCCGCTTCCTTTTGATTACTGACTTGCGTGTTGAAAAGGAGCTGTGAATTGTTCCTTTCAAGATTGTAGGCTGGGTTCATATAAGTGATAAATTGTCGAAAATGTATGACCAAAATCAATACATTGACACAATCTTTCCTCCATTGAAAATATTGCTTCCTCTAAGGAAGATGTCGATAAATCGATATTGTTTATAGCAATTAACAAAGCTCTTAACGGCGTGTTAAGTGCTAAAAATCGTTCTGTTAAATGGTCTTCTTCGATATGTGTAAATGCCTCTTCTAGTTTTTTGAGACAAACAATCACTGAGCGAGGAAAATGATCATCATGTAATAAATATTGTATAACATTTTGTAAATGTGTTTGATGATGCTTACGCAGGTAGGGTTCTGTTGCTTTTGATAAATCGAGCAAAAATGTTCCGTCTGCTTCTTGTAAATCGCTAGCCATTAGTTTTTGTTGCTCTAGCATAATTAAAATCATTCGAATCATTTTTTCTGCACGTTCAAGCCATTTGCCAACTTGCATAAAATAAAAAGGCAAATCCCGTTCCATCGAGCCCTCAATTAATCCAGTAACCGTCAAAGATGTCTTACGAACATTGTGTAAAAAATAGTTTAAAGATATTAACGGAAAAGGGCGTTCTCGCACTGTGATCTCTTGCTGCATATATAAATAAAAGGCATTGTGTAATTCCCATAACTCAATAGGGATACTATCACGTGTAATGCGTGCATTTTCCCGAATAGCTCTTAATGTTGCATGTATAGCATTGCTATTGTTCTCCGAAAATAAAAGGTATTCAATAAGAGGATTGACACGAATGACTTCATAGTATGATATAAACTCTTCTTTCGATGCACAAATGTCTAATATTGCTTCCCAGTGATCAAGATATTCATTTTCCTTACCTGATTGCTCCAACATATTCAACAGCTGTACTTGTAATATATGTGCATTAGTTTCTGTTCGTTCACTATATCTTGCCATCCAATATAGTGCGTCTGCTACTCGACTTAGCATGTTGCAATTCCTCCTTTAATATCCACGTATCTTTTGCTCCACCACCTTGAGATGAATTAACGATTAACGAGCCTTCTTTAAGTGCAACACGCGATAAACCTCCGGGAAGTACAAAAATATCACCGCCGTTCATAACATAAACCCGTAAATCGACATGACAAGGATAAAATTTGCCATGCTGATATGATGGTGCACGTGATAGCTGAATAGTCGGTTGCGCAATGTATTGATTTGGATGTTTTACTATTTTTTCATAAAAGCTTGTGATTTCCTCTTCACTTGCATGTGGTCCAATTAGCATATCGTAGCCACCTGAAGCACTTACATTTTTAATCACTAATTCTTTTAAATGGTCAAGAACCCATGCTCGTTGACTTTCATCTTCAAGATGATAGGTCGTCACATTTTCTAAAATCGGCTCCTCATTTAAATAATAACGAATCATATCGGGTACATAGGCATACATCGCTTTATCATCCGCAACACCATTGCCAACCGCATTCAAAATTGCGATATTGCCCGCTTTATAGGCTTCTATTAAATAGGGTACTCCTAGTAAAGAATCTTCTCGAAAGACAGTAGGATCTAGGAAATCATCATCAATTCGGCGATAAATAATATCTATTTGCTCAAGACCATATATAGTCTTCATATAAACTTTAAGATCTTGAACGATTAAATCTCGTCCTTCCACAAGCTGAATATTTAATTGTTGCGCTAAAAATACATGATCGTAATAGGCAGAATTATACATCCCCGCTGTTAAAAGCACTGCTTTCGGTTCTACATTTGCTTTTAAAGCTGTTGGCCGATGTGCAAGAAGGGCATTTTTCATAATTGTCATCTGTTTCTCAAGAGATTGGATTGTATGTTTTGAAAAGAACTCAGGATACACTTCCTTCATAACATATCGGTTTTGAAAAACGTACGAAATGCCAGAAGGATTACGTAAATTATCTTCCAGTACACGATAAACACCATTTTCATCGCGAATTAAATCAATTCCAGCTAAAAAAATATGATTATTAATAGGCACTTGTACACCTAGCATTTCTGGATAATAAAATGGATTTTGTTCGATAAGGCTTTTTGGAATAATCCCGTCTTTAACAATTAGCTGTCTATTATAAACATCATGTAAAAAACAGTTTAAGGCTTTAACACGCTGTTTCATACCTGTTTCAATGATGTTCCATTGTTCATGTGGGATAATAATTGGGACAAAATCAAAAGGCATTGTCCGCTCCGTCCCACCCTGTGCACCATATACAGTAAATGTTATACCTTGTCTAAGAAAGCTTGATTGAGCTTGTTGGTATTTTTCTTCTAGCTGATCTTGTGAAAAAGCACTAAGCTTACGATGGAAAGAGCGATAATGTGGTTTCGGCTGATCACCATCTAACATTTCATCAAAAAAAGAACCTGAATCATACAATTTCATCATGTGAACCGCCTCCGAATTTAAGTAGTAGAAAAAACGTGTTACACTAATAGGAAATACATAAAAGGAGCTAGTAAAAATGACAAATATTAACTTAATGCAAGCTTATGAGTTAGACAAGCTATCAAAACTCAATTTATCTGACGAGAAGATTTTACAGACTTTACGAACTGGGGATGTGTCATCATGGCGTAACCTAGAACCAAAGTATGAATTTAACGAAACGTTGGCTCTTTATCAAGAAGGGGAACAAACATTTCTTGATGCCTATCACGGTAATTATCGAATTAAATATGTAACATTACCGGGCATTCAGCGTTTACTACATCTGCGTTTTCAATTAGAAGAAACAAAGAATTTCCAATTAGAAGATACAGGAATTAACAATTTATTTTGCGACGAGAAAACTATTTCGAAAATTCAAAATATGTTATCTACTAACTGGAAGCTAACAAAGCAAAATGATGGTACATATAGTATTTTCGCCAAATAAATACAAATACCCAAAAATTGACACGCGCGTTATGAGACGAATCGACTCGCATCGTTACCCGACGTTTGATTTTTCGATTCGTCTCAGCGCATACTAGTATACTAGAGTTTAATATTCATTCAACGAACGCTTTATGCATAAAAAGTGAAACCTAATAAAAAAATAGTGAAAAAGCTAATTTTTTATTACGAAAAATATTTTCATCATTAGCTAATAAATTTCCTCGGGTTAGTGCTTAACATCCTATGAAAATTAATAGCTTCTTTTTATGAAGAAAAGGGGACACCCTAAGCTGCAATGTTCGCAATTCGAGTGATTCTTTAATGTCGATAATAAAAAACAGTTGGCGGCTAACCGAGATGATTTCTATTACTTAGAAGTCATCTTTTTTTATTCCGAATAAGAACATATGTTCTGATTGTTATAAATAGGCACTTTTTTATCAATAAAGTTCCCAAATTTATATTTGGGAACGTTTTTTCGTGGTAAAATAGAGAAAATAGAGGTGATTTTATGCAGAAGACTCAACTACCTAAAATAATGAAAGATTTCCTTGTCTACTTAACGACGATCAAAGGGAAATCGCAGCGCACTAGAAAAGAATACGAATACGATCTCACATTATTTTTTCGTTTCCACTTAGCAATGCAAAACGATATTGAGATAGCGCAATTAGAAAAAATTAATATTGCTACTATTACAATAGAAGAAATCCGTGATATTACTTTGGAGGATCTCTACTTATTTATGGAATACTGCGAAGTGCAACGTCAAAATTCCGCTTCTGCTAGAGCACGGAAAGTAGCTACATTAAAATCGTTTTTCAAATACATTAAAGGAAAACGCCGTCTCATTGAAGAGAATCCAGCCGAAGAGTTAGAAACGCCGAAGATTGGGCGCAGAAAACCAATTTATATGAATATGGAAGAGGCAACACAGTTTATCGAGGGCATTCAAATACATCGCGCATCTCCACGCAATTATTGCATGATGATGTTTTTCTTAAATCTAGGTATACGAGTATCCGAGCTTTGCCAACTAAATACATCGTCAATACAAGGACGCTATTTGACTGTTATCGGAAAAGGCAATAAAGAACGGACAGTTTATTTGAATGATAGCTGCATCCAAGCACTAAAAAATTATGAACAAAGCGGAAAAGCGCCGTACAAAGGCGAAGGAGAAGAGCCCCTTTTCGTTTCACAAAAAGGAACACGTTTTACACGGCAAACAGTAGCCAAAATCGTCAAACAAATAAACAAACAATCGGGGCTACAAAAAGATCGGCTAACGCCTCATAAATTGCGTCATACATCCGCAACAATGATGTATAAAGCTGGGGCAGATATTCGAAGCTTACAACATATACTTGGGCACTCTAGTGTCGCTACAACCCAAATCTATACGCATATTGAGGATGAGCAATTACAGCATGTTCTAGAGAATAACCCATTCAATATTGTAGAGAATAACTAATGTAAGAGAATACTTGCTAGATTAGTGCATATATAAAAAGTAGAACCTTAAATTAGAAAGGGGATATCGTATGATAGCATTATTGCTGGAACAACTAAGTGCAACAAGAGCGCAATTACTAAAGGAAATTACAATATACAATAATACACAATTTAATCAAAAACCTGATGAAAACAGTTGGAGTATCGCACAAATATGTCATCACTTAGTGCTAGTAGAAGCATCGACTATCAAGGCAATTACTTGGGGGTTATCCTCACAAGAAAATTCAGAACCAAAACGTCTAAATGTTCAGCTGATAAAAGATAGAACGAGGAAGCTTAAAGCGCCAAAAATTGTTGAACCTTCAGATGAACCATTTGAAATACAGCAAATATTGACATTACTAGATGATACGCGAGAACAATTCACTACCTATCTGCAAGCGATTGAAGATCCATCTCTGCTAGCAAAAAAAGCCGTTCAACATCCTGCTTTTGGTAAATTACCACTCGACCAATGGATTGAGCAGGTGTATTTGCATGAACAACGACATATTGAACAAATCCATGAAAGGAAAGGTATTGTAAGTTAAAGTATAATAGGAGTTAACATGAAAAGAAGAAAGATCAAGTTGTATACGAAAAAAATCTTAACAGAACTTAGAAACACTATTTTATTTGAAGTAATCTGGAATATCATTTTATGGATTCCAAGACTAGTCATTCGGTTATTGAAACATCTATGGTAATACAAACAACTATAAGCCCGACTTCTCACACTTGAATTTTACTGAGAAATCGGGCTTTTTTTCATCATCCTACATGAATATCCTCTTGACGAACGACATAATCTGTTATATATTAAATGAAAATAAAAACAACTGTTATAAAACAGTTTGTACAGGAGGAATTTATGATGTCGAAATATCGTGATGGTTATGAGTTTTATTGTGAAATGTGTGAACGTTATGGTTTAGAGCCAATTTCATTCCGTTATTATGTTATCCAATTATCGCAAGAACAGCTTTCCGCTTATAATATGCAAGCGAAACAACTTGGAATATAAAACATTAGCTACAAAGGATGTGGTTAAAACGGACGCCAATGTGAATAGTTTATGAAAAGCCCAGCCATACTAAATTAGTAGACTGGGCTTTTATTGATATAAAAGAAATTTCAGAATTATTATTGACTTGAAAACATATCTGTTATATATTATTTATACAAATAAACAACTGTTATAGTACAAAGAAAAGAGGGAACGGAATGGCACAGTATAGAGAAGGTTACGAGTTATATTGTAAAAAATGCGAGCAATTTAATTTAGAGCCAGTTAATATTTATTACTATATTAATAAGTTATCGCAAGAACAATTAAAATATTTTAATGAAGCAGCACACGAAAGGAAGTTAGTCGTATGACAGACTATCGACAAGGCTATGAGTTTTACCGACAAGTATGTGACAAACACGAGTTAGAGCCAATTAATTTTCACTACTATATTTTAAACTTATCACAAGAGCAACTTGATGCTTATAATGAACAAGCGAAAATTGTAGGAGGTCATATAGCATATGATATCTCTTAACATGTAAAATGCCTTACTGCCCAGCTGCGACAGTAAGGCATTTTCACTTATAAATAAATTTAGACTTTTGTCGTTAACAAGGTAAATAGTATTTCTATAGTTTAAACAGTAGTACAAATGTAATTATTGAAAATGGAAAAATGGTGAAACACGTGCGTTTAAAGTCATTCTTTTTTGTCTAATTTATAGAAAACTATTAAATTTGATATATGCAGATTGTATATTTGGGTTGAATTAACTGCTTTTCTAAGACTATAATATAATTACATAAAAAAGGGCCATCTACCACAACTTTATACCTCACTGTAATATAAAGAATAAGTACTAAACCCTCTTATTTTAACGAACGGAGAATGAAGATGATGAATATCACGCCTAGTAGTATTAATCAAGTTAACTACAGCCTGAAAGAATTACAAGATATTTTTTCAGCAATGAACAGTTCGATCATAGTCGCTATTACAGATCGGACAGGAAAAATTACCTTTGTTAATGATCATTTTTGTAAAATTTCTAAATATAAGCGTGAAGATTTAATTGGACAAGATCATCGTTTATTAAACTCGGGTTTCCATCCCAAATCATTTTTCAGAGAGATGTGGAAAACAATCGGAAAAGGTGACATGTGGAATGGTGAGGTGTGCAACCGTGCTAAAGATGGTAGTCTATACTGGGTGAAAACAACAATTATTCCTTTTCTCGATGATAATGATAAGCCTTATCAATATATTGCCATTAGAGTAGACATTACCGCACAAAAGGATATTAAAAAAATTACACATATTGCATATCATGATGAATTAACAGGGTTACCAAACCGTCGTAAATTAGAACAACGTTTAGAAAATGAATTCCATCAATCTCGACGTACAGGAGATAAGTTTGCGTTATTTTTCATTGATGTGAATCGTTTTAAAAACATTAACGATGGACTTGGCCACATCATAGGCGATATGTTCCTAGTGGAAATGGCAAATCGATTACGCAATGTAGACTTCACATCCAATTCATTTTATCGTCATAACAGTGATGAATTCGTCATGATCTTAAATGATGTTTCACGTATCGAGGAAATGGCAAAAGAAATCATTGCTGTTTTCGATGAAAGTTTCATCGTAGATGCATATGAATTTTATGCGAGTATTAGTATTGGTATTAGCATTTTCCCTGATCATGCTAATTCAATTGAAGATTTATTAAAAAATGCTGATATCGCCATGTATGCTGCAAAATCAACACGAGGTAATCAATATAAGCTGTATCGACATAATATGGATGAGGCAAATGATAAATGGTTATTACTTGAAACTAAACTTCATCAGGCATTAAAAAAGGATTTATTAGAGCTACATTATCAGCCCAAAATTGATTTAAAAACAGATCAAGTGGTAGGTATGGAAGCATTGCTTCGTTGGTATGATTCTGAATTAGGACAGATGCCACCAGATCGTTTCATCCCGTTTGCGGAAGAATGTGGTCTTATAAATGATATTGGTATATGGGTATTACATAAAGCTTGTGCGCAAGTATGTGCATGGAACGAAACATTTCAATCAAATTTACGCGTAGCTGTCAATATTTCTCCTATCCATATTAGCACACCAGGTTTTGTTGAAATGGTACGCGATGTAATTGAAAAAACAAAAATTGACCCGCATTCATTAGAAATTGAAATTACCGAAATGAGTATGCTTGATTATACAGAAGAGTTGATAAATACGATTGAGCAGCTACGGGCATTAGGCATTACCATTGCATTAGATGATTTCGGAACAGGCTATTCATCATTAAATTATTTAAAAAAATTCCCTGTAGACGTATTAAAAATAGATCGGGCATTTGTGCGTGATATTGTGCCTGAGAAAACAGGGATAGCGATGATTTCTGCAATGATTTCATTGGCACATGCTTTAAACCTCAAAGTAGTAGCAGAAGGAGTCGAAGAAGAAGCTGAATTAAACGTTCTTCGTGAGCATGGCTGTGAGTTCGTCCAAGGCTATTATTTTAGCAAGCCGCTTTCTGTGGAAGACTTTACAACTAACATTTTAAATCAATCGCTAACAATTACATCTAGCTCCTAAGAGGGGCTAGTTTTTTTATCCTTTTTTAGTTTACATAATAAAATTATAAAAATATATTTACATTTTCTGAAAAATACATGGTACAATTTGTATATAAAAACTCTGGAAAAGGAGGATTGGTCGTATGAGAAAGCATACTATTTTTGCATAGCAAAGGCTATTGCAAATAATTTTTAAAATCAAATAGCCTTTGCTCTTCCTAAACGAACGATAATACATTTAGGAGTGCAAACATGAGCTATAAGAAAGCAAATAATCTGTTACCAGCAGAGTTAATCGCGTTAATTCAAAACTATGTAGATGGTGAATATATTTATATCCCGAGAAGACAAGATAGTAAAAAGAGTTGGGGGGCTGGCACTACTACAAGGAATGAATTAGATGTAAGGAACAATAATATTTATCAGGAATATCTCTCTGGCACCGATATGGAGACTTTAAGTGCAACCTATTATTTGTCTTTAAAGAGTATTCAACGAATAATCCTAAAGGAAAAAAGAAAAAGAACAAACATATAAAAAGAAGCTATGTGGTTTTTACCACATGGCTTATTTTCTTTTATGAAACGAATATGAGGTTTTTTCATTGAATGTCAGTCATTTATAATCGAATTAACAATATGAGCTGATAGGAGAAATAAATCATGTCTTTGTATATAACGAAAGAATTAAACGATCAAGCTAAACAGATAGTAAATAATGAGCTTTACAAATTTAATTTAAAGCATTTTCCAGTAGATTTAAGAGGAAATTACGAAGAAATGAATGTATTCCTTAAAGATGAAAATGACAATGTTCGTGGTGGTATTCTTGCTGAAGTATGTTGGAATTGGCTAGAGATTCACACGTTAATGATAGATGAGGACATACGAAAATCGGGATTTGGCACAAAATTATTACTAGAACTCGAGCATATGGCTTTAGCAAAGCAGTGCGATTTTATAAAGGTAGATACATTAAGTTTTCAAGCGTTAGAATTTTATGAAAAGCACGGTTATCAAATATTTGGGACGTTAGATAATGTAGGTAGAGACTTTAAGCATTACTATTTGAAAAAAGATTTAACTAAGAAATAAATGGAGGTTTAACAATGCACAATTTATTTACAATCGACTGTGGTGAAATTTTATTGAGAGAGTTTAGAAGTGAAGATGTCGATGGAATTTATAAGCTTACTTCACAACCAGAAGTATATGAGTTTTTGCCAGATTGGCGTTCTACGAGAGAACAACGATTAAACTGGATAATAAATGACGAAATACCTTCCAATAAAGCATTTTTATCTGCTATTCCTAATATCAATGGTCAAAATTATTTGAAATTAGCAATCATATTAAAGGAAACTGGGGAATTCATTGGTTTTTGCAATACCGGGCCAAAAGAAGAGCTAAGTGAACCAAATCAAGAAATTGCCTATGCTATGTCAAAAACATTTCAGAAATCGTGGCTACACAACTAAAGCAGTAAAAGGTTTACTACATTTCCTATTTGAACAGACAAATATTGAACAATTGAATGCTATCGTTCAACCCCGCAATGTAAGTTCTTTGAAGGTGATTGAAAAATGTGGCTTTGTTTTCAAAGAAAATATAGAAATAGATGCTCTAATGTATCGACATTACACATTGCATATAGAGGATTGGAAAAATAGAAAAGTTCATTAATTGTATCTAATAGTGCATGTGGCTCTTAGTCACCACTTATTAGAGCTAATCGCATACCAAATTTACAATAATTATAATTAATGCTACTATTTATGTACCAATTAATATAACAATACAATAAGTAATGCTACTATTAATTTGGATAAAATATAATGGGAGTAGCTGCCAATAACATATACCTATTTTAATATTTTTGTCTTTAAAATTACGTCAAAAATGATAATAGGAGAATAAGTATGATTGAATTGAACACAGAAAGATTAAGAATACTTGCGCTAAATGCAGAAAGCCTAAGATTACTCATTGATAACCCAAAGAAGTTGGAGCTTCAATTATCATTAAAGGAATCAGATAGCTTTTTAGATGCGGAACTTCAACAAGCAATGGAAATTCGACATGCTAAGTTGGTATGTGATAAGGAAAACTATATGTGGTATACCAATTGGTTAATTGTGTCGAAAAGTCAAAACTGTAGTGTAGGAGGAATCATGTTAAAAGGGCTTCCAAACGACTATGGTGAGGTAGTAGTAGGGTATTACACGTTGCCTGAATATCAAGGAAATGGCTATATGACAGAAACGATTAATTCAATGAAAAACTGGTTGTTAAGCAAGCCTAATGTGAAATTTGTTGTTGCTGATACTGAAAAAGATAATATCGCATCTCATAGAGTATTAGAAAAAACAGGTGCTGTACTTTATAAAGAAACTGCGGAATTATTGTATTGGAGATTTGGCTGAACATAATTTCTACTTACTTGCTAATCCTAAATTAGCTCTATGGTGGGAGAACGCAAATATTTTACCATAAGGGTTGAAAATATATTTTAACATTAGTTTAACTGAAAAATTAAAGAGCCATCGTATTTACGATGGCTCTTTTTGTTATGAAAAAGTCAAAAAAACGCACATTTTAGTCTGAAATCGTACTATACGCTTCATTGTATTAATCTCTATCATTAAGCACATTTCGTGTCCTTCGATTAATTACGTTTAATATCGTAATATAGTTCTGAAAATCTTCCACTGTAAATTGCTCAAGATTCTTCAAATGGCTTCCGTACTCTTCTTCATCGAGCTTTTTATGATATTCATACACTAACTTTCCTTTTGATGTTAATTCGATAGTCAATTCTCGATAATTGTTAGGATTTCTATATTTAATTGCTAAATCCTTTTTGATAAGTTTATCGACCATTTGAGAAACAGCACTTTTTGTGCGATTCGTTATTTCCGCAATTTCAGAAGTATTTGTTTTTACTTTATCGCCAATTAAGTTCAGAGTATGTACTTCTATCATGTAAAGCTCATCATCAGTACCATATTTTCTTGGGATATTTTCGTATGAACTAATCAGCCTAGATGTCTCGTAAAGCGTTTCCATTAGTTCATAAAAAACTTTCTCCTTATCCATCACCCAGCCTCCTTTCAATAATTTATAGAGGATTATTATTTTATTCTAACATATTAGAAAATCTTATAATGAAAGTTACTTGCAAAACAAATAATTTTTAAAAAAATCTGAATTTTTATATTGACCATTTCACAGTTAAGGTGCTAAACTGAGAAAAATTAATTTTAAACGTTTAAAAAAATGTATTTAAACAGAATTATTTGTGAAATGTTAGAGGGGGAGAAAGTATGCAATACAATTTTGATGAAGTGGTTCAGCGCCGAAATACGTATTCCTTAAAGTGGGACGGTGAGGAGTTAATCAAACAAATTGGTTATACAGAGAGATATGATCATGAAACGATTCCACTGTTTACAGCTGATATGGATTTACCAGTACCTCAACCATTGATAGAGGCGCTTCATAAAACCGTCGATCATCGTATTTTTGGATACTCTATTTTTCCAAACGAGTATTATGAAGCGATACAGCATTGGTTTAAAAAAAGACATAATTGGACGATTGAAAAAGATGAAATTGTTTTCAGTCCTGGAACTGTTCACGCATTAAATATCGCGGTAAGAGCATTAACTAAGCGCGGTGAAGGTATCATAATCCAACGTCCTGTTTACCCACCATTCACAGCTGCTATTGAAGGGAATGGCAGGGTTGTTCGTAATAATGCATTGATTCGAAACAGTGATGGCGATTACACCATTGATTTTGAAGATTTTGAAGCGAAAGCTCAAGAAGAGAACACTAAAATGTTTGTTCTTTGTAATCCACATAACCCGTCAGGTAGAATTTTTACGAATGAAGAATTGAAAAGGCTTTCACATATTTGTGAAAAAAACAATGTCATCATTGTTGCGGATGAAATTCATGGAGACTTGATTAGAAAAAATCAAACCTTTACACCATTAGCTAAAATTGCAAGTAATACAGACCATATTATTACTTGCACGGCCATCAACAAAACGTTTAATGTCGCTGGTCTACATTGTACGAATGTAATTATTTCAAATCCTGAAATTCGAAAGACCTTTAGCGAAAAAATGGGCATGCAGTTACCATCTCCATTTACAATTGCTGCTCTTATAGCAGTTTACAATGAAGGGGAGGAGTGGTTGGAACAATTAACCGAATATATTGACGACACAATGATCTATGTGAAAAGTTTTCTAGCTGAAAAACTGCCAACGGTGAAAGTCACTATACCTGAAGGAACTTACGTCATGTGGATGGACTTTAACGGATACGGTCTTTCAGCAAAAGAAGTTCATCATCGAATTTATAACAAAGCGAATGTACTGCTTGAAGATGGAGACTTGTTTGGAAAAGAAGGTGATGGATTCCAACGAATTTGCATTCCATCACCGAGACCACTTATTAAAGAAGCACTTGAAAGAATTGCTAAGGAATTTCAGGATATCGAAACAAACACTTAATTAGAAAGGTGAGAATAATTATGAAAACTTCCTATGAACTTGAAACGTTAAAATGGGCACAAGAAATAGAGGACTATGTAATTGGAATAAGACGAGATCTTCATAGACACCCAGAGATTGGTTTACACGAAGTAAGAACAATCAAAGTAGTAACAGAAGAGTTACGCAAACTTGGGATTGATTATGAGATTGTCCCTGACGGTGGCATTATTGGCTTTATCAATGGAAATCAAGCTGGAAAAACTTTAATACTTAGGGCAGATTTAGATGCACTACCGATGAAAGAGGAAGCTACTAATTTAAAAATGAAAAAAGTAGTCGTTTCTAATACCGATGAAGCTGCTCATACTTGTGGTCATGATGCACATACCGCCATGCTATTAGGTGCTGCGAAAATCTTAAGTCAACATAAAGACAAAGTGAAAGGTAGCGTGCTACTCGCTTTTGAGCAAGGGGAAGAAATGGGCGGAGGCATTTTTAACCTTTTAAAGCGATTATGCGAAATTGGGGCAGACGGTGTTTGGGGCATCCATTTAAAATCTGATATGCCGACAGGAAAGATATCTGTTGAAGCAGGGCCGAGAATGGCAGCTTCGTTTAGTTTTAATGTTGTCATAAAAGGAAAAAGTGGTCATGGCTCACGACCAGATTTATCAGTTGCGCCATTAGATTGTTTTACAGACTTTTATAGTAATTTGAAAGCGATGCGATTAAGCTCTTTAGATCCGTACAAAACGATTACTTATTCAATCGGAACAATTAATTCGGGCACTGCAATAAATATTATCCCAGAAAGTTTACAGTTTTCAGGCACTGCAAGATATTTAGATTTTGAACAAGGTGCTCATGCTGCAAATGAATTTAAGAGAATACTAGAAAAGGTTTGTGAATTACATCATTGTACTTTTGAATTTATTACAGAGCCTAAGGAATGTGATTTAATTGTCAGCAACCAAAAAGATTGTGCTCAACTAGCCATAGCTGCAGTAGAAGGTGCAGTTGGGGTAAATGCTTTACATTCCACACCAGCGTGGATGGCTTCCGAATCATTTGCCTTTTACGAAAAGTATTTTCCTGGTGTCTTTGCATTCGTTGGGATACAAAATATAGAAAAAGGAATAGGGGCAGAACATCATAATGTTTATTTTGATATCGATGAAGATGCATTAAAGCTTGGTGTAGCGGCTACTGTTCAATACACAATCAATTTTTTAGATAATGAAAATCAAATAGACTTTACTCCTGACAAAAGAGATATTAAAAGTTTATTTGTTGAGAACGGTTTTGCGCAGTTAGTAAGACAATAAGCTACATTCAAAAATTGATTGAATAAAAGGAGATAGAAAAATGACACGAAAAAGACTTTGTTACTTACTATCGTTCATTGCATATTTTGGAATGCCTTTAGGAATCCCCTTTATTAGAAGTTCCGAACCTTACGTTCTAGGTCTTCCATTTCTGTTATTCTGGATGGTTTTATGGATTTTGTTAGGGACAGGCTTAATGCTAATAGTGCACCGATTAAACCCTAATGCTAGAGAGGAGTTAGAATAATATGATTATTTCAGTAGGAATCATTGCATTTTTCTTATGTTGCTTTACTTTTAGGTGTTATAGCGAGTAGAGGAAAAGATATGAGCCTAGAGCAATGGAGCGTTGGTGGCAGAGGCTTTGGCTCAATTTTCATTTTTCTATTAATGGCCGGCGAAATATATACAACTAGTGCATTTTTAGGTATTAGTGGCTGGATGTACGGAAAAGGCGGCGCTGCATTTTACAATATTATGATGCTCAACTATGTTATTGCATATTGGTTAACACCTAAAATATGGGGTTATGGAAAGAAACATAAATTACTATCGCAATCTGACTTTTTTGAAAAAGCCTATAAAAGTAAAGCGCTTGGCATGCTTGTAGCTGTTGTAGGGTTAGCGGCTTTAATCCCTTATTTAATTATCCAACTAAAAGGTCTAGGCATTATTGTTTCTGAAGCTTCCTATGGTGCAATTGATCCGAAAATTACGATTTGGATTGGCACAATTGCTATGATTGTCTATGTAATGGTTTCCGGCATTCATGGCTCAGCTTGGACAGCGGTTATTAAAGATTTTCTTATTCTAGGTGTAGTGTTATTTTTAGGGATTTATTTACCTTTCCATTATTATGGGGGCATTCAACCAATGTGGGAGGCAATAGAGGTTGCTAATCCAGGGTTTTTATCACTGCCAGACTCAGGTTTGAGTGCATCATGGTATGTATCAACGATGATGTTGACTTCATTAGGGTTTTATATGTGGCCACATACATTTGTTGCTACATTTTCAGCGAAAAGTGGGAATGCCTTAAGGAAAAATGCGATTATGCTCCCTATTTATGCTTTATTTATCTTATTTGTTCTTTTTGCGGGAGCAGCAGCTATTTTACAAGTTCCAAATCTTTCAGGTGGGAATGTAGATTTAGCATTATTTAAAATTTCCACACAAACATTTAATCCAGTTATTGTTGGCTTTATTGGTGCAGCAGGGCTGTTAACTGCCATTGTTCCAGGTTCATTAATCTTAATGTCTGCAGCAACGCTCTTTGCAAAAAATATTTTAAAACCGCTTCGACCTCAAACTACTGATCAGCAAATTGGAATCATTGCACGTTATACAGTTCCTGTGGTGGCATTGATTGCATTGTATTTTACGTTTAGTGGTGGTGGAGCTATTACATTATTATTCTTAATGGGTTATGGTCTCGTTACGCAATTTGCACCTGCCGTTGTTTTTAGCTTTTTTAAGAAAAATCCATTCACAGTACAAGGCGTATTTGCAGGGATTATAGTTGGTGTGGCGATAGTTGGTTGGCAGGCTGCTACTAGCACAAATTTAAGTAAACTGTTCCCAAGTTGGCCATCCTATTTGCAAGACATCAACATCGGTTTCCTTGCATTAGGTGTTAATATATTTGTAAGTTTAACAGTTAGCGCGTTTACGAGAAAGGGAATCGTTATGAATGATGAATCTTCCAACGAAAGTGCAGTAGAAAGTATTTCATAACTATTATTTTCAGAAAATTATGAATATTATTTATAAATTAAAAGATAAACGGAGGCATTTCTAATGGAGAATAATAGTCTATACCAAAAATCATCTATTCGTAGATTACCTGAGCTTGCAAAACTAACACCTGAGACATTTAAAGCATTTGCTGAATTCGATAAATTAGCGCTTTCTGATGGCATAATTCCTAAAAAAACGAAGGAGTTAATTGCGATTGCAGCTGCGCATGTCACTGGTTGTCCTTATTGCATCGATGCTCATGTTACGAATGCAAAAAGATTAGAAATTTCTAAAGAAGAAATAGCAGAAGCAATTATGGTGGCCACTGCTTTAAAAGCTGGCTCTGCTATAGCGCATAGCTTAAATGCATTACAGGCATATGATGGAGAGAATAATGAAGATTTATATCAAAAATCAAATCTTGCTCGCTTTAAAGAACTGAATCAATTAAGCCCTGAAGCTTTTCGTGCATTTAATAAGTTTGATTTAGAAGCATTGAAGCCAGGACTTTTAAGTAGGAAAGACAAAGAGTTAATCGCTGTTGCGATTGCCCATATAACTGGTTGTGCATATTGTATTGAAATTCACGTCAAAAATGCGAAGAAGTTAGAAGTTTCCCGAGAAGAGTTAGCAGAAGCTATTTTTGTTGCTACAGCGTTAAAAGCAGGATCAGCGCTTGCTCATAGTGTGAATGCACTTAATGCGTATGACTTGTAACAATAAACAATTAGAATAAGGATGGATTAGCAAATGACACAAATCATTTATACGGACATGGCACCGAAAGCGATTGGACCCTATTCTCAAGGGGTAATTGTAGGAGAGTTATTATTTTTATCAGGACAAATTCCTGTTGATCCAACATCTAATGAAGTAGTAGAAAGCGAGATTATAACACAAACAAATCAAGTTATGAAAAATATAGCAGCTATTTTAGAATCTCAGCATCTTTCTGTAAAGAATATTGTTAAAACGACAATTTTTTTAAAAGACATGCAACAATTTTCACTTGTAAACGAGGAATATAGCAGACATTTGGGAAATCATCGTCCTGCGAGATCCACTGTAGAGGTAAGTCGACTTCCAAAAGATGTCCTCGTAGAAATCGAAGTCATTGCAACATTTAAAAACTAAATGGAATTATTTTAAAACGATGAGACATTGCCTATCAATTTGAGGGAATGTCTCTCTTCATTTTATTCTTTCAAGCCTGCTGCAAAAAAAGGACCATTGAGCGTAATGGTGGATAATATTTGAGCCATTTCTTGTGGTGTTTCTTTTCGATCTTCCAGCAACCATTGTTGAATAACGCCGATATGTGCTGAGGCAATATAAGAAACTAAGTATTCCCCTGGAACTCGTAATTTGGCGGGCTTTATTGGATTGTCAGTACTTTCAAATAACGTTTTCCACATAAAGTTTTTTAATTTTGTTTGAAAAGATAAATCTCCATTGGGGCCTAAAATCGCCTTCATAAATTTTCTATTGCGCTCCAAAAATTCAAAAATTAATACGGCAATTTCAAGTGGTTGTAAGCTTGAATTTTTCGCATTTAAGCTTGCCATTAATTTTGCAATATTTTGCTTTGCGATATTTGATATTTCTAGCATAAATTCTTCTTGGTAGCGATTCATTAAATCGTACTTATCTTGATAATGTGCGTAAAATGTCCCTCTATTAATTTTGGCTTTTGTTGTAATGTCCTTAACTGTAATCGACTCAAAGCCTTTTTCTTCAATTAATGCTACAAATGCATCTTTAATGGACTCAATTGTACGAACTACACGTAAATCATTGTAATTTTCTTTCACATTCACTCCTCCTAAATTTTATCCGACATATTGCTGGAATGTGTTCTGTAAACGACATCAAGACCATTTTTGATCATTGAATGCATAAGATGTCGCACTTATAATTCAAGTTGTAATAAACAACAGGTTGTTCATTATTATAACTCAAAAGAGGAGAGGTAATGAAATGTTCAAAAATAAATTGGTTTGGTTTGCGCCCATTCTTGCATTAGTCGTTATTTTTGTTTTTTCGCTCACTTTATTTCCATCAGTGCAAGCAAAACCAAAAAATTTACCGATAGCGATTGTCAATGAAGACCAAGGGGTTGATATTCCGAATCAGCCACATGTAAATTTAGGTGAAAGCATTATTGAAATGATTCAAAATTCAGTAGAAGCGGGGAAAGATGAAGAACCTGCAGTTAAATGGGTTATTGTAAAAAGTAATGAAGATGTTCAAAAGGGATTAGATGAACAAAAATACTATGCAGCGCTTGTATTTCCGAAAGATTTTAGTGCAAAACAAGCATCTTTACAAACTGCAGAGCCTACTTTACCCGAAGTTCATATATATATTAATCAAGGTATGAATATGGCAGCTTCAACGATAGCAGGGCAAGTTGTAAATGGGGTAGTTGATAATATCAACAATAATGTACGTACACAACTCTTTGCAGGATTTTCATCACATGGAGGAACTTTAACGGTAGAGCAGGCTTCGAATTTAGTCACACCCATTTCAAAAACCATTACGAATGTAAATGAAACGGGAGACCATAGTGCAAACGGCAATGCGCCTATTTCTTTGTTTCAACCATTATGGATGGCTATTATGGTAAGTGCAGCCATCGTCTATCTTGCAATCAGTAAAATAGCTATTACTACACGTAAAGAAAAGCTTTCTGTAATGATAGGTCAAATTATTATTGGGGCGATGGTAGCTTTCGTTGTAGGTTTCGGACTTACATGGATAGTAGACGGTATGGTAGGAATCGAAATTCCTTCATATATGGATACTACCTTATTTTTAACTATTACCTCCTTTAGTTTTTTCTTATTAATAACAGCCGTAATTTCATGGCTTGGCATTCGAGGAATAGCTATTTTTGCACTAATGCTATTCTTTGGTGGACCACTGCTTGCATTAGCTCCTGAAATGATGTCTTCTTTTTATCAAAATTGGATATACCCATGGTTGCCAATGCGGTTTATGGTTGAAGGTTTACGAGAACTCTTTTTCTTTGACAAAGGTTTTTCTTGGAACAACGCCGTATCAGCCCTTGTATGGATTGGAGCAGTTAGTTTAATTGCTATTTTTGCATCCGTTTTAAAAACTAAAGCAGTGCGTTTGGAACAAGGAGTACAAGATTGAATAATCATTATATTTAAAAGTCAAATAGGGTTTCAGAGTGTAGACAAACGGCATCAAGTATAATTTCTTGATGCCGTTTGTCGATTTTTTAAAATTAATAGATATAAATTAGAATCTCTTTTCAATGTGTTCTGTTGATTGGAGGGAAGGGCTAGCGACTCCTGCGGGAAAGCACATAATGTAAGACGCAACAAACCGCGCGTATAGCGAGGGTTGCGGCTTACGTTGTGCCCGCGGAAAGCGCTAGCCCGTAACATGTATCAACTGCAGGAGACGTCTTCTATTTTTATTTTAACTATATCTCATGTTTATACTTTTTCTCACATTGTTCTCTTTATCATCATCCTATGACCATTGCCTATTAAGTTGATTGAAGCGAAAGGCTGGCGACTCCTGCGGGAAAGCACAAAACGTAAGACGCAACAGACCGCGCGTTAGCGAGGGTTGTGGCTTACGTATGTGCCCGCGGAAAGCGCTAGCCCTTAACGGAAATCAACTGCAGGAGACGTCTTCTATTTTTATTTTGACTATATCTCATGTTTATACTTCTTCTCTCATTAGTCTCTTTGCCATCAATCCATAACCACAAATTTTTCATTGCCTATTAAGTTGATTGAAGCGAAAGGCTAGCGACTCCTGCGGGAAAGCACAAAACGTAAGACGCAACAGACCGCGCGTTAGCGAGGGTTGTGGCTTACGTATGTGCCCGCGGAAAGCGCTAGCCTGTAGCGGAAATCAACTGCAGGAGACGTCTTCTATTTTTATTTTAACTATATCTCATGTTTATACTTCTTCTCTCATTAGTCTCTTTGCCATCATCTCATAACCATTGCCTATTAAGTTGATTGAAGCGAAAGGCTAGCGACTCCTGCGGGAAAGCACAAAACGTAAGACGCAACAAACCGCGCGTTAGTGAGGGTTGCGGCTTACGTTGTGCCCGCGGAAAGCGCTAGCCCGTAACATGTATCAACTGCAGGAGACGTCTTCTATTTTTATATTGACTATATATCATGTTTATACTTTTTCTCACATTGTTCTCTTTATCATCATCCTATGACCATTGCCTATTAAGTTGATTGAAGCGAAAGGCTAGCGACTCCTGCGGGAAAGCACAAAACGTAAGACGCAACAATCCGCGCGTATAGCGAGGGTTGTGGCTTACGTATGTGCCCGCGGAAAGCGCTAGCCTGTGGCGGAAATCAACTGCAGAAGTGTTTTCTTTTAAAGTAGATGCCATATAAATAAACACTATCAAAAAGATAAATATAGAATATTCTGTTAACTGGTGATAAAATTACAAGTATAAACATATAGTACAAGTTAAAAGTCATACTGTTCGTATTTTTTTCAAGGAGGTATTCATGATAAATAAAAATGATTACGAGAATGTTGCCTTTAACCAATTGGAAATGCTTCGAAATGAAATTAATAGAACGAAAATGAATAGAAATTTATTCAATAAAATTGATAACTATTATGTACTTTGTATTTATGAACAACAGAAAATTGCCAGCAATGATAACACGACCAAAGCTATTACATTGACTAAAAATGTAATCTCCAATTCTTTTGTTATTTGGGATCGTACCTATAAAGAGAGCGAACAATTATTCATGAATTTACGAATTTCTTCTAGAAATCGCGTAATTATTGAAATAGCAAAAAACATCGTTTCATTTTTACTGCAAAAATACGAGGACCAACTAAACGAATCACAGAAGCGAAAATCAACACATCGTAATGCACTTCAGCTTGAAAAATATGTCCTTCGTATGGAGCATATTATCAAAGCAAACACGTTTCTTGGTGAAGATACTGCATGGGAAGAGTTTTGCTCTTGGTTTCAAGTCTATTTAACAGAATGGGTACTTGAGGAGCTAGAAAGTTTAATTGGTTATGAAATGATGGATCAGATGAGCAATGAGGAATTAAATGAAGTATTTTATCAACAAATGACGAAAAACCTGTCATCAAATGATACGTTTATTTCAAAATATACAAACATAGTGAACAACTATATGACAGAATGGTTTCATAACATTATTGCATCAATGAAGCTAGCAGTTTTAACAGTAGAAGAAATTGAATCTATGTTGCAAATAACTGCATCTAAGAATCAGGATTCCCAGCCTCTTAGTAAAACTATCGCTTTTACATTAGGCGTAGAACATCATCTACATGTCATGAATAATGCCCCTTATCAATATGTGAGGGAAGCACTTTATAAAAACAGTTTTCAAAACATCGAAACTACACCATGGCCCACAACACCTTTATATAAAGGTAATTTAGAAGGAATTATTCAAATACGTCCATATCACACTACTGAGCACTCCTTCGCTACACAATTGTTGATAGAGAAAGCACATAATCAAGCGCAAAACTTAACAGATTTAGACGTAGATATGTTTGATGCATTATGTAGTATTTTTTTATCAAAAGCACGGTATACAGAAGATATCATTGAAATACACTTTACTGATTTATTGATGATTCGCGGCTTGAAACCAAAGTTAGGTGGTGAAGGGAGAAGAGGCGGTTATGAGCAGCAACAAAAGGACAAAGTTTTGCAATCGCTTACAAAAATTCAGAGCTTATGGCTCGAATTAAATAAAGCAACGGTCTATGAAAAAGGAAAAGCTGTTCAAACGCAGCTCCAAGGACGGACATTCCTTTTTGTCGATCATAATCGGAAAGAATATGATATCGCACAATTAGATAATCAAAAAACATTTACATTTACAGTTGATAAAGTTTTTACAAAGTATTTGTATGGATCTGGACGGCAAATTGCCCTTTTACCTATTCAAACGCTTCATTACAATCCGTACAGTCAAAAATGGGAAAAACGATTGGCGAGATATTTTAGTTGGCGATGGCGAACACAAGCAAGAAAGGGCGATTTCTTGCAGCCAAATAAAATTCGAACTTTACTAGAGGCAATTGGAGAAAATGTAAATGAACGCACACCATCCCGTACGAGAGACCGCTTAGAAAAAGCATTGGATCAATTGCTGGAAGATGGCGTACTATCTGCTTGGCATTATCATAAATGGGATGAAACAATTGCTAATAATAAAGGCTGGGTTCGGTTATGGTTAGATGCAACCATTCTTGTTGAACCACCTGAAATTATAAAAGAACAATACCGGTCTATTGAAAAAACAAAAAGTACAACTCATTATGCACTAGATTTCCAAGACAGTGCCCAACATAAAGCAAAAGGAGCCACAATTGGTAATCAATTAAGAGCGATACGCAAGCAATTTAATTTGTCTCTTTTACAAGTTTCAGAAGAACTTGAAATTTCACCTTCTTATATTAGTAATATAGAAAGAGGGGTTAAAACCCCCTCCGTCAAAATCCAAACTAATATAAGTCGCTGGTTGCAAAAGTTTATTTAAAAGAATATTTATAACTGCCTTCATATATCGAGCAAATACGATATAAAAGGGCAGTTTTTTTATTTGTCGCCACCTATCTGCTATTTTCATTTTTGCTCCTTTCACCATTTCTACGGCTTTTATCTTGTACATTGCTAATCATTTAAATGGCGTATATTTCGTTTTTTAGCTTTTATCCTTCCCATAAGTCGAGGTTATCGTGCGTAGATGTCGTGAGTAGTGTGTACACGAAATAAAACACAAATTTTTAAACCCTTGCTATAACTACGTTTTTCACATGTTTTTCTTTTTTTTACTCCCTAATAATTAAATCATTTTACATGTATTTATTTTCAGAATATTTAAAATGGGTTCGTTACAATAGACAACATAATCAATTGTTTTTCTATTATTCGAAACCGAGGTGAAATAATGAATAAAGAATTGAAAGCTTATGAATCGCTAGAACCATTGTTTAATCCAAAGTCTGTTGCAGTACTTGGTGCTTCCACAAATCCATATAAAATTGGATACATTCAATTGAAAGCGCTTATAGACGGCGGTTTTGCTGGAGACATTTATCCTATTAATCCGAAAGCTAGTGAAATAGAGGGACTAACTTGCTATCCTTCAATCACAGCTGTCCCAGGGGATATAGATTTAGCAATATTTTGTGTCGGTGCAGAACAAATTCTGGACAATCTTAAGGCATGTGCGAAGAAGAATATAAAAGCAGCAATTATTTTCGCATCTGGATTCTCTGAAACTGGGGAAGAGGGTGTACTGTTACAACAGGAGTTAGCTAACATTGCAAAGGAAAATGGCATCCGAATCATAGGTCCAAACTGTGTTGGGTTAGTTAATACAACGAATGGAATGATTGGCACGTTTTCACCAGCTATTTTGGCAGTACCATTACATGAAGAAAAAGCTGTGGGCTACGTTTCGCAAAGTGGCGCATTTGGTGTATTAACGTATATGGCTGCAGCGCAAAATGGTTTAAGCTTTAATTATTTTGCAAGTGTTGGAAATGAAATGGAAACAGAATTTTCAGATGTAGTAGAATACATGATTCATGATCCAAAAACGAAAGTCATTACAGGCTATTTAGAAGGGGCTAAAGATACTAAGAAGCTTCGACGTTTAGCAAAGGAAGCACTTAATCGTAACAAGCCAATTGCATTGATGAAAACAGGCAAAAGTTCAGCCGGCAGCAGAGCAGCTGCTTCACATACAGGCTCGCTTGCGGGATCAGATTTAGTTTACGATGCATTTTTCAGGCAGAGCGGTATCGTTAGAGTCGATGATTATGAAGATATTATTACGTTTTCAAAGTTATTTTTATCTAATAGACTACCACAAGGGAAAAATACAGTGTTAATTACAAGTTCGGGTGGACGAGGTATTAACGAAGCAGATCGATGCGAAGGGCTAGGGTTAAATATTATTGCGCTAAGTGAAAAGACAAAGGCAGAAATTAAAAAGCATGTTCCATCTTACGCAAGTGCAATCAACCCAATTGACTTAACAGCTGCCGCTTCAGTAACGAATCCAGAATTATATATAGCGCCACTTCGAGCACTTGTAGCTGATCCAGAAGTTCATAATATTATCCTAACTGAATTTCCGTTGTACTGGGAAGCAGATAATCCATACTTACAGGAGTTTATCGATATATGTAAAAACTCAGATAAATTCGTCTTTATTACGACATTCCCATTAGAAGGCATGTCTGTCCCTAAAGGAAAGGATGAACTTGAGAAGAATGGCATTCCTGTCATTCCAGGTAATTTAAATCCAATCAAAGGCTTAGCAAAGCTTGTAGAATATAGCGAAAGTTATAGGAAACATCAACAAGCAACGGTCCAAGAAGAGGATTCCGCTAAGAAACGTATAGACATGTCACATGTAACTGGTTCGACATTAAGTGAAGCCCAAGCAACTGACATTTTAGATCTTTACGGGATTCCAACAACAAAACGAACTGTCGCTACGACGGCTGATGAAGCTGTTCAGTTTGCGAATAGGATTGGTTACCCAGTCGTGTTAAAAGTCGATTCAGCGGATATTCCACATAAAACCGAGGCAGATGCAATTCGACTAAATGTTCAATCAGCGAACGATGTAATGAAAGCGTTTACTGAAATTTATCAAAATGCAAGAAAATACAAAGCAGATGCTCAAATCAACGGTATTTCTGTTCAGGAAATGCTTCCTGAAGGAACAGAGGTCATTATCGGCGCAACAAAGGATCCGAATTTCGGTCCAGTAGTCATGTTTGGCTTAGGCGGTATTTTTGTTGAAGTATTTAAAGATATTTCATTTAGAGTGGCGCCACTAACAAGGGCTGATGCCGTTGAAATGATTGAAGAAGTAAAAGGCAAAGCGCTTCTGACAGGGGCACGTGGAAAAGCGCATGGCGATATTGAAGCCATCATTGACGTGTTACTGAAGGTATCGAAGCTTGTCACTGAAAATGAAGAGATAATAGAAGAATTAGATATTAATCCTTTAATCGTCTATGAAGACGGCGTAAAAGCAGCAGATGCAATGATCGTCGTGCAGAAAGATGTGTTAGAAAAGTCAGTAGTCAGGGGGTAATGATATGGAGCTAGATCAAAGCTTAATTGGTTTAACAGGACCACAATATGTTTTTGAAGTAGAAAAAAGGCACATTCGCCAATTTGCCGAATCAATTGGTGATCCTAATCCATTATATGTGGATGAAGAATATGCAAAATCAACTATTTATGGCAGCATCATTGCACCACCAAGCTTCCCAGTCGCGATAGGAGCTGACAGTGGGCAAGGAATTAATTTGCCGTTAGATTTTAGTCGCATGCTCCATGGAGAGCAAGAGTTCATTTATCATCGTCCAATTCGCCCAGGTGATCGTTTGCACTGTCAAATGAAAGTGACTGACGTATATGAAAAAGAAGGAAAAAATGGGCCAATGCAGTTTTTAGTAATGGATACAGAAATGAAGGATGAAGAAGGCGAGCTAGTTGTAATTAGTCGTACAAATATCATTTATCGTGCTGTAGCGAGTAGTAAAGCGTAAATAAACTGTTGAACGAAGATACAGAAATCTTCGTTCAACTTTTAATCCATCACTAAAGGGGGAAAAAACATGCTTCAATTTAAAAATTTACATGAAGGACAAAAGCTCGAACCACTTTTGAAGCCTGCTGTTACAAAGGTACAGCTTGTGAAATATGCCGGTGCATCAGGGGATTTCAATCCGTTACATACAGATGATGCATTTGCGCAAAGTATAGGGATGCCGGGTGTTATTGCACATGGCATGCTTGTAATGGGCTTTCTTGGTCAGTACATGATGGACCTAGCAGGTACTTCAGCTGCACCGACTAATTTTAAAATGCGCTTTGGTGCGATGACAAGACCTGGTGATGAAATTACATGTTCTGCCATTGTCAAAAAAATTTATGAAAACGAAGCTAAACAATTCGTTGATTTAGAACTATATGCGGAAAAAGCTCCAGGAAAAGTAGTTGGATTTGGAGAAGCGACATTACAAATGATTTAACAAATGGAAACAAGGAGGTTGGCAATATGGCTACTATTAAAGATCGCTATGCCATTGTAGGCGTAGGAGAAAGTGAACGTTCGAAAAATTCAGGTAGAACACCTTTACATTTAGCATTAGACGCTGCTCGTGCTGCGTTAAAAGATGCCGGTTTAGAAGCGAGAGAAATCGATGGCTTTATGAGCTACTCTGAAAATGATTCTTGTACATCCCATCAGTTAGCGACCTATTTAGGCGCGCGACCGAAATATGTTAAAGACATTATGGGAGGCGGAAGCAGTACAGAAATGTTAATTGCGGATGCCATCGGATTAATCGAAACAGGTCAAGTCAATACCGTGCTAATTTATCGTGCAATGAATGGCCGCTCTGGCGTTCGTATGGGCGGTGGTGGCTGGGATGTAAATATGCTTCAAGGGGCAATGGATGGCGGAAGCTTTTTCATTCCTTATGGGGCAGGTGGACCAGGTCAATGGTTCGGCTTATTCGCTACGCGTCATATGCAACAAACAGGACTTACACACGAACATTTAGGGCACGTCTGTGTGAGCTTTTATGAGCATGCACAACGAAACCCAAAAGCGTTCTTCTATGGTAAGCCATTATCAATGGAAGAGTATTTAAAGACACCATCTTTAAGTTATCCATTTAATAAACATGATTTTTGCCTAGAATCAGACGAGGCGAATGCCATTATCGTCACATCCGCTGAGAAAGCAAAGGATTGCAAGTCAAGACCTGTCTATATTATGGGTATTGAAGCGAGACGAACTGTATCACATGCGCATTACTGGACAAATTTAGATGAAGTAGCATCAGACTTCGTTGCACCTTCCCTTTATAAAAAAGCAGGGGTTACACCACAAGATATTCAAGTCGCTTCGATATACGATTGCTTTAGTTGGGTAGTACTGCGCCAATTAGAAGCATATGGCTTTGCTGCACGTGGCGAAGTAGGTGATTTCGTTGCAAGTGGCAATTTAAAAATGGGTGGCAAGCTTCCTACGAATACAGCAGGAGGCATGCTATCGGAAGGTTATACGCATGGCATGAACAATGTCCTTGAAATTGTTCGTCAAATTCGTCACGAGTATAAAGGTACTGATCGTCAAGTCGAAAATTGCGAAATAGGCATTTGTACTGGCTGGTCTGGCCCAGATATTGCGGGTGCAATGATTTTAAGAAACTAGGAGGGAAAATCATGAGTTATCAAAAACCAATTCCACTTAAAACACAAGACAATCAACCATATTGGGATGCAGCTGATCGGCATGAGCTAGTCCTACAAAAATGCGAAACATGTAATTCTTATAATCACCCACCTGGCCCAGCTTGTTCAAAATGCGGTTCCACAGAACTTAGCTGGGAAAGTCAAGGTTCGGCTATTACGGGAACTATCTATTCGTATGTTGTGTCGTATCGCCCGTTCCTACCGGGTTTCCAAGATGATTTACCAACGATTATTGTTGTCGTACAACTAGATAATTTAAAAGAAGTAAAAATAATTGGCAATGTGCTTGCATGTCCACCAGAGGAAGTAAAAATCGGCATGCCTGTAAAAATGACATGGCAGGATATTACGGAAGATCGAGCTCTTCCACAATGGATACAAGCATAACAGATTAATATCGTTTTAAAAGAAAGGAATGATTACATGGATTTTTCATTTACGAAAAAGGAAGAGCAATTTCGTCAAGAGTTAAGAACTTGGCTAGAAGCGAACTTACCAGATGGATGGTTACAAGGCGAAGTGCAATTAGATAAGGAATCAAAAGAATATGAGTTATTTTTACGAGATTGGCAAAAGAAACTATATGAAGGTGGTTGGGCAGCGATTGCGTGGCCTAAACAATATGGTGGGCGCAATGCAACGCTTATGGAGGAAATTGTCTATCAACAAGAGATGGTACGTGTCAAAGCACCACCGTTAATAAATTATGTAGGTCTGCATATGGTTGCACCGACATTGATGCAAATTGGTACGGAAGAACAAAAGGAAAAATATATCGAAAAAATTATTACAGGTGAAGAAGTTTGGTGCCAAGGTTATTCAGAGCCGAATGCAGGATCAGATGTAGCGGCTATTCAAACGACAGCTGTAAAAGATGGTGACCGTTGGATTATTAATGGGCAAAAGGTTTGGACGAGTTTCGGTCATGTAGCGGATCGCTGCTTTTTAATAACTAGAACGAGCCGACTAGAGAAAAAACATAAAGGTATTACAGTATTCCTTCTCGATATGCATCAGCCAGGGGTGGAAACACGACCAATCGTCTCAATGGATGGTCAAAAAGATTTTAATGAAGTGTATTTAAATGATGCCATTGCGTATGATGCAGAAATTATCGGTCAAGTAGATGAGGGCTGGAAGGTTATCATTGCTCTTCTAATGCATGAACGAACTGGAATTGGTGGTCAAGTATTTACGCTAGAGCAACAATTCAATGATCTAGTTGCGTTAGCTAAGGAATTGAATGATGAAGATGAGCCGCTTATTAAAAATCCATTCATTCGTAAAACAATGGTGGATTTATACACTCGTTCACGTGGGTCACTATTAAACTATTATCGAAATTTAACAAAGCAATTGAAAAATGGCCATCCTGGTGCAGAAAGCTCTATGGATAAACTACTTGTTAGTGAATTAACAAAAGAACTGTTTGCGCAAGCGATTTCGATGCAAGGCCATCATGGCGTCCTATGGAAAGAAAACGCATTGATGGATCGGTCCTATTGGCAGGACAATTATTTGTACTCTTTTGGTCAGACAATTGGCGGTGGAACAAGCGAAATACAAAAGAATACCATTGCTGAACGAATTCTAGGTTTACCAAAAGATATGGGTCGATAAAAAGCGGGGGTGTAAGATATGGATTTCTCTTTAAATCAAGAACAAGAAATGTTTCGAAACTATGTACGTAAATATTTAGATGATGTCGGACAAACAAAAGTAGCCCGTGAGTTTACAGAAGGCAATACAAGCTCATTTCAAGCACTGTATGCTGGATTAGCGGAACTTGGCTGTGCAAGTGTGAATGTGTCAGAAGAAAATGGTGGTATGGGGCTAGGTCAGTTAGATTTAGTACCTATTTTAGAAGAGACAGGTCGAGCATTGCTTCCAGGCTTATATTTAGAAACAAATGCTTTAGCGGTACCGTTATTGGAGAGATTTGGTACTGAAGAACAAAAAGCTAAATATTTATCAGCTATTGCTAGTGGTGAGCATACCTTTACTGTTGCATGGTTAGAGCCTAGCGGAAACTACAAGCCTTCAAATGTGAAATTAAGTGGCACATTGCAGGATGACGTTCTAACGTTGAATGGTGTGAAATCATTAGTACCAGACGTTGAGCTTGCCAATAGCTTACTCGTTCTAGTGCGTACTTCTGAAGGGCAAGGTGCGGAAGGAATATCATTAGTAATCGTTGATTGTGATGATGTGTCACTACAAGTGCAACCTCAAAAAAACATGGATGAAACCCGTTTGCTTGCAGAAGTGACTTTTAATAATGTCCAAGTTTCAAGTCAGCAAATTCTTGGCACTATTGATCATGGGTGGGATGTTTTGCAAGAGGGTCTATTATCATTTAATGCAGCCCTTTGCTCATCGATTGTTGGAAGTATGGAAAAAATCGTTGAAACAGCCGTTGAATATGCGAATATTCGTGAACAGTTTAATCAACCGATTGGAAGATTCCAAGCAATTAAACACAGATTAGTCGATATGAAAATGGATTTAGAAACAGCTCGTTCGTTAGCCTATTATGCAAACTGGGCGATTGAAAGTGATGCTGCTGATAAAGTTGAAGCGGTTTCAAGTGCTCGCTTATTTGCTACCGAGGCATTTATAAAAGTCGCATCTCAAAGTATTCAAATTCATGGTGGGATTGGTTTTACTGAAGAAATTGATTGCCATCTATATGTGAAAAGAGCGCGTTTCTATGAAAATTATCTAGGAAGCACACAGCAATATTATGAGCAGGCAGCAGTTGCCTTAGGTTGGTAGTAGATTATCTTACGTCTTAAACATTGCAAAGGCACTATGCTGCAATGTTTAAGCAAATCTCATATTTGAAAGGGTGGGAAAGACATTGAAAACATTGAATAATTTGAAAGACTATCAAAATGTCATTAACGGGAAGGCAATTCCATCATCTTCAGGTAATAAAATGGATAGCTATGATCCGGCAACTGGTAAGGTGTGGGCAACCATTCCTTGTAGCACTGTCGAAGATGTTGAAGCAACGGTGACGGCTGCTCGTACTGCCCTTCCAGGTTGGTCAGCACTTCCTGCTAGTGAAAGAGCAAATTATTTACGTCGTATTGGCGATATGATTGCACAATATGGCGATGAATTGGCTGAACTAGAAACGAAAGATAATGGTTGGGTTATTCGTGAAACAAAGTTCGGACTTATTCCTATCCTATCAAGTATGTGGTATGATGCCGCAGCGGCAGCTACTAATGTTGGGAGTAAAGGCGAAACCGTGCAACTTGGGCCAAATACTGTAGGATTTACAATGCGTGAACCTTATGGAGTCGTAGTAGGCATTATTCCATGGAATTCAGCATTATGGACATTTACGGTGAAAGCAGCGGCAGCACTTGCTGGTGGAAACACGGTCATCATTAAACCATCGGAATTAGCAGCAGCTGCACCGCTCCGTTACGGAGAACTTATTCAAAGTATTTTACCACCAGGCGTTTTAAATGTTATTTCTGGTACAGGCGCTGAAGTGGGCGATGCGCTCGTTCGTCATCCAAACGTCAATAAAGTAAGCTTAACCGGTTCAGGGAAAACTGCGAAAGCAATCGCCGAGTCCACTGCGCAACATCCTAAATCAATGGTATTAGAATTAGGTGGCAAATCACCGAATATTGTTTTTGAAGATGCTGATTTAGCGAAAGCAGCAAATGGCGTCACAGTAAATGGTATTTTCACAGGCAATGCAGGACAGCTTTGTGTCGGCGGCTCACGAATCCTAATTCAACGATCTGTCTTAGATAAAATGATTGCTCTAATGAAAGAAGAAATAACAACACATATTCAATTGGGCAACACATTAGACATGCAGACGCCAATGGGACCAGTTGCCAATGAAATGCAATATAAAAAGGTTTGCTCCTATATTGAGCTAGGGCAACAAGAAGGTGGAGAAATCATCGTTGGCGGACGCTTCGGTGGTGCCAACTTGTTACCAGGTCAAGATGATTTAGCGGATGGCTATTGGATCGAACCGACCTTACTAAAAGTAGAAAGTAATAACTTGCAAGTTTGCCAAGAAGAAATTTTTGGACCAGTTGCTGTCGTGATACCATTTGATACAGAAGAAGAGGCACTTGCCATTGCCAATGATACAGAATACGGATTAGGTGCCGGTGTTTGGACATCTGATTTAAATCGTGCACATCGAATGATTCGCTCTATCGAATCTGGAAATGTGTGGGTAAATACGTATCGCATCGTTGGAACTGAACTTCCATTCGGTGGACAAAAAGCGAGTGGCTTTGGTACAGACTCTGTACTCGAATTCACACGTGAAAAAACATGCTATATTCAAATTGGCTAACGTCTAACGACGGATAGACAGGTATGAAAATATAATCGTTAGGACAAGTAAACATGAAACGGGGAATAGTATGCCACAAGCAAAAAATGGACTATTTTATGGATGGTATATTGTTTTAACAAGCTTCTTGATTATGTTTTCGGCATTCTCCATTGTAAATTCTCTACACAGTTTATTTCTTGTGCCGGTAACAAGCGAATTGGGCATGACAAGAACGACTTTTTCAATTGTACTTTCCGTTGGAGGTCTTGGTGTTGCGATAGCTTCACCTTTTATGGGAAAGCTCCTTGCTAAAGGCAATATGAAGTTAATAATGTCTGTATGTGTTATTTTTGCAGGCTGTGGCTTTATGTTGTATTCCTTTGCGCAGTCGGCAATCTATTTTGCCATCATCGCTTTTTTTATAGGGGTATGTGTTGCTGGATTTTCCAATATTCCTATCTCCATTATGCTAACGAATTGGTTTTATGAAAAAAAGGGGCTAGCAATGGGATTGGCATTCGCTGGATCAGGTGTCGGGACGGCAGCACTTAGCCCTATTTTAACAACGTTAATTTCAAATTATGGTTGGAGAACAACTTATGTCATTGCAGGCGTACTAATTATCGTTATTTCGTTGCCATTAATTTTATTTTTCACTAAGAAAAACCCTGCTGAAAAAGGGACGATGGCACTTGGTGCAGATCGTGTCCAAGAGGAGCAAGCGAATACGGCTCAATCGGGTTTAACGCTGGCTGAGGCAAAGAAATCAGGCGTGTTTTGGCTATTTATTTTCGGTGTCGTATGCTTTGCGCTTGTTGCAGGCGGGGTACAAATGCATATACCGGCTTATTTAATTGATATTGGCCATCCTGCGTTATTTGCTGGAACAATTTTCGGTCTGTTATCTTTATCAAATACTGTTGGAAAGCTAATTCTTGGAGCCATATTCGATAAATTTAGAACAACTGGCGGAATCCTATTTGTAGGTGTTTGTATGACAATAGCGATGGTGTCATTGCTAATGGCAAACGCTAAGAGCTTTGCGTTTGTATTCGCGATCGCTTACGGATTTAGTATTGTCATTGCCACAATCGGCCCTCCGTTTATGACAGATGATTTGTTTGGCAAAAAAGATTTCGGTGCCATTTTTGGCTTCGTACAGGTATTCTTCGTTGCAACGAGCTCACTAGGCGTTATCGTTTCTGGTCTTATCTATGACCTTACAGAAAGCTACAAAGTGGCATGGATCATTTTTCTAGGTTTATTTATTCTTAGTATGCTTTGTATTTTAATCGCAAATAGTATGACAAAGAAAAAGCGCTCAAATGTTGAGGAGATTGTTATGGAAGAAAGTATTGAAGTTATTTAATATCGTTCGTATTTTTAAGAGAGTTTCCTCCAACAGGAAGCTCTTTTTTTGTTATGGCTTCATCAGCAACGTCAAGAGACTGATTGTAGCCTACTGCATTTAGTTAAAACTAATTAAGTGAAAAAGGTAGAAATGTCGTTCAAACAGCTTGTCTACCTATCGATTAAGCAATTCGGCAAAGAGGAATCATAGAAAAAACCTATGATTATTATAGAAATTATAGAATTGATTGATAGGTGGTCGTTTTTTATAATTTTATATAAGCACTAATTATTGCGAATGGGGGAGGAACTACTGATGACAAATATTGCTGGTATTCATATACCTGACAGCCAATTGGCATTAGACGCACAGGATATTTTAAAGGAACATGGTTCACAATTGCTGTGGAATCATTCAAATCGAGTGTATTTGTTCGGTGCACTACAGGGCGAAAAAGCAAAGAAAAAATATGATGGAGAGCTTCTATATGTAAGTGCCTTGTTTCATGATTTAGGCCTAACAAAGCATTATAGTAGCCAAGACAAACGCTTTGAGGTGGACGGTGCCAATGCAGCACGTCAATTTTTAGCCCATTATCAAATTGATGAAAATGCTATTCAGTTAGTATGGGATGCCATCGCCCTCCATACGACAATCGGAGTTGCTGAGCATAAAGAAAATGAAGTGGCATTGCTCTATGCAGGGGTAGGGCTCGATGTGATGGGAGAAGGCTATTATAATTTGACTGATGAAGAACGCAAAGCCATTATAAAAGCATTTCCACGGAATCAATTTAAAAAAGAAATTTTGCCAGCCTTTTTTGAAGGATTTAGACATAAGCCTGAAACAACATTTGGCAATATAAAATCGGATGTCTGTGCACTATATATTCCAGACTATAAACCTAAAAATTTTTGTGATTGCGTATTGCACTCACCTTGGACTGAATAAATTAAGCGTAGATAAGGGGGATAAATAGATGTTAAAACTTGCACAAAAGAAAATTCGACATGAAGCATTACAACATAAAATTGTATCAGCTCAAGAGGCCGCATCTTGGATAAAAGATGGCATGTTATTAGGAATGAGTGGCTTTACACGGGCGGGTGATGCAAAAATAGTACCACTAGCACTTGTAGAAAAAGCAAAAACGGAAAAATTCCAAGTGGACGTTTATACAGGAGCATCACTTGGTCCAGAGGTGGATCAACTGATGGCTGAAGCAGGGATTATTCGTAAGCGTGCACCTTATCAAGGTGATCCAGCTATTCGCCAACTAATAAATAGTGGAGAAGTATTGTATACAGATGCCCATGTATCGCATAATGCCGAATTAATTCGCCAAGGAATCGTTGGGCCGATTGATTATGCGATTATTGAGGCTACTGCGATTACTGAGGATGGCTTGCTTATACCGACTACTTCGGTAGGAAATTCGCCAATTATTTTACAAATGGCTAAAGAAATTATTATTGAACTAAACGTTTCGCATCCGGATGCACTGGAAGGTATTCATGATATCTATATACCAGATGTACAAGGGAAAAGGGAGCCAATCCCATTAACGCATGCAGGGGAGCGAATCGGAACAATCGGCATGCCAATAGATATGACAAAGGTGCGTGGTATCGTGCTATCCGAACAAGCCGATGCGCCTTCTACAATTGTACAACCAGATGAAGAAACTGCTAATATGGCAGAGCATTTACTTAATTTTCTACGCGATGAAGTGAAAGCTGGCCGTTTAACCAAAACGTTAGCACCGCTCCAATCTGGTGTAGGATCGGTAGCAAATGCCGTGTTAAATGGGTTTTTAGAATCTGAATTCGAAGATTTAGAAATCTATTCGGAAGTATTGCAGGATGCGGTATTTGAGTTAATCGACGCAGGCAAAGTGAAATCTGCTTCTGGGACATCCATTACATTGTCAAAAGAACGTGGTGAGCAAGTATATAGTCAACTAGAAAACTATTTAGACTGTTTGATTTTACGACCTCAAGAAATATCGAATCATCCTGAAATTATCCGCCGTTTAGGTTTGATTTCGGTCAACACAGCACTTGAAGTTGATATTTATGGAAATGTAAATTCTACACATGTTTCTGGAACGAAGATGATGAATGGTATAGGAGGTTCAGGCGACTTCGCTCGCAATGCACGTTTAGGTATATTTGTAACGAAGTCCTATGCCAAGGGCGGTACTATTTCAAGTATTGTCCCGATGGTCTCTCATGTAGATCATACCGAGCATGACGTTGACGTTATTGTGACAGAGTTTGGTGTAGCGGATTTACGGGGCTTAGCACCAAAAGAACGTGTACCATTAATCATCAATCATTGTGCACATCCAGATTATCGTCCGCAATTATGGGCGTATTATCATGCTGCAGTAGAGAAGACAGGCAATCATCATACACCTCATTTACTTGAAGAAGCACTTTCATGGCATGTGCAACTTGCGAAAACAAAGACAATGAAAAAATAAAGCGAAAGATGGCTAAGTTTAGTACTTAGTCATTTTTTTCGTTAGCCCATAATATAAATCCACAGAACTTCACATATTTACAGCGAAGTTTTGTGGATTTGTTTTGTTAAGAAGATTTTATTAATAGATGGATAAGATTTAGACTCTCTTTTGAAATAGAAAAACCAGCTTTTTTAAGTCCATTAATCATTAATTGAATGTAAGCTTTCGCTGCAAAATTAATGAATTTATCTTTTCTATATAATAGGACGATTTCACGTTCTAAGGGAGGATTGAATATTGTGCGCTTGCAAATCATATTGGAATAATATTGGTCATAAAGTGTTTCTGAAATAATTGTTGCGCCAACATTTTGTTCAACTAAATTAAAAATGGCTTGAACACTCGCAGTCTCTATTTTTGGGTGGATATGAAGCTTTTCTTTACGCGCTACACGATCAATCAACTTCCTACATTGATTGATTGCTGGAAACAAGATAAGTGGTGTCGTTAATACATCTTGAAAGGCGATTTCTTCAGACTCTATAGGATAATCACGATGTGCTACAAATAGCAGTTCTTCTGTAAACAGTGGAATCATGATAAGCTGCTCTTCTTCATAATCAAAATACTCTTGTTTATAGGAAATAGCAAAATCAATTTTATTGTCTTTAAACTGTTTTAATAAATCATCTGAACTATTAATACATACTTCTAAATCTGGGTAATCACGATGGTAGTCTACTAAATAATTGGACACCAAATTTGTTAATTCACCAGGTAACGTACCAATTACTAATTTACCTGCTTTTAATTGTTTCAAGTCAATGATTTGATTGCTTGTATTATCGATGGCACGAAATATATGAATACATTGCTCATGCAATATTTTACCTGCTTCTGTAATCGCGATTTTTTTCCCTATACGATCAAAAAGTGGAATGCCAAGCTCCATTTCCAGTACTTTAATTTGTTGGCTTAGCGTTGGTTGAGAAATATTTAATTTTTCAGCAGCCTTTGTAAAATGAAGTTCATCACATAGTACTTTAAAGTATTCAAGCTGGCGTATTTCCATAGTTCGTACCTTCTTTATTTTTTTCTAATATTATAACATGCTTCAAATAGAGAATCTTACAATCTAGCGAATGACAACTTGGTTTTGATAATGCCAAAAGGCTTGTAAAGATAGTTATTTTCAGCTTCGAAATCCTACAAATCACGCATCTACAACCATCTTGTGAACCTAAAATTCCAGATTAAACGAGCGAATAGAACGTTTAGTATAAAGTGCTATCGGTTAACCTAATTGTATTAAAAAATACTTAAATGGAGGTGTGTAATGCTTGGATAATATGGCTAATTTGAATTTTCCTCCGTTAATGGTTGAGCTATTAGAAAAGTTTTCACCTTCCGATGACACAAACTTAAAGCCTTTACAAATAGAAGATAATACAGTATTTATCTTTTACTTAAAATCAGCAATAGATGGTGCTAAATTGCACGAAATGCTCATAAAGCCTTTTTTCGAAATGAAATCAAATAAAAGTTTTACATTCTATATTGAATCGTTACCGAACTTAACAAAAATGCAATGTGGGGAATACCTTCTAATCGAAATAACGAAGGGCTATGTTCTATTAGCGATTAATGATGCTTTTTATTTGATTGATATTAAATTAGTCAATTCAATGGCTTTACAACAAACACTCATTGAGCCTACTGTATATGGACCTCAAACAGCATTAAGCGAGGATATTGAAACGAATTTAAACATCATTCGCCAGCGTTATCATGAACCAACATTAAAGTTTGACACGCATGCTTTAAAAGGAAAAAGTCACAAGACTTTAATCATTATGTATGATGAAAGAACAGTAAAGCAATCTGTTCTTCAAAATATCCAAGAAAAAATAGAAAATTTAGACGTCCCGCTTATTCAATCTACTGGAGAATTACAACTACACCTAAATGGCTCTAAATTTTCCCTTTTCCCCATTACCATTTTGACGGAGCGACCTGACCGTATTTCTTACAATTTGGCGGCAGGGAAAGTGGTAATTATGTTAAATGGGAGTCCTCAAGCTTTAATTGCTCCCGTTGTATTTTTTGACTTTATGACATCGATGGAAGATAACTACCATACTTACTGGATAACTACTTTTACATTAATTCTCCGGTATATTGGGTTATTTGTCTGTTTTGTATTACCTGCTATGTATGTTGCGATAACATCCTATACGCCAGACATACCAAGAACCGAATTGGCACTTACTGTTGCTGGGAGTCGAGTAGGCGTTCCATATCCGTCCTTTATCGAAGTAATCTTTATGCTTATTTTTATGGAGTTTCTTACAGAGGCAAGCATACGATTGCCAAAGGCTATTAGTGCAACGGCTACGACAGTTGGTGGGCTAATTTTAGGGACTGCGGTTACTGAAGCTACATTAGCATCGAATATAATGATTATTATTGTTTCAGCTGTTGCAATTACAAGCTTTGTCATCCCGATTAGTGAGATGAGTTTTTCTATTCGAATTTGTAGATATTTATTAGTCATCTATACTACGCTGTTCGGTATGATGGGGTTAATTTTAGGATCTATATGGCTGCTAATGTTCTTAGTAAATAAACGGAGTTTTGGTGAGCCATATTTAAAAGTGTATTGGCGGTCAGATAGGAAGGAATTAGAGGTGCAATCAAAAAGATGAGCAGGTATCTATATTACTTTATACTTGTCACAATGGTTACAAATCTTATTGCATCAGTGCCCAGAATTTTAATGAGAGATAGTAAAGACGGCGTCATACTATCTATGATAATTGCAGTCATTTTCGGGGCTATTCTTACTATCATTGTCATTAATTTATTTAGTTACTTTCCAAATAAAAGCTTTCCAGAAATAATGAAGAAGAGTACGCCTAAATGGTTTTATTATCCCGTCTTATTCTACTTTGCCTGTTCATGGTTTGCAGCGGGGCTCATTACACTTACAACGTATGTCTTTATGTTTAATACATTTTTGTCCTATGAAACCTCTATAACCATTACGACACTTGCATTTTTATTGGTCATTTCTTTTGGCCTGTTTATAAAAGAAAAAAGTGTTCTTTATATGACGGAGCTAATATTAATCATTTTTTTACCAGTCATTATCTTTTTAATCATAAAAATATATACTGAACCAAAATTAGAATGGGACTTTGTCAAAATTGCATTTACGTACATCAATGATTATCCTAGCTATAATTCTTTTTCAGCATCTACGTATATTTTTATTGGCGCAGTGAATATCATTATTTTTAATAAATATATTAAAATAAAGAAAAAAGCCGGATTAAAGCAATTTGCCATATTAGGTATTGTAGGTGCCTTTACTTTATTTACAACCTATTTTATACCGATTGGATTTAACGGCTTCGAACAAATTGAAAATCTTACTTTTCCATGGATTACTACAAGTGACTCAGTACGTATGAAGTATTCACTTATTGAACGCGTTACGTTTCTTTTTGTCATCGTATTTATTGCGGTTGCCTTTATTAGCTTATTAATACATTGGTATGTGTCGTTAAAATTATTTGAAAGCATATTTCATTTTAAAAAATTGAAATGGAAACAAACAAACCTCACTCCTTTTTTAGTTGTTCTTCTATTTGGGTTAATTGCATTAGCTACGACACGTGTCATAAATGAATTTGAATTAGTGAAATTATCAATGCTTTTTTATGATTTATTACCGTTATTTTACGGTGTGTTAATCGTTAGTTTACTAACTGCTAAACGGAGGCTCAAATTATAATGGCACATTTAAAATATTTTGCTATGATGGTTGTCGTTATGAGCTTTCTTACAGGCTGTGGTTTTAAAGATATTGATAACCGAGTATTTGTTACAGGAATTGGAATTGATCCTTCCGAGAATGAGGATGGGACGTATAGAGTCACTTTGAAATTAGCGATACCTGTTTCCATCAAATCAAAGAGTAATACTAGTTCAAGTTATCAGTTTTTAGTGCATGAGGGAGATAATATCGGCGAGATTATTCAAATTTTAGAGACTCATACAGATAAAGTTTTAGAGTTTGGACATGCAAAAGTTATTTTAATAAATGAAATACTGTTAGAAGAAAATTTAAAAAATTTTATGGATTATTTATTTAGAAGAGGGGATATCCAATCTATTGCATATATAGGTGCCGCTAGAGATTCTGCTGAAGAGGTGTTAAGAACTTTACCAAAAGGGGAATCTGTAGTAGCTTCTCCATTAACAAAGTTTTTTGGTGAAACAGGGAATGATAGTCCTTATGTCGTTTCTGTCTATTTATATGAGATTCGAAGGGATTTTCACAGTAAAGGGATAGATGCAATACTACCTATCGTTGAGACCAACAAATCAGGTACACAATTAATCGTAAATAAATTATTAGTAGTAGGCGATAAAGGGAAACCACTGGAACTGACGTCTAAATATACGCAAGCATTTAATGCGCTTAAAAATAGCGTTCCTGGATATAGTTTTAGACTCGACAGCGAAGGTTACAAATTATTAATAAATATGACGACAACGAAAATGAAATACAACATCATACAAGAAAATGGACAACCGAAATCTATAAAGGTTAATGTTGAAATGTCTGGTACAATAAGTCAGTCAAATAAGACGTTATTAATGGATAAATTGGAAGACTATAATAAATTAGCTTCGAGAGAAATAAAACAGGAATTGGAAAAAATATTTACTTCCTTTCAAGAAAAAGACCTCGATCCTTTTGGATTTGGACTGAGGTACCGAACAATGCAATTACATCAAAAGGGTACCATTAAAAAGTGGGAAAATGCTTATCCTGCATTACCATTTGATGTAACCGTAGACGTCAATTTAAAAACTACAGGAACAATTGATTAATTTCCTATCGCTTGTTAAGAACATGAACGATTAAATAATTTAAAGGGCCTTTCTAAATAGAAAGGCTTTTACATTTTATTAAAGCATGTATTTGTGACAGAAGTGGAAAAACAATTTAAGGTATCTTTGCATAAGACATTCGTTCAAAGTCCGATGAAATAAAGGTGTATCACAAGAAAAATTCTTCATCTATCGAAAAAGTGGCCGAGCATCCAGTAAGAATAAGAAACAAAAGAGTTAATAACGAACATTTTTAAGATAATCACATTTTAATGTTCGTATAAATTAATTAAAAATGCGCATTGTTCATCGGCTGGACACTTTGCTAAATGTTTAAAACACGAACAATACATTGAATGTATACTTAACATGGATATTGAAATGTGGGAGCGGTATTAATTGTATGAACGAATGAAATTTAATATTTTTGGGTCAGGGTAATGTTAAATAGCGAATTAGACATTTTTGGTTTAGGGCCTTCTCCTATTTCCACGGCATATGCCACTACAAAACATGCAGTTGTTGGCTTAACAACCTCACTCCATTATGAAGCTGAAGAATTTGGGATTAAAGTAAGTGCACTATGTCCGACATTTGTTGAAACACCTATTTTTGAATCTTCTAAAGCAATCAATATTAATAAGGCAGAAATAATAAAACAATTTCAAAAACAAAAAATGATGTCTTCTGAAAAGATTGCTAAAATTGCTTTAAAAGGAATTCACAGAAACAAACCTATTATTTGCCCAATGCCAATGCGTCGGACAATGGATATTTTTTTCACACTTTTTCCTCCAGCACATAAAGGGCTAATGAGGTTAGTTTGTAAAGTCAGCAGAAAAGCGCGGATTCTTGAAAATTAATTGTAAAAAAAAGAGCATGCTTTGATTAACTTTTATTCAAAGCATGCTCTTTTGTATTGATTCGATAAAATAATCTTTAAATTTGATACTAAAAAGTTGTTTAAAATTGCACAATAAAACTCATTTAATTCAGAGATTTTGTGAAATTTAATGGCCAATATTATTGCCATTTATATATTTATTTCTGATCTCTAAGCTTTTAAGCGAAGAGATTTTCTCTATATCAACCATCGTGAGAATAGTTGTTGTTAAAAAAATACAATATTGTAATTTAACTATTGACGATAAGTAATTCGAGACATACAATAAAAATGACATCAGTGTCATTTTTATTGTTGGAGGAGGTAACTATGCCAAAGGTAAGTGCCGATTATGTTATAAGAAAGAAAAATGCCATATTAGAAGCAGCTTTATCGGTGTGTAAAGTGAAGCCACTATATGAAGTTACGATGAGGGATATTATAAAAGCATCCGGGGTAAGCCAAGGAGGAATTTATCGCTATTATTCAGATTTAGATGAAATACTTGTCGAAATAATTAATCAAGCGAATGCAAATGCCGACTATAAGAAAAATGTAGATGTCATTATTGAAAATAGTGGTGCACCTAAAGAGACGTTAGAAAAGCTGTTTACTTTTCTCGGTAAGTACATTCAAGAAAACTTATCAACGGTAGGCAAAATTCATTTTGAACTTACAATCTTGCTTGCCAACAATCCTGAGAGACAAATGAAGATTTTACCTAACATTACCGAAAATGAAAGTGGACAATACTTAGTCGAACGAATATTTAATACAATTCATGAGGGTATTACTTTAGGAGACTTTCATCCTGCTGTACCACTAGAAGATTTATTAATATTTATAATGACATCTATTGATGGAATTGTTAGAGATGTCGTTTTACAAAAATGTTACCATATGTTCCAACATGAAGAACAAGCACTTTTTGATGAGATTCGACTAATGAATACTTTATGCAAGTCTGTACAATCATTATTAGGTTGTAAATGAGGGGGGAGTATACATGGGAAAAGCGATAGGAAGGTTTCTATTCTATACATTTTCTTTGTCATGGATTCCTTGGGGTAGTTTAGCATTTTTAACACAATTCAATCTGCTTAAGTTTGGAACAACATTATCAATAATATTATTTATTCTTGGTGGTATAGCACCTGGTATTAGTGAGATTTGGCTAAAAAAGAAGTATAGTTCAAAAGAAGACTTTAAGCTGTTTATTAGCAATATAAAAAATCCTAGACATCCTTTAGCCTGGTACCTTTTTACGGTTGGTCTGGCGTTTGTAGCTTGTTTTTTGCCAACGCTTTGGGGTGGAGCGACTATGGAGAAACCTCTTTATCTAGCATTTATTTACTTGCCAATGATGATTATTGGTGGGGGGTTGGAAGAGATCGGCTGGCGGGGCTATTTACAGCCTGCATTGCAGAAAAGATGGTCATCTTTCACTAGCACTCTCATGGTGGGAGGGATATGGGCAATATGGCATCTGCCATTATGGTTTATAGTTGGTTCAAATCAAACGAGCATGAATTTTCTTTGGTTTACACTTATTGCTTTGGCATTATCATTTTTAATGACAGTCATTTATCAATACACGAAAAGTATTTTTCTCTGTATTATATTTCATGCTTTGATTAATTCATTTTGGGAAGTGTATATTCCAAAATCAAATGTTTCGTCCGGGTTACTTACGCTTGTCTTTGCACTAATTATTTTTATTGCATTTGAAGTCTATCAAAAGAAGAATATAGCAAAACGTCATCATTTTCTTCATGGATAACAATCCATGAAGAAAATGATTTTATTTTAAAAGAGCGTTACTACACAACAATGTAGTAACGCTCTGATTGTATTTAATCGTATAAATTAGATGCTCCAGTGTCTATTTGGGCTTCAAAGTAACGGTTCCAAGGAAGACTTACATCTGAATCAGTTAATGTAGGAGCAGAATTAAAGAATACTAGACCTAAGCTTCTAGGCCCATTCATTTTTTCGATAACACGTCTGCCAGAAAAAGATTTAACAACCTCATTTTGTGCAGCTTGCATTTGAGTTAGCAGGTAATTATCAATAGCTTTTATTTGAGAAGATGACATTGTACTAGATTGTTCAGGCACACCACTTTTCATATTCCAAACATTACCTTTGTACGTATTAACAATTTCTTTTTTAACATTTTCTTGTCGATTCGCCTTTTAACCATAATCTTCGATAATTCGATCAATTGACAAAGAAGCAAAAGCTTTTGAAGCATCTCTCAGTTTAGTAGGATCTGTTTCATATTTCATAAAATTCATCCTTGAGCCTGCAGTACCTAAAGCAATACCCATACGATTTCCTAATGTATTCCAGGCAGAATACGCAAGCATACGAGAGGCATTTGTTCCCGCTAATATGTTGCTCATTATATAACTATCAGCATGATCACTATAAAAATCCAACACAACTGTAGGTATACTGTTTACCATATTGCTTTCAAAAGCAGAAACTAACGCACCGCGATAAATTGATGCAGGACTTAAAACTAGAAGACTGACATCAGCTGAATTTTTATCGGTTACATAAGTACCACCGCTAATTTCAATTTGTTTCTTTAAAGTAGCGTGTACATTTTCATAACCGTATTCATCCTTAATGACGGTTGTTTTGCCGTCTGTTCCAAAATATTCAACATAGTATTTTAAAGATGGCTGATTGTAAAGCTCTTTCGTCATACGAGCTAATAAGTTTAGAGAAATACCGTCAATATCAGATACAATTCTTGATTTAGCAATCCCTAAGACGTTATTTTGTTGCCATGTAAGCCAATTAATCTCATTAGTTTGAATTGTATTTTCCAATGGATTTGAATCATCTACACCGAAAACGGCATAATCAATTTTTCCAGCAGATGTTTTGTCAACGACTACTTTGTTTAAATCGAACTTTCTCGCTCTAGCTGCATAATATTTAGATTTTGTTGCTTCAGAAAGATTAGTAAATTGAATTTTTCCACCACCAGCTGGGTTATCTTTAACATAAGCAATATCATAGTTAGCTTTAACATTGGCGTGGCTTGAAGAATTAAGATTGCGAGGAATTTTCCCAAGTATACGTAAATTGTCATAATCTTTCTGTGTCAAACCCTCGTATTCTAGCGTGGACGCAAAACGCATTACAGAATCAAAAACATAAATAGGCTTGTTAGGGAAAGCTTTATCAATTTCATCAATAATATTTAAATTAGAAGTCCCTTGAGCAGTTGAGTACGCTGGTGAAAAGCTTCTAGATTCAACTAAACCACCAGAATGAATCATGTCAGCCGAAAAGATAAATCCGTCTGCTAAATGGTCATTATCTTTAATCCATTGAATAACAGCAGAAGCATCACCGCCATGTGACCCTGTACCTGTATAGTCTTCTTGTAAATTAGTAGCAATAATGTTTTTAGGTGGCATGATTAATTTAATACCAGCCGCGGCTGCTGCCTTTTTAACGGTATCTGTGTTCATAGGTCTGTCGTCCAAAGGCACAAGCATAACTGTTTTGTTTGGATTAGCTATTTCTGGAATAGCTGCTTCAGCCTTTGAGAAAGGAAGACTGGACAATATGAGTCCTGCTGCTAAAACGGAAACCATAATCTTTTTCATTTTATTTTTTTTCAAAATCAACTCTCCTTAGTTATTTTATTATAGAAACAAAGGACTGATATAAACCAATCCCTAGTTTTATAATCCAGTAGTTTAATATGAATATTGATCAATTTCAGCTAGTAAAGATGAGCCTGATTGCCCTTCATTAGCTGTGATTCGGTCGAGTTGGTGTCTAGGAGAATCTTTAAAGGCTACGCCAAATTTAACGGTAGGTGCTAAATCAAACCCTACTTCTAAAGCTACTTTCTCAACAGTTGCATTAGTCTGACCGTATGGATAAGCAAGTGTTTGCGTATTTCCAATCCCTATGTTGTTTTTAATAGCATTATAGGAGGCTTGTAAATCTGCTTTAATACGAGCTTCATATTGTGTTTGTGTTTCATTGTAGTACGGTGCTGAAAGTAAACTTTGACTAGCGGGACCAGTAACTCCATCATGCTTTTTGTGAAGATCATGTGTATGGCTTTGGATATCAATTAGACCAGAATTTTTCATCATTTGAGCTTGATTCCAATCAAAATGCTTTAAAGAACCAGGAGTTTGTCCCATTTGACTTGAAACGACAAACATTGTTGCTTTCATCCCATACTGTTGAAGTATTGGGAAAGCTTCTGTGTAGTTATTTTCATAGCCATCATCAAATGTAATAATAATTGGCTTATCAACCCCTGAAGGTAAATTGCCAGTAGTTTTATATGTTAAATACTCATCAAACGAAATACCATCAAACCCTGCATTTTTTAAGGCAGCAATTTGCTCTGCAAATTGTGAAGTCGGCATCTCTGCTCCAGAACCAGTTCCAGTAGGTGCAGTTGAACTAATGCTGTGATACATAATAATCGGAAATTTAAAAGTATCATGCACAATACCTACAACATAGTTAGGTGAACCATCCCAATTCACTTCTGTATTATTAAAACCTTGAGAGAACGTTCTAGTTGGAACCATTGTTCTGCCACCTTTTATATAAGGGGCTTGTGGCAGTGTAAATGGAACACCATTTTTGTAAGCTGTTTTACTTCCAACAATTACTTTAATAACTGTTCCATCATTATCTGTAATTGTACTTTCCTTCGTTGTCCCGTTATATACAACTGTTGCCCCCATAGAGGGGATAATTTGCGAAATTGGAACCATAGTTGTTCCATTTAAAAGCTCTGGTGCAGAATCGGATGTAAAAGTAATTTGTTTACCATTAACATAAACATCTGGAGAAGAAGCAGTTCCTGCAAAAGCTTTTTCTGTAGATCCTAAAACACCAAAACTAATCGCTAAAGCAAGAGAAGAAGAAAAGATTTTTTTACTCATTCCTCTAATCCCTTTTTGAAAATCATTAGTTTTCAAAAGATTTTTCGGCATTATTTGTAGTACACTCCTTTTTATCCATAATTTCCTATCTCGCTGGCATATACCCGTTAAAGGTGAAAGCCAAACCGAAATCCTTTTTCTTCACTCCTATTACACCCAAGAAAGGGGGTTATTAGTACTACTGTTAATAAGAACTATATTAATATTATTATATTATAATTTATATTTCACTATTTTTTTGTTACTTATAGAAATTACCTCATTTTAAATAAACTACCATTTTTCCTTTATATAGTTGTATTCAGTAATTTCGAATGCAACTAATAAATTGTCGTCTAATGAAATGAGCAGGGATTAATCGCTAAATATTTGCATATCAAAATTGTACATAAGTCCAAACCTCTTCAAAGCTGAAGTTCAGTTTATTGCAAAAAAACCGCTTCCCTTTAAGGAAACGGCTTTATCGATGCCTATAAACGCTTTGTGATTGGAAAAATGAGTGTATATTACAGTCATTTAACAAAAGCTAATTGTTGAAAAAGCATTTACTGCAGTAGAGAAGAACAAATTTGGGTAGTTTATAAGTGAAGGGGAAATTAATCCATTCTAATTTGCTTGGATTTGAAAAATTATAATACAGAATGCTTTACAAAAAGGGGACCGTAAATGGAAATTTTAATCTCAATATTATTTCTACTCGTTTTATTATTAGTTACAAATGTGCTCGCACATTATATTCCTTTCATTCCAATTGCTCTTATTCAAATAGCAGTTGGCATTGTCGTTGCTTTAGTAACAAAAGATTTCACCTTTGAGATTGAATCAGAATGGTTTTTACTATTGTTTATTGCTCCGTTACTTTATTATGATGGGGCACATTTTCCTCGTGAACAATTATGGAAAATGAGGTTACCTATTTTAGGTAACGCAATTGTTTTAGTATTATTAACTACTATTGTTGGTGGTTTATTTGTGCACTGGATGATTCCTTCAATACCATTAGCTGCTGCATTTGCTTTAATGGCTATTTTATCGCCAACTGACCCAGTCGCGGTCAATGGTATCGCCAAAAGAGTCCACATTCCAGACCATATAATGAATTTGGTTCGTGGCGAATCTTTAATTAACGATGCATCGGGGTTAATTGCGTTTAAATATGCTGTTGCAGCAATTGTAACAGGGTATTTTTCAATGAAATCAGCAACAATTGACTTTATGTATATGTTCTTTGTAGGCGCACTTATTGGGATATTCGGTGCATTATTTCTGTTTTGGATCCGCCTTCAATTACGGCGAATAGGAATTGTAGATGTAACATTTTACGTACTGCTACAAGTACTAGCACCCTTTATTTTATTTTTTCTATCCGAAGAAGTATTTCACGCATCGGGTGTTATAGCTGTCGTTGCAGGGGGAATTATTGCAACCATTATTAAAGAAAAAGCAGTAAGTATTATTGCACAGGAACATTTAGTAACACAGCATTTTTGGTCAATGTTGACATTTACATTAAATGGAATTATTTTTATTTTACTAGGATTGATGCTACCTACTGCAACAAAACTTATACTTGTCAGTGAAGAAATTAACAATAGTGTACTCATTTTATATGTATTGGTTATTGGTTTTCTGGTGTTAGGTATCCGCTTTATTTGGACGATGTTTTTCGATCTACTGGATAAAAAACTATTTAAAAGTGAAGATACTTTAACATTTAAAGATCATATCGTGACAACACTTGTTGGGGTTCGAGGAACAATCACGATGGTAGGGATTTTATCGATACCGTTACTAACCAATCAAGGGGAACTATTTCCTGAGCGGCAATTACTTCTCTTCTTAGCAGCAGGTGTCATTTTATTTACCTTGGTAATGGCTACTTTATTTTTACCTTTTTTAAACAAACAGGAAGCATCACAACAATCCAATTTAATGAATGAAAAACGAAAGATGATTGAACATGCAATTCAAAGTATTCAACTTGAAACAGATGAGGAAAATGCTCCAGTTGCTTTAAGTTTAATAAATCAATATAACGCCATGCTATTAAATATTGAGCTAGAACAGTCTGAGGCAGTACTTCAAACTTACAAGCAAAAAATACTAGAAGCTAGGAAAGTTGGGATGGAATTAGAAATATTTTATACACATCAATATATGACTGAGCACGGATTTAATCAAACAATCCAACATGAAATAAACTATATTCTTAAAGAAAGAAAAGATATGTTGAATAACCGTTCATTTACTTTATTAAAACGTCGCTTGCGTAATTTTTCACATGAACGCAAGTTGAGCAAACTACCTATCGATATTGTAGAACAAATAAATAATGTAAAAAAAGATTTAACGGATTATGTATCATCTTCAATTGTAAGGCATGTGCAAGAAACGAATGAACATGCTTTAGATATTGCGCAAAAAGTGGCGATGTACTATCGTCACCCTCAATATGCTACTAATAAATTGGATTCTTCCAAACAGGAGGAACTAAAAGAATACTTAGCTTTAATAGCAATTGAAACACAACGCAGCCTTATAAATGAATGGTATCAAGCTGGAAATATTAATAATGAAGTGGCAAAAGAATTAAGAAGATTTGTCATTAATCTAGAAAGTGTTATTTTACTTGAAGAAGAAGAGTAGAACGTGAATGCATAGGTTCATTCTTCTTCGGAATAAATAGTTGTATTCAAGTTACAACACCAGCTATTATCAAAATCAAAAAACTGTGAAAGTGAAAATTTTTGCTTGTAAAGTGAAATGATTGATTATATTATTTATATTAAATAATTGCATAAGGCGACATGACTATGGACGTCATGTTAGCGAATTAACAAAGAAAATGTTTAAATGCAGCGCCTCCTAGCATCTTAGGAGCGCTGCATTTTTTTTATTTTATTTAGGAGTGAGAAGATGGATAAAAGAATTTACCTACTTGCGATTATTACTTTTATAGTAGGTCTAGTTGAATTAGTTATTGGAGGATTGCTTCCACTTATAGCTGAAGATTTGAATATTTCATATGGCCAAGTAGGATTGTTAATCTCAATGTTTTCGTTAAGTTTTGCAATATCAGGACCCATTTTATTGTCTTTAACCTCAAAGATGGAGCGCAAAAGGTTATTTCTAATTGTCTTGTTCATTTTCTTTGTGACGAATATGATAATTGTGTTGAGTGATTTATATGTTTTCCTTATGGCAGCAAGAATTTTATCTGCTATGTGTGCGTCGCTCCTTGTTTCGTTGTGCATCACAATCGCTTCTCAAATAAGCGATGATTCGCATACGGCAAGAGCAATTGGCCTTGTATTAATGGGGGTTAGTGCATCTCTCGTTTTTGGAGTACCGTTTAGTTTATGGTTGGGAAGCGAATTAGGTTGGAGAGCACCATTTTTATTTATTGCCATTTTGACATTGTTGCTTATGTTAATAGTATTTTTCGCATTGGGAAAAATTGAGCCAAATAAGAAATTGCCTTTGAAAGCACAAGTAAAAGCGATAAAGGATAGAAAAATTTTACTTATTCATTCAATCTCTATCGTGTTTTTCACAGGTCACATGACTCTATATGCTTATTTAACACCATTTCTACAGTCAACACTAAATCTATCAGAGAAATCTCTTAGCCTTATGTATTTAATCATTGGTTTATTCTCGATATTCGGGAGTTTATTAGGTGGTTATTTTACAGATCGTATTAGTGCAAAACGGACTATTATTTCAGTATTGTCCTTATTTACAATAACTATTATTGCGATACCACTACTGAAATTTTCCGTTGTTCTATTCATTGGGGCAATATTATTATGGAGTTTACTAAGTTGGTCACTGCAACCTGCTATTCAAAGCTATATCGTTTCTTCTGCATCTTCTACATCCGATATCCATCAAAGCTTAAATAATTCTGGTGCTCATATTGGGATGGCTATAGGCTCCACAATCGGGGGAACTATTATAGACTCATATTATGTTGAATTAAATGCAATAATCGGTGGTACAATTACTTGCATCGCAATAGTCATCTCTATAATAACCTTTAAAATGCAAAGAAAATTAGGGTAATTGGAGTAGGTTAATCAAAAATACTATATACAGTCAATTTTTTGTACAATACTGGCAAGAAAAAAAGAATGCAATCATAAATAAGTTAAAATAAAACTAGTTCCCTAAAAATGGAGGCTAGTTTTATTTTTTATGGAATAAGCTAATTGTGCACTTTAGTTCAAGCAGACATTTTCACTTTTACAATTGAATATATTTTGAATTAGAAAGCTAATATTTAATTGTGGGGGAGATTGTATAAACACTTCAGAAGCTAAGAATAAAGAGGATTTAAAAATTTCCATCGTCATACCCGCCCTAACTTCCAGCAGAAAGTTTGATAAACATAGCGACTGGGTTTTACTTAGACGTCCGAAAATGATTCTAGCCTATCTTAAAGGAACAGACCAAAAACATGCGGATGAAGCATATTATGAAAATCAAGACAGATAAAAGGGAACAGCTTGTATAAAATCTATATAAATAAATTGGCACGTTAATCGAAGAAGGATTAACGCTTTTTTTGTTGAAGTTATCAAAAGAAATAAGTCTGGCAGATTGTTATACCTAACGATAAAGGAGGAGAGGAATAAATGGTTAAACATTTATTTATCGGCGACATAACACAAGAACTAACTTCTACGCGTCGCATTTTGGAACGCTTGCCCGAGGAGCATATGTCATGGCGGCCACACGAAAAATCGATGACGCTCGGCGGGCTAGCCACACACCTGATCAACCTATTAAATTGGCAAATTGCAATATTTCAGTACCAGGACTTTGATCTTGCTACAGTACCGCTACGGCGAGAGGCTTTAGAAAAACGCTCTGACATTCTGGATGAGTTTGATATGAACGTCGGCAAGCTTGAAAAGTTAATGTCCGAATGCGACGAAAAAACGCTTGGCGAAGAGTGGACACTGCGCCATGGAGATTATATCATCCAACGTGAGCCAAGAGCGATTGCGTTCCGGACCTTTGGTATAAGCCATATGGTCCACCATCGTGCGCAGCTTGGGGTATACTTACGCCTACTCGATATTCCGGTGCCAGGTTTCTACGGCCCTTCAGCAGACGAGGAAGCCCAATGAACTTGTAGAATAGCTATTCAATAAAAGGTAGTCAAAAATAAAAATAAATACACCCCCTTACTTGATGTAGTAAGGGGGTTAATAGCGTTGAATTTAGTATAATTAGATACCTTTCATCTGTTTTATTGTGTGTCAGCTCATGTTATAATGAGGAGCTTAAGATAATTAAGACTTTTTTATTTGAACGGATGCCAAAAGAAGCCTCCGCAGAACGATAAAGTATGGAGGTGTATGAGAATGAATAAACGTTGGACGATTGGTGAAATTAAAAAATTTGTTGAAAACAATTCGGAAAGTAAGTTGCTAACGACGGAGTATCTCGGATTTTCTCAAAAGTTACTATTCAAATGTGCATGTGGTAATAACTTTGAAAAAACATTTGCGAAATTTAAAAATAAAAACCAAACAAAATGTGAAGAATGCCAACCTATAAAAGAATCACGCTAAACGTAGTGCAGATTTTTATTTTAAAATAATTGGCGTTATTTATATTAGTTTGATTTAAATCACCTTATTCCTATAGTTACTTTATAGATAAGGTGATTTTTTGGATATTTATTACTGAGTAGATTTTGATAATATTTGTGAAGAAGTCATTCCTTATTAAACTAATGAGTTGAGTTAGTTCAATAATAAGAATTAACTTACCGGGTTGTTAACTTATCAGGCAATGAGGAAGCATCAAAACATGTAAAATTGGATTTACCAGAAACAGACGTATGTAGTATTAATCTTGTCAATCAAATACATGTTGTTAAAAAAGGACTGTTAGTGCATGCTAACAGTCCTTTTAACTTAGCCTTTAGTTCAAAAGCTTTGAATAACCGAAGAAATAATTCAAAAAAACCGGCAAAATAATTGCCGGTTTTAGGAGCTTAAACTTATTTTGAATTATTTTCGTTTGCATAACGACCAGAAGCATATTTTTTGTTCGTTTCTGCTTGTTGATTTTGTTGTTTCACATGATTTACATCCGTTTCAGTCCCAAATTCCACATCCATTGATTTCATCGAGTTCGTTGAACCAGAAGCATATTTTTTCTTCGCTTCTGCTTGTTGATTTTGTTGTTTTACATGATTTACATCTGTCTTATATTGATTATTGTTAGCCATTGAAAATCACCTCCTGCAACTAGTCTGTACAGAAGATGATTTAGTATCCTTAATTTATTTTAGAAAAGATTAACAAATCTCATTCAGGAAAAGTAACTTTGATAACTAAACGACGACCATCTAGATATAAGATATTTCACTTTATATAAAAATATAGCAATTTTTTGGGAAACTTGACTTATTTTTTATGAATTTATCTAAATATATTGTATTCATTTTAAATCTTTTTTAAAATGGAAGCGAATTCACATTTAAGTGCATGCACATTTGTTAATTAACATGAATTTCTTACTTTTAAGGAGGCATATTAATTATGAAAGCAGCAGTCGTAACAAAAGAAAAAAGTGTAAGTGTGGAAGAGAAACAACTTAGACCATTAAAACATGGTGAAGCATTAGTGCAAACAGAATTTTGTGGTGTATGTCATACAGATTTACACGTAAAAAATGCTGATTTTGGTGATGTAACAGGAATCGTTCTAGGACACGAAGGTATTGGTAAAGTTATTGAAGTAGCTGAAGGCGTTACTTCTCTAAAAGTTGGTGACCGTGTATCAATCGCTTGGATGTATGAAAGCTGCGGACACTGTGAATACTGCACGACAGGTCGCGAAACACTATGTCGTGACGTAAAAAATGCAGGTTACACAGTAGATGGCGCTATGGCTGAGCAAGTTATCGTATCAGCTGATTATGCTGTAAAAGTCCCTGATAATTTAGATCCAGCAGCCGCTTCTTCTGTAACTTGTGCAGGCGTTACAACTTACAAAGCTGTGAAAGTATCAAATATCCGTCCTGGGCAATGGATCGGGGTATTTGGTATTGGCGGTCTAGGTAACTTAGCTGTCCAATACGCTAAAAATGTTTACGGTGCAAAAGTAGTTGCATTCGATATAAATGATGATAAGTTAGCGTTTGCTAAAGAAGTAGGTGCAGACGTTGTCGTAAACTTATTAAATGAAGACCCAATTGCAAAAGCGAAAGAGCTGACAAATGGTAGAGGTTTAGATGCTTCAGTAATTACAGCTGTAGCTAAAACGCCATTCAACCAAGCGATTGATGTTGTAAAAGCTGGCGCACGCGTTGTCGCTGTTGGTTTACCTGTAGATACTATGGATTTGAATATTCCACGTTTAGTTCTAGACGGTATTCAAGTAATTGGCACATTAGTTGGAACACGCCAAGACTTACAAGAAGCATTCCAATTTGCAGCAGAAGGTAAAGTAGTACCGAAAGTAACATTACGTAAAATCGAAGAAATTAATGAAATTATGGAAGAAATGGAACAAGGTAAAATTACAGGCCGTATGGTTATTGACTTTACAAAATAAATGAATTGTTCATTGCAAGACAAGTGTAAATTAAATTTACACTTGTCTTTTTATTGTTATGGATATTTTATGTAAGGTAAGTAAGCTTGTAATCAGATAACACTACACGCCAAATAATGTCGTTTACTTAAAATATATACCTTTGTCATATAAAAATCGTGATACTAATATTTTATGTTTAGTTGAAATCGAGAAAAATACATTAAACTGTTAGTTCTTTATCAAATTATCTAACATGTAATTTTTTCACGACAATTTACCACGTAAAAACTATTTATATTTATTTACATTAGATATACCATTAAGTACTATTATGTTATACGATATATCGTATAACATAATAGTTTATAGAATGAAAGAAGGTTTGTAACCGATGGCATATAATGGGGGACCGATGACAGAAGCAATGTATTATGTATTACTAGCGTTAAAGCGTCCTAACCACGGGTATCAGCTAATGCATTCCATTACAGAAGTTTCGAATGGCCGATTAAAAATGGGACCAGGGACACTTTACGGTGTACTCTCCCGAATGCAAAAAGACGGTCTTATTTCATTAGCGGAAGATGATGGCAGAAGGAAGACCTATCAAATTACAACAGAAGGAGAGCAAGCGCTGCGTTTCGAGTACAGTCGATTAAAAGCGTTGATAAAAGATAGCACCATTTTAGAGGAAGGTGATGAGCATGAATAAAATCGTCCGTAAACTTCGACCTAGTGATTATTGGCGCATCGGTGAACATGAATCTTGGTTTTCAGACATGGCAGCAATGGGGTTCCATCTAAAAAAGATGGGGTTACATTTCGCCCATTTTGTTAAAGGTGAACCGAAAAAAATGAGGTTCAGAATAGATGTATCCATAAATAAGAAGATTACGCCAGAACAAATACAGATGTATGAGGAAAGTGGATGGGATTATGTAACAAGCTATAATTTTTTTCACGTATATTCTTCACCCGTTGAACTCAATGCACCAGAACTACATACAGATCCCGCTGAGCAATCGTACACATTAAAGGAACTGGATAAGAAATTAGCGATGAATGCATGTATAGCTACTGGTGCCATGATCTTAATGATCGGTATGTTGTGTGCTATTTGGTTTCTTGATGGAACGCCTACGCTCATTTTGGTTCAAGGATTGGCTATTCAACAAACTATTGTAACCGCCTTTATCGGATATACGACCTATAATGCGCTACAAGCAGCTTTTTCCATTCGTGCTTTGCGAAAAAATCTTATCGAAGGAAAACCGATTGATCATCATGCCCCTTGGAAAAAGCACTACCGATTAAATTCAACTTTAGCTTTCCTCATTACAGTAGTTATTGGATTGAGTGCAATACTTCCATTGTTACAGCTTGTAAAAGGGGAGACGAAAACATTGCCCAAAGAAAATGTAGATTTACCCATTGTCAGATTAGCAGATATCGAGAAAAATCCTGCATTAATTCGAGGAGAAACTTCATATATGAGAGATGGTGTTGATTGGGAAAACCGATATACATATAATTGGGGTCCATTAGCACCGGTGCAATATGATACAGATGAAAGTGGGATCGTTCCCGGAGAAATGTGGGAAGACGGGAGTGGTGAATATTCACCAAGTATTCATACGAAGGTTTATCAGTTGAGCATATCGGCTCTAACGGATAATCTGATCGCTGATTTAATAAAAAGATATAGGTATGGGGATAGTCATGAGAATTTTGTTGAAATAAATCATCCACAATTGGATCTATTGATTGTTCATGAGGAAGGGGCTTCAAAAGAAGTGTTTGCTTCTAATGGTAAAGCCGTTATATATGTTCGTTACTATGGATATGCAGAAATAAATTCAATAATAGAAAATCTAATAGAGAAGATTCATTTAATATCAGAATAAAAATTAATTCGACCTGTAGTAGACAGATTCAAACTCAATCTGGTCATAGCTCTAGCAATAGCAAATGCGGTTCTAAAGTAACGTCAAACAAGTTAGTTTGATGAAATCTTCAAAAAGGCTTAGCAGATTTTTCTAAGCCTTTTATTACTCTCTAGCTTCATTTCCATATTCTCAAGCATTTCATACATGGACAACATCCTCAATCGGCAAGTTCGCTTACATTCGCACTGGTTAGTACTAACTCAGTATAGATCGCCTCTAGCTTGGCAAGATCAAATAAGGAATAGCCCAATTCAGCACTCTTTGTTTGTCCGCAATCTTGAATTAAATCCACATAGCACTTTTCATATTTGATTTGCCACGCCCCATTTGCACATTTCCTCTAATATTGGCATTAAACTCTTTCCTTTTGGCGTTAAGGAGTATTCTACTTTTGGAGGAATTTGCGGGTATTCCTCTCTGTAAACAATTCCAGAATCCTCTAGTTCTCTTAACTGAGAACTCAACATTTTGTGAGTGATAGCTGGAATTTTCCGCTTTAACTCTCCATAACGTAAAATCGTATCGGAGGATAATTCATACATGATTTTCATTTTCCATTTGCCACCGATTAACGATAATGTGAAGTCAAAAGGTTTTTGTTTGTTGTGTCTCGTGAAATTATTACTTAATTCTGGCAAAAACATTACTCTCCTTTAAGTAAGTACCTAACAAAAAAGTGCATACTAGTTTTATTTGTATTCGAGTATATAATTTAAGATGGAATTATGAGTAGTTTTGAAGTCTATAATAATTCTATTATAGAATCGACATATTACTCAATCAAATATAGTTGAAGGTGGATGAATAGATGTCTAAAGAACAGAAACTTATATTTAATACAAATGATTTGAGCGAGGATGAGATGTATAAATTGTTAATTGGCTCTGTTATACCAAGACCGATTGCATGGGTTTCATCCAAAAGTAAGGATGGTATTTTAAATTTAGCACCTTTCAGCTTTTTTACAGTTGCTTCTCGAAATCCACCAACACTTTTAATTTCAATAGGACCAGGTGTAAATGAACGAGAGGGAAGCATTAAGGATACATTAACGAACATTCGTGATGTAAAGGAATATATAATTAATATGGTACCTGAGCAGCTTGGGGAAGCGATGTATCGTTCATCCGCTAGTGTAGAGCCAGAGAAAAATGAATTTGAGCTTGCTGGTGTAACTGTCCAGAATGGTAAAGTGTTGAATGTACCGGCCGTGCTAGAAGCCCCAATCTCGATAGAACTTAAGTTAGCCCAAATTATTCCTGTCGGTGGCGATTATTTAGTGCTTGGAAAAGTTGAATGTGTCCAAATAGACGAAGCAATCTATGCAGGAAACTATAAAATAGCTATCGATAAGTGGAAGCCGCTTGCTAGTTTGGCAGGAGACTTTGCCGGACTGATGCCTTCATTTTCATATGGACAAAACTTTCGGTAATGCTTTTTTCGCTAATATCTATTAGAAAGAAGGAGTTTTGAAAATGAGTATGGTAACTTATATTGGGTTAAACTTTCCAGTAAAACTTTATGAGTTTTATAAAGAGGATGAAGTTGAAATTAATTATGTTTTCTCAGACGAAGAACATCGGAATGTAGTTAAGCAGAAGCATTTTTCTACGCCCTATATTTATGAAGTTTTTGAAAAAAGCAAACCTATTTGGCAAATAAATGAATATCAAAAGATTCATTCAACACATAACTATGAAAAATCAAAAAAGACTTTTCAACATTTATGTCTTTTCCTAAAAGAGTTGCTTCCACAAGGTGATTATTGTGAAATCTATATTTGTTGGTTGGGCGAAGAAGGTGCAGAGCGTGAGGATTATTTAAAAATTGATTTAAACAATCTACAAATTGAAACAATAGAGATTTTAGAAAAATGCTTCATTAGAATAGAAAACTAACAACTTTAAAAAAATTGCCACTACTTTTTCAAACTTATTAAACTAAAGGCGTTCTCAAAAGAAATTTTCAAATTGAGTAAATATCTATTGCAAATCAAAACATTAAATCATAATATAAGTATATAGTTATATACGGATAAATCACCTTTTTTTAACGAGGTGATTTTATTTAAACTAATATATAAGCAAATGTTTATGTAAGGGGTGTAGATAAATGGAAAACACACTAATTGAAAAACAATTAAAAGCAGCAGCTGATTTGAACCGTATTAAATTACTTGCATGTATGAAAAATGGGGAGGTATGTGTATGTGATTTTGTGGATGTTTTAGGTATATCACAGCCAGCAGTTAGTCAGCATTTACGCAAATTAAAGGAGGCAGGCATTATTACGGAACGAAAAGTAGGGACTTGGAAACATTACCGTTTAGTAGAGGAACAAACGCCACTAATGAAGGGCATTTTAGAACAAATTCAGCCTTTAAACGGCTGCAACTGTAGCACAGATTGTAGCCATGTAGGGGGAACTGATAATGAGTAATGAATCTTTAACCAAACAGCTTTCTTTTCTAGATCGTTACCTTACCCTTTGGATATTTGTTGCGATGGGTATTGGTGTTTTATTGAGTATTACGATGCCCAATATTGGTGAAGCACTAGAGTCCATGTCAATCGGTACAACATCGGTACCCATTGCTATAGGGTTAATTGTCATGATGTATCCGCCTTTAGCGAAAGTTAAGTATGAAGAAATGTGGCGAGTATTTAAGGATTGGAAGGTGCTTTTACTATCACTTTTTCAAAACTGGTTGCTCGGACCTTTCTTAATGTTCTTTTTAGCCATTATCTTTCTTCATGATTATCCAGAATATATGGCTGGACTCATTATGATTGGTTTAGCTCGTTGTATTGCCATGGTCATTGTATGGAATGATTTAGCACGTGGAGACCGTGAATATGTAGCTGGTCTAGTTGCCTTTAACTCTATCTTTCAAATATTGACATATTCAATATTTGCTTACTTTTTCTTAAATGTATTACCTGGTTGGTTTGGTTTAGAAAATTTCCATGTCTCCATTTCCATGTGGGAGATTACAAAGAGCGTACTTATTTATTTAGGCATTCCATTTGCAGCAGGGTTCCTCTCTCGTTGGATAGGGATTAAAACGAAAGGGAAACAGTGGTATGAAGAAAAGTTCTTACCGAAGATTTCACCACTGACTTTAATTGCACTGCTGTTCACGATAGTGATGATGTTTGCCCTAAAGGGTGAGCAATTAGTCGAATTGCCACTTGATGTAGTTCGTATCGCAATTCCGTTATTTATATACTTTATTGTGATGTTTGCTGTTTCATTTTTCTCTTCACGTAAAGCTGGCGCATCTTATCCTGTTACAGCAGCTTTGTCTTTTACAGCCGCTAGTAACAATTTTGAGTTAGCTATCGCCGTAGCAGTTGGCGTGTTTGGCCTTCATAGTGGGGTGGCATTCGCTGCTGTTATTGGTCCACTTGTAGAAGTACCTGTTCTTATAGGACTTGTTTGGGTTGCCTTACATTGGCAACAAAAATACTTTAAAACTAATAAATTATAAGGAGCAATCCTTATAAACTTTTAAATAAATGTATAGCTATGCTATTTATATAAGGAAATGCTTATATAATAATGAAAGAGGAGAAGTTAATTATGAAATCACTAAAAGTAATCAAACAAAGTGGATCTTGTTGTACGCCTGCTACCGATATGGAGGTACAAAAGGGCATAAATAAATCCAATAATATTTTACCCATTGTAATAATTGGCGCTGGCCCAATTGGTTTAGCTACAGCAGCTCATCTAGTAGAACAAAAGCAATCATTTATTTTATTAGAGGCAGGACAGGAAATAGCACATAATATTCGTAGTTGGGGGCATGTTACGTTATTTTCTCCATGGCGATATAACATCAATAAAGCTGCAAAAGCTTTATTAGAGCATTCTGATTGGGTACAACCTAATTTAGATAAGTTACCTACGGGACATGAATTAATTGATCTGTATTTAAAACCTTTGGCAGAGTTAGGACAAATTAAGCCGAATATTCAATTAAACGCAAAAGTAATAGGGATTTCACGACAATTTAATGACAAGATGAAGACAAAAGACCGAGTAAATCAATCCTTTAATGTTTATGTTGAAAAAGAGGACGACATCAAGGTCATAGAGGCGAGAGCTGTCATAGATGCGACAGGTACTTGGGGCAATCCAAACCCAGCAAATTCTACAGGAATATGGCTACAAAATGAAAAAGCATTAGCAAATCACATTGAGTATAGTATTCCAGATATAAATTCGAATTGTAAGAGATATGCCAATAAGAAGATTGCTGTTATTGGCGGTGGTCATTCAGCGATCAATACGTTATTGTCACTTGCAGAATTACAAAAAGAAAATCCTTCAACAAAGTTAGTATGGATTTTGCGAAAAAATTCTGTAGAAGACGCTTATGGTGGCGAAGAGAAAGATGCATTAGCAGCACGAGGCGCACTCGGTTTCCGTATTCATGAATTAGTAGATACAGGTAAAGTTGAGGTAGTAATACCTTTCTATATTTCTCAGGTTAAAAAAGAAGAAAAAATTAATATTATTGGTACTTTAAAAGGTAAACAGAACGTATTAACAGGATTCGATGAGCTTATTGTCAATGCAGGTAATCGTCCTAATTTTTCAATAAACAGTGAACTGCGCCTATCTATTGATTCAGCCACTGAAAGTGTGCAAGCATTAGCACCACTAATTGACCCTAATGAGCATAGTTGTGGAACAGTAAGAGCACATGGAGAAGAAATACTAAGACAACCAGAAAAAGGCTTCTATATTGTCGGTGCAAAAAGCTATGGCCGCGCACCAACATTTTTAATGGCAACAGGCTATGAACAAGTCCGTTCAATAACATCTTACTTATCTGGCGATGAGGAAGCATCTAAACGTGTGGAATTGGATCTTCCGGAAACAGGCGTATGTAGTATTAATCTTGCCAATCAATCAAATACATGTTGTTAATGAATCGACTGTTAGCAAAAGCTCACAGTGCTTTTTAGAACAACAAGAGGGAAATGTGATGGTAGGGGATGAAAGACATCATGCAATAATAGAGGGGTAGATTAGATTGCCTTCACCAGTCCCTACACGCGCTGTTGGATCTATTTATTTGTTTGCACACTATCGCTGTTGGATAATTTAATAAGGATTAAATACAGGAGATTGTTAAATGAGTTTTTGTTCATTGTAATGAATAGGGGATAACATAGGGGGCACATTCTTAACGAGATAGGTATGTACAATTCATCCACTAATATAGTGAAAAAAAGACTGAAGTCAAAGTCAAATATCTTTGGTTTTGACTTCAGTCTACAATTTGAATTATGCAGGCTATTATATGTAATATTTAGTGACCGAAGCAGTAGTAAATTGTTGTAGTGTAGCTTGTCATTCATCTATCAAAGAGCGAATGTAGTAGTTTATTATCATCTTCAACTGTTGAAAAATCATTTTCTTTCCAACGTTTTAATATATCTATATATGTTTCACTATGAAAAAAGACGGCTTTCTCTTCTTCAGCTATCTGTATTAAATTATCAATTCTTTGCGCTGTTATCTCTATTGAACCTTCATTTGCATGTGTATCGAGCTTTTGGTACGTCATCTTTAGCATCACTTCTTGTACTAGACGCTCATTAAACGTTTTATCTCCACTTTTCCAATCATCAAGCATTGCGGCATGAACACCATCTACCCAAGATAAATCTCGAGTCTTTGATGTAATAGATTCTTCTCTATTATCTTCGGCAATGTCTGAATCTTTCTCTTTATCATTTTTATTAATAACCCAAAATACACTTACACTTAATACTACAACTACAAATAGAAGAATCCATTTATAGCTTTTTTTCAATTCTAATCACCTCTATGTACAAGTTTCTCATAACAATTATCCCAAATTTATTGTGGTCAAACAAGCGAAAAGTCTCCTACTTACGTAGGAGACGAAGGTGTTTTTATTTAGTTCTATTAACGCTCGAAAGCATTTGTCGATGCGATATCTATTAGGTATTTGTAGTTTGCATCGGCATATATTTTTGCTATAACTCGTACAAGTATACCTTTCTTATTACGATAAAGACGACCGTTCATGCCACTAATCCTCGAATCTTCCCAGAAGCCAGGACGATGGACAGCAACCTCAACCCAAGCCTGATACTGATTCGCTTCTTCTAAAATTAATTCAACATAACCTCGAATCATTACATCTTCTCCTGGCTGACCTCTTAGTGATACGGCAACGTAGTTTCCACTATTTCTTGCACAAACGAAAAGCTTTGCTCTTTTGCCCTGTGATGTGATTACGCTATTTTCATAACATACCAAAATATATCTCCTCCAAATGTAATATTTTTGTTGCTTTATTGACGAACGAAAGCATTAGTGGATGCTATACCAATTAGATATTTGTAATTTGCATCAGAATATATTTTTACAATAACTCGCACTATGCTCTTTCCAGGATAGTAAGGATGGAAAATCCTTGCGGTTTTGTCTTTAATAGTAGAATCTTTCCATAACCCTTCATTTTGGGAAGAAACCTCAACCCAAGCGTCATACTGATTCGCTTCTTCTAAAACTAATTGAACATAACCTCGAATCACTACATCTTCTCCTGGTTGACCTCTTAGTGATACGTCAACATTGATTCCATTGTTTCTTGCACAAACAAAAAGCTTTGCTCTTTTGCCCTGTGACGTGTTTACGCTATTTTCATAACATGTCATTATTTTGTCTCCTCCTAGATTGTTATATTGTGATTTGTAGTTCGAACTAACAATTTATAAAGGTACATTCGTTTAAAAAAAACAACTTATGAACCAAAAATTTTTTAGTAAAAGGAAATACCTTCAGTGTCGGACGATATAAAATATGGCAAGTTGAATTTTTTGAATTACAAAATTACGCTTAATAAGCGTAAACATAACGTTGGTTGCGCTTATTTATTATTGACAAACAATAAGTTTTCTGTGAAAGCATGATAAATTTGCAGTGCATCGCTTTTGGAGTACGACTAGTTAATTTAGAATTAAGAAAATATTCACATGCTATGCAACTAATTGCTATCTAAAATACTCTAACGATATGTAAAGGGAGAAGAGGTGTTAAAAATGGAATATGCATTACTAGTTACAAAAGCGCAAAAAGGAGATGGGGAGGCGTTTATTCAGTTAATAAAGCAATACGAAATGATTCTTTATCGTACGGCAAAGGCATTCGGTCTACAAGATGAAGATATAGCAGATTTATTGCAAGAGACCGTATTAACTGCATTTGAAAAAATAGCTACTTTAAAAGAGGCGCAATATTTTAATACATGGATTTGCCGCATCTTATTGAACAATTGTTATCGCTTTATGAAGCAGCATAAGCAGGTAATGTCACTTGATACAGAAACATTAAATGAATTGGCTCATCATGATTGTTTACCCATTGAGTTAGAAGATGCATTAAACAGCTTAGAAGCAAATTATCGTATTGCATTAACACTTTATTATGTTAACGGTTTAACAACTAAGGAAATTAGTGAATTACTACATGAACCAGAAGGTACAATTAAATCCAGAATTTCGAGGGCAAAACAGTTTTTAAAAAACGACTATTATTTAGAGGAGGCGCAATTGCTATGAAAAACAGTATCGAGGAACGCTTACAGCACGAATTGAATAAAGAGCAAGAGTTACCACAATCAGTGCGAATAGCTTTTGATCAATCCTATGAACAGATTCGTCAGCAATCAAAGAAAAAAACTAAAAATTCTTGGCTTAAACCTGTAACAGCCGCAGTAGCAACAATTGCACTAGCTACTGCTGTAATGTTTTCAAATGATAAAGTTCTAGCAAAATTACAATCCTTTTTCGGATTAAATGATCCTGGGATAGAGATAGCGAGTGATCATGGCGATGTGCAATATGTGGCACAATCACAGCAATCAGAAGATGTTACTATTACACTGGAGCATTTTTTTGCTGATGCATATCGATTAGCTATGCAGTTAAATATCAAATCGGATCATATACAAATGGACGACTTGTACGATATGAACATAGAATATCGCCTTTATAACGAACAAGGTGAAGAAATAGATGCTTTCGTATCCGATACGAAACCAAAAGTAGGGCCAGGAATTTTTAGTAGTGGCGAGTTTAAATTGAGTAATGTAAATAAACATGCTGCAACATTAGAAATGCTGATAGAGTCTAGTACAAAAGCTGTTCCTTCTTTAGATGGTGCGAAAATAGTCATTGAAACGGTCAATTTTTCAACCAAACAAGAGGGTATCATTTCAGTGGACGGAGAATGGGCATTTGATTTAAAGCCTGCGACAGTTGAATCTCAAGTCTTTGTTGCAGAAAATGAGGTGGCAGGTCTTGAGTTACAGCAAGCTACATTAACTAACGGTTCGTTGCATATATCCTTAAAAATCAGCCAAAATATTGAAGATGAAAATTACATTATGGATACAAAACTATTAACTGACAGTAAAGAAGCGTTCTATGCAAATGCTGCAAATGTTGAACGCACGAACGATTATACAATTATTAATTTAGTATTTCCTTATAGTATATGGAAAAAACAAAAAACTCTTTTGTTATCTGTAAATGGTTACGAAAAATTGAAATTAGTGGAGAAAGAATAAGCTAGTATTCAAATCCTTCATCAAGCCTTATAAATTTGGAAATGGATAAATGGTATCATACATCTGTCTATCAAATTATTTATAGTCAGTAGGGTTGCGAATCCTAACATTAAAGAGGTAATATTCACAAACAAAACATGCCCATAATCATAATTTAACGAACTTAATAGTCTCTCAGTAAATTTTACATTTGAATAGTAGCTTATTGTTATAAGTAAAAGGCTATTATTTCGCGCTGTGAGAGCGATTGAGATGGGTAAGAGTACGTAGAACTGAATCTCGATGCGTTTTATCGCGTTGTTATTATTGTTAAAATTAAGCATGAAATTAAAATTCTGCAAATAAACGCTGACATGAATCTACGGACAACCGAAAAGGCATTAAATTCTTGTCCAAATTCACATTCAAAAAAAACGAGACAAACTTGTTATATTTCAATAAGAAATAGTAGTTGATGGATAAGAACAATCGCAGTGGGATAAAATATTTGTGAACTTAAAAAGTTCAAATTTCAAGGATTGGGAGGACTAAATATGTCATCTGAAATGGGAGAAATACCTCGTACTGCTCGAGACATTAACGACGGAATTGTACATTTTGGTGGGCAAGCTGAGAGTGTTTTTAGTTCATTAGCTGAACAAGCACGACTTTCAATACAAAAGAAAGCAGACGACCTAGCTGCACAGTACCTTGATAATAAACCTAATCCAGACTATTATGAATGTGTTGAAAGTGTAGCAGAGGGAGTTTTGACAGCAGGGAACGAAATAAAGGCTAGCAGTGGTTCTTGGGGAGAATCGGTAGATGCAGCACTTGAGGCTGGGGTTGGAACTACCGCAGCAAAAATAGCTTGTAAAAGAATATCGATGGCTGAACATTAATTTTAAAAAAGCGTAGGCGTAACATGCTTATGCTTTTTGCTATTTATTGATTTCTTTTATCCTCTCCGCATAGCAATAAATTTGCATAAAAAACGCAGCTAATAGATAGCCACGCTTGATAGTGTTATAAACGTTAACTCATCAAATTGTGAACGTGAGCTTCAATGGATTTAAGTTGATCTTTGTTAATTTTACTATGAGGTTGTGGTTGAAACCATTGAACTTCATTATCATGAAAGATTCCTCTATAGTCATTCCCCTCAATGTTTATTTTAAATTGAAAACGTTCGTGAATGTGACCTTCAAACAACGGTGTAATTACCTCAAAATTTTGTAGCATAATGACAATCTCCTTTCTTCTTTTTTGTTGAATTTTTAGTATTCCCTGAACTAATTTGCTTATGTCCTCATATTAACAACGTATAATAAATAATAAGGCGAAAAAAATTAGAATTTCATAAGAGTAAAACAACGAAGTATATCTTTTAAGTTTCATAACTTAAAAGATACATACATATATGAAGATGTAGGAGCATTAATTATATCTTATTATACATTAAAGAGTAATAATGGTATTTTATAAATAGGTAGACTTTTCACGCAATTAAAAAAGTAGGAGGTTTCATTATGATATCTTTTTCTAAACCAGATGTAGAACAGTTTTTACGAACATTTTCGATTGGTGATTTTGCGGTTAGTCCAGATGAAAAACAACTAGTTTTCAGTACAAATTTAAGTGGCAAGTATAATTTATGGGCCATGAATTTACCAAATACGTTCCCGACGCAGCTTACTTTTATTGACCAAAGCTGTCATGGCCTTCTCTATGATAAACAAGGGCGATTCATCATTGCTGGTTTTGACCATAATGGGGATGAAAATACGCAATTTTATGGACTTCCACTTCAAGGTGGGACAATGAAGAAAATTATTTATGAAGAAGGAACTCGCAATGTTGGACCAATTTTATCAGAAGATGGGACCAAGCTATATTATACTTCTTCGAAAGATAATCCAACGTATTTAAATGCTTATGTCTATGACTTGGTGACTGATAAGGAAGAAACAGTTCTTGTGGGAAAAGATGCGCCCACTTTTTTACTCGATTTTAGCCCGAATGAAGAGGTAGCCCTCTACTATAAACATTTTGCTAATACGTATACACTCCTATACGCCAAACGAGGAGAGGAACATATTCTTCTAACACCGCTAACAGATCAACAACATACGGTCAGTGACGCAGTTTTTGTATCCGATGAGCTCATCTATTTATTAACGAATTACGATGCTGATTTTACGTATTTGGCTTCGTATAATTTAGAGACAAATGAGTTTGTAAAATTGAAAGATTTAGAGAATGAAAGCTTTACTACGTTGAAATATAACAAAGAAAAGCATTGCCTGTATTTAATCAGTGAAAAAGGAGTAGAAGATCATTTATACATGCATGATTTGCTTTCGGATAATTGGGAAGAACTAGATTCACCATGCAGTGTCATTGAAAAACTGATAGTCACAAAATCCGGTAATTTGTATTTATTAGGAAGAGGGGCTACAAAGCCGCATAATATTTATCAACTGAAGGAAAATGGTTGGACATCTTTAACGGAATACACAGTTCCAGGTGTAGATCAAAGCGAATTAGTTGAACCAGATGTGATCACTTATTCTTCCTTTGATGGACTTGAAATAGAGTCCTTATTTTTCAAAGCTAAAAAGGAAAATGATAATGGTGAAATCATCTTTTGGCCACATGGTGGTCCGCAAGCTGCAGAGCGTAAATTTTTTAGAGCTTCCTTCCAATTCTTTTTAAATCATGGGTATAGCATCTTTGCTCCAAATTTCCGTGGTTCTACAGGCTATGGATTGGCTTTCATGAAAATGGTAGAAGGAGATTGGGGACACGGTCCACGTCTTGATAATGTGGCTGGACTCGACTGGCTCATAGAAAATGGATACGCGGAAAAAGGCAATATTTTATTGATGGGGGGAAGTTATGGAGGTTACATGGCCTTATTGCTTCACGGTAGACATGCTGATTATTTCAAAGCCGTAGTGGATATATTTGGTCCATCTGATTTGTTCTCATTTATCAACTCGGTTCCTGAAGACTGGAAGCCAGTTATGGATCAATGGGTAGGAAACCCTGAAAGAGACAAGCAAAAACTTATTGAATACTCACCATTTACGTATCTAGAAACTATGGTGAAACCAATGCTAGTTATCCAAGGAGCGAATGATCCCCGTGTTGTGAAAGAGGAGTCTGATCAAATCGTGCAAGCCTTAAAAGAAAAAGGTCGTGATGTCGAGTACATGCTTCTTGAAGACGAAGGACATGGGTTCTCTAAAAAAGAAAATGAAATTGCTGTTTATCAAAAAATCCTCTCATTTTTGAATCAATTCGTTGAATCTAAAGTGAAAGCGTAATGATGCGTTCGTTGGAAAAAAGAACCCCCAACTGAGAAGATACAATGAGATTTAAAAAATCTTTCTTTAAGTAATGGTTGGAAGTTAATGAAAAAGACTAGGTTCTACAATCGTAGGACCTAGTCTCAATTGAAACTTTATTATTACTTAATATGTGAGCTAATAAGAATAAGTGTAATTCCAGTAAATAGGCAAATGATTCTCGTCACAGGAATTTTATCAGCTAGTCCAAATAATGCAATTGCAGTCGTTACGATTAAAACTGTTGGACCAACCAATGCAAGCATTGTATTAATATAGAAAGCTTTTTCTAAACTATTATACTTTAGCATTAAAAATCCAGCACTTACTTCAATACTCCCAGATAATACGCGTAAAATAACCATAGCAAGAATAGATTTTTCAATAATCGCCATCATCCTATCTTTATAAGTAATTTTCGCTTATATTTTAATTCCATCATTAGAAATAATTATAGACTTCTGTTTTAATGAAATATTAACATCAATATATGTATGATTCTAATCAAATAGAATCAGTTTGATATATCCATATTCTGCTTTTAAAAATACATATAATAAAACCAAAAGATTTATGGGGATTTTTAAAATATGGAGACCTACAAGTATATCAATTGAACAAAAAATATGTTTTCGAAAATTTTATTTTCAGCTATTTTTGTCAACAACTTTTTTAGTATGCCAGGCATGTCTGCAATCTATCGAGTGCAAGTTTTAAACCGAACTTATTAGCAAAGCATAAGGCGTTCGTGGTGACGTTAAATCTGAAGGTTTACGTTTGGGGGCTTAATAATACGATTTATTACTTTCAATAGTGCAAAATGTTACATAAAAAACGTGTTCTAAAATTTTCACTTCAAGCCATGTTACTAATTGTGAGTATATATATCTTTCCTTGGTGTTTACTCCAAGGTTTATAATTTAAACTGAATATACAATTTATACGAGGTGAATAGTTATGAATATTAAACAAGCTGCTGAAATGTTTGAATTAACAGTGGATACTTTACGTTACTATGAAAGAGTTGGCGTTATTCCGTCTGTTCATCGTAATGAGAACGGCTATCGCGATTATACTACGAGTGATTTGAACTGGATTTATTTAGCTAAAAATCTGCGTAATGCTGGGCTGTCAATTGAGTCTTTAATCGAGTTTGCGACTTTGGCTCAATTTCGAGAAACGCAAAATGTTGAAGAAGCTCAAAAACAAATATTGAGGGATCAATTGAAAGAGTTGGACGAAAAATTAGCTAAAATGAATCAAGTACGAGATTTACTGGTCTATAAAATTGAAACTTATGATGAACACATCGCTAAATTTAAGACTGGGGAAATGAATTCCGAAAACCTGGAAAAACTATGGGAGAGAAAAAGTGATTAAATCGCTTGCTATGGAGTCAACTCCAAAGTTTATAGTTAACAATGTAATCAAAAATAGTTGTTTGGAGGAATTTTGACTGCAAACTGTTAAATTAAACAATGGAGTAGAGATACCAATTTTAGGATTTGGGACATTTCAAATTACTGACCCTATGCAAGCGGAAACTTCGGTAAAAGAAGCTATCAAGGCTGGCTACCGTCATATCGATACCGCGCAAAGCTATATGAATGAAGAAGCTGTAGGACGTGGAATTGCTAGTTCTGGCGTTTCGCGTGAAGAACTATTTATCACTACAAAAATATGGGTAGAAAATGTCAGCTATGATGGTGTCAAGTCATCATTTGAGCGTTCTTTGAATCGTTTAGCCTTAGACTATGTTGATTTATTATTGATTCACCAACCATATAATGATTTTTATGGCGCCTGGCGTGCAATGGAAGAACTTCAGGAGACAGGAAAAGTTCGTGCGATTGGTATTTCAAATTTTGCGGTAGATAGAGCTGTTGATTTAGCTGAATTTAACAAAGTAACTCCGCAAGTCAACCAAATTGAAATCAATCCTTTTCAGCAGCAAGTGAAAAATATTGATGCGTTAAAAGCAGAAGGCATCATGCCTGAAGCATGGGCGCCATTTGCTGAGGGGAAAAACGACATTTTCAATAATCCTATTTTAGTTAAAATTGGTGAAAAATATGGCAAATCAGTTGCACAAGTAATCACTCGCTGGTTAGTTGAACAAGATATTATTGTTTTAGCAAAATCGGTGAAACCAGAGCGAATGGTAGAAAATATTAATGTATTTGATTTTGAATTAACTGAGGAAGACAAGAAAGATATCGCGACATTAAACGAAGGAGAAAGCCAATTTTTCTCTCATGCTGATCCTGAAATGATTCGCTGGATGGCAAGCCGAAAAATCAATGTTTAATATTCGTTACAATATTGGCCATCACAAATAACTAAAAAAAGAACCCATTTTGATTAATCTTTTTTTTCAAAATGAGTTCTTTTTGATTACAATAAATGCCGTTTTGCATGAAGTTTTTAATTAAACTTTATTCCGAGGCAGGGGAGAAAGGAAGTATTTTATGCATTAAAATAAGCAAGCATTCGTTGGATCAATTTATAATTCGTCTGATTTCGATCGTAGATGGCACCAAAAGATAAGGAAAAATTAAATGGATATCCGATTAACGGTATAGCCTTAATTCTGCCACTATCAATATATGGATCGTCTTCAATCATCATTTTGGAGACAATACTAACGCCTAGACCAGCTGCTACGGATTTTTTTATTACTTCCGGGTTATAAGAATGAAATATAGTGGATATTTGACTGTATCTTTGTTCAAATTCCTTCATTAAGTTTCTATAATAATGTTCTCCATATAAAATAAATGATTCACTTAGTACATCTTGCAATTGAATCTCAGAGTGTATCGCAAGAACTGATTTTGCTGAAACAAGAAGATAAAAATTACTTTGAAGTTTTAATGGATGAAAAATCAGCTGATTGTCTAACGATTGTGATTCGTTTGTTAATGTGATAAATCCAACATCTGCTTTTTTTTGCATGATCGCTTTAATCACATTATGATTTTCCATTTCTGAAATCGAGTAATGTACAAGTGGAAAATCTTTTTTGAAACTTACCAATGCATCTGGCAACAGGGTCATAAAAATGCTTGGAATAGTAGCGATTTCAACTTTTCCTGAAAAGGTTGCATTTTTGGATTGAATCTCCATTTTAAGTTGATTAGATTTTTGCAATATATCCATTAACTTTGGAATAATCCACAGACCATCTTCGGTAGGTAATGTACCATTTCGAGAACGTTGAAATAATTGAATACCTAGTTCCTTTTCAAGCATCGAAATGGACTGACTAATTGCTGATTGGGTGACATGCAATTGTTGTGATGCAATCGACATCGATTTATTCTCGACAATTGCTTTAACATACTCAAACTGTTCAAAATTCATCGGGGTCCTCCCATTAGTAAAACTAATACAAAACATCATTAAAGTTAATTATACATTAAATTAAATTAACTTTATAATAAATATCGTTATATTTTAATAGAAAGTGGGGAGGCAGAATTGGGTCGACCAAAAATTTGGACAAAAAATTTCTTATATCTTTGCGGTAGTAATTTTTTAATTGGTTTGATGTTTTATATGCTGGCGACAGTTTTTCCTTTATATGTGCAATCAGGAATGAATGGAAACCAACAACAAATGGGTTTAGTTATTACGATATATGTAATTGGTAGTGTAATAGCACGTATTTTTTCAGGTTTATGGGTGGACCGCTTTGGTAATAAGAAAATAAGTATAATAGGATTTACTATATTTTTTATTGCTACGATATCCTATTTTGGTGTAATAAATGGGATCATTTTATTTTTATTTGTCCGTTTTATTCACGGAATGAGTTATGCAGTTGCTTCAACAGCAACAAACACAGCAGTAGTTTCTGTCTTACCACGTTCTCGTCAAGGTGAAGGAATTGGTTACTTTAGTATGTTTCTTAGTTTAGCCATGGTTGTTGGGCCATCAATTGGTCTACTTTTATGGGAAAGTGAAAATATTTATTTGCTATTAATTGTAGTTTCTATTCTTTCTGCAATTGCATTACTTTTAGTAACACGTGTCAAACTACCAGAAATGGTAAAACCAGTACCAACCATAAAGAAAAAATTAAAATGGAATGATATTATAGAAATCAGAGCGTTGCCAATTTCTCTCGTGTCCTTTTTCTTATTTTTCTCCTATAGTTCATTATCAGGCTTTTTAGCATCTTATACGAAGGAAATTCATCAATCTTCTATAACTGGTTTGTTTTTTATTGTCTTTGCCTTAATGATTGTTGTATTTCGCCCAGTAGTTGCTAAATTATTTGATCGCTTTAAGGAACATTATATATTTTATCCATCGATCATCGTTTTTACGATAGGTATGTTTTTGTTAAGTCAGGCTCATTCAGTAACGATTATTTTAATTGCAGGCACTCTTATGGGGCTTAGCTACGGTATTCTGTTCCCTTGCTTCCAAGGTCTTGCAATCAAACAATCGCCTGCTGTTAGAAGTGGGGCTGCTACTGCTACTTTCTTTTTACTAAATGATCTTGGATATGGTTTAGGCTCTTATTTCATGGGGTTCACAGCATCTATTAGCAGTTATCGAATAATGTATGTCTTTGCGGCTGTTATTTCATTAGTTTCATTAGTTATTTATTTGTTTTTATATCACTTCCCAGATAAAAAACATCAATCGGTTCAAACAGAAATTTAAAACAGTAATTTCGCGTCATTGGAGCTCGCAATTACAGGTGGGGAAGTTCGGTATCAAGAAGGAAGCTTGCCCAACGACTAAAGACTAGGACGTTGTAAATATCCCTCCAAATATAAAGAACTAGCATGGTGTAGTAGTTTTGTAACTGGAGAAACAGAATGGCTAGAACCTTTATTTGATGAAAGCTTGATAAATAATCAAACAATAAACGTATCGAATTTTTTATTTCGATACGTTTTTATGTTGATGTTATTTAGGTAGTGTAATAGGTAACAAAAATTTTTGATCTGGTGACAAGAGTTCTTAGCCATATACAGATATTATAGGTAATTGACAAGTCTTCCTCCTCACCAAATAATTTTAGTTTACATAATATAGATACCTTGGTCATAACTTTCTACTTATTGGATGCTTCCAATAGTATATAAAGCTTTAGCTGAAAGATTTTCAATCTTCCACAATCGGAAGCATTTCTTTAATAAAGAATGCGACTTTTTAACAAAAGTATTTAAGCTAATGGGCAGGATTGTGAAATAAGTTCTTCTTTATAAAAACAAGAAAACCAATATTAGTGTGTAAAGAATGGAAATTCATGATGGGGGAATACTGTAGTTCTCTGTTGCAAATACAATTCAAAATAAAACCATATCAATACGGAGGTAAAATATGAATGTCCTTGATTGTATCATTATAGGTGGAGGTCCTTCTGGCTTAAGTGCTAGCTTAACTTTAGGAAGGGCCAGGAGAAACATTGCATTATTTGATGATGGAACAAATAGGAATAAAGTGACACAATCGTCACATGGATTTATTACTCGAGATGGGATAAAACCACAAGCGTTTAATGAACTCGCGTTAAAAGAGGTGGAGAATTACCCGTCCGTATCTTATTTTACTGCAACAGTTACTGAAATCATTAAGGATATAGATAATGAGCGATTTACTGTCAAAACATCTACTAGTCAGGAATTTGTTTCAGAAAAAATAATACTTGCCACTGGTATTCAAGAAATATTTACGATACCAAGTATCAAAAAGTTTTATGGGAAAAGTCTTTTTAGTTGTCCGTATTGTGATGGCTGGGAGCAAAAAGATAAGCCATTAGTGGTTATTGCAGAAAAAGAAGAGCATGTACTGCATCTGACTAAGTTAATTTATAATTGGTCGCAAGATTTAGTTGTCTTAACGAATGGAGTTCAATTATCTAATGAAGGTAAAATGGAGTTACAAATACACAATATCAAAATTATATCGGAAAAGATAAAAGACTTAATAGGTAATGACGGTTACTTACAAAAAATAGAGTTTGAATCAGGAGCAACAATTATAAGATCGGGTGGATTTGTTGCCCCATCTTATTATCGTCCAAATCAATTTGCTGAGAAGCTTGGCTGTGAAATTCATGAAAATGGAAAAGTTATAACAGATGGTGTTGGTAGAACATCCCAGAAAAATGTATATATTGCAGGAGAAACCGAAAGATCTAAACCATCCTCTTTAATGATTTCAGCTGCTAAAGGTAATAAAGCTGCGGTCTCAGTAAATACTGATTTAACGATGGAACGCTTCTGATACGTCATAAGCCCTTTTGCTTCAACTAAATAGGTACTTAGCTAATATAATTACACATCATCGCCAATGTGTTGCCACATATACTTCAAACATTGTATTAGAGTTACTATAAAAATTAAGAAGAACGGATTTTGATTTTAGAATTCGTTTTTTCTTTACTTTCTTCGAATTTAAAGACAATCCTGAACCATCGTACAGAGAGCAAGAATTTGGATTTAAATTGCTCAAACAAAATCTTGGAATTAATCAATCATAATCCTTTAACTATTAAAATGAATCTGAAGTTCGGTTAATTTTAAATATAGCGAGTGAAGTTTTTGCTACGTATGAAAAAAGTAATTTGATTATTTTAGATACATCATTTGACCATTAAGTAGAGTATAAGCCATCGAGAGAGTGATTCTCGATGGCTTTTGGTTAAAGTCCTAAATTTGTTTATATATGAATTTTTTCGAAAATCCCAATTAATATTTGAGGTGGATAATATCTCTTGTCTGATTAAATTGAAGTGCTGTATATTTGAATCTACAGCACTTATTTAATTAGCACTTCTTTGAAGTTCAAGTGTGAGAAAGCTTGAACAGCGCTTTGGTAAACCTCAAGTGAAAGTAAAACATACACAAACGACGAAAAGAATATGAAATTGAAGTAATTTTAGAAATTGCATAAATATTTATACAGTTTCCTCTTTACTTTTAAATAATTATTTTGTAAGATAAAGCCAACTTCAAAAGTGGCCAGACCACTTTTGAATTCATTCAGTAAGAGACGCCATCATCTGAAGATGGTGGATTTTGTTTCTTTTTAGTAGGTATCCAAACACCTACTGAATGAAGATAAAGCCTTTGGATGCATTGTTTATCTGCGCGAAAGGAAAGCGACAGTAATAATTATTCCAAGGCGAATAGATTGACCGAGGAGTTGATCGTATGGATAAAAAAACCGAACAAAAGAAAGTGTTTTTAGATATCGTCCAACAATTACGACAACTTATTAAAATAGAAAAAATACAGGCTCGTGGCTGGTGAAAAGTCACCTTCCGAAAGAGTCCTTTCAGAACGTCTAGGTGTCGGGCGATCCTCTGTGAGAGAGGCATTGCAAAGTTTAGAGTTATTAGGTCTTATTGAAACGAGACATGGGGAAGGTACGTTTCTAACTTCTACAAAAGCATCAGCTCGTAGAAATATTGTCGATGTTTATATTAGAAGATGAAAATCAAAAAGGATATCGAATTAACGCGACAAATTCATGAAAAGGAAGCCATTCGCGTTATAAGTTGTACAGAGCCTCTGCGAACACTACCAGTGTGGGGCAGTTTTTTTGTAAAGCTAGAGATAGAAAGTACGATTAATTGTCGGGATGTTTTACGAGAAATAATCATCGCGTCAGGAAATCGTCTTTCACTAAAAGTCTGGTTTCAGTTAGTAGTTTATGCCGGTGACCGTTTAAATCGAAACTCAACAGAAGAAGAAAAATTAATCATTCAAACTATGTGGCTATGAAAAAGAAGCAATAAAAGCTTACCAACAGTGGATGAATGCTGAACAAGGCATTTAGACAACAAAGGGGGAGTAAAACATGGTAATACGTAGCTTATTTAGTAAAAAGAAAGAGGATGGACAGGAAAAGAGATTTCCAGAAGGACTTATGACAAAATGTCCAGAATGCCGTCACATTCAGTTAACAAAGGAATTAGAAAAAAATCATAAAGTGTGTACAAAATGCGACCATCATTTCAAAATGACTGCACAGGAGCGCGTAGCATATCTCTTAGATGAAGGTTCATTTGTTTCAATGGATGATCATTTACAAACAAGTAATCCACTTAATTTCCCTGATTATGTAGAAAAAATTTCAGTGGCTAAACAACAAACGGGATTAAGCGAAGCTGTACTGACTGGGTTAGGTACTCTTGATGGAGAAGAAATTGTTGTAGCCATTATGGATTCTCATTTCCGTATGGGCTCAATGGGCTCCGTTGTAGGAGAAAAAATCACACGTGCCGTTGAAAAAGCTATTGATTTACGTGTACCGATTATTATTTTTACTGCTAGTGGTGGAGCGCGCATGCAAGAAGGTATTCTATCATTAATGCAAATGGTAAAAACGAGTGTGGCATTAAAACGTCATAGTGAAGAAGGACTATTATTTATTTCGATTATGACGCATCCCACATACGGTGGCGTTTCAGCAAGCTTTGCCTCTGTTGGAGATATTAATATTGCAGAACCGCAAGCATTGATTGGCTTTGCTGGTCGCCGCGTCATTGAAGAAACATTAAGAGAAAAATTACCAAATGATTTCCAAAAGTCAGAGTTTTTACTAGCGCATGGTCAGCTTGATGCAGTTTTCCATCGGAAGGATTTACGAAATCAAGTAGCAATGCTTGTAAAAATGCATACAAAAGGCGGTGTGCAACATGTCTAAAAATTTTGCTTTTGAAGAACCAGTAGTACAATTACGAGAAAAAATTGATGAATTAAAAACGATTGCTACAGAGGCAGATGTAGATATGACAAGAGAAATCGAAAAGCTTGAAACACGTCTAACACAGGTAGAACAATCTATTTATGCCAATATGAAGCCATGGGATCGTGTACAGATTGCTAGACATCCAGAACGACCAACTACTTTACAATATATAGAAGCTATATGTGAAAACTTTATTGAGTTACATGGAGATCGTACATTTGGTGATGATGCAGCTATTCTTGGAGGAATTGCTCTCTTTGAAGAACAGCCCGTAACAATTGTTGGACATCAACGAGGAAAATCAACGAAAGAAAATATTCGACGAAATTTTGGTATGCCACACCCTGAAGGATATCGTAAGGCATTACGTTTAATGAAGCAAGCTGAGAAATTTAAGCGCCCAATTATTTGTTTTATTGATACAAAAGGAGCCTATCCGGGTAAGGCAGCCGAGGAACGCGGCCCAAGTGAAGCCATTGCTAGAACTCTCTCTGAAATGGCGATTCTAACAGTACCAGTTATTAGTATTGTTATTGGTGAAGGCGGAAGTGGGGGTGCCATTGCATTAGGGGTAGCTAATCGTGTCTTTATGTTAGAGAACTCAACGTATTCGGTTATCTCGCCTGAAGGGGCTGCATCGATCTTGTGGCGAGATGGTAGCCTAGGGAAGCAAGCTGCAGAAGCAATGCGTATAACAGCACCTGACTTAAAAGAGCTCGACGTTATTGATGGAATAATCCCTGAAATAACTGGTGGAGCACACCGCAATGTTGCGAAGCAAGCATCTTATATAAAAGAATGTATAAGCGTCACACTAAAAGCATTGAATTCTCTAAATGGCGAACAATTAATTGAAGATCGCTATGAGAAATTCAGAAAGATTGGACAATATACAGAAGTTTAAATTCATTTTTAGGTTATTGGACATGTGATGGAAGAAAAAATATTTGTAATAAAGTTTGGTAAAAATAATTTCGCATTTAAATAAAACCCATTCATTTTGATCAAACTTCCAACCGTAAAAAGCCTTTTATAGTTAATGCAGTACGGAAGTCTATTTTGAATCGGGATATGCGGAAAAAAATAAGAAGACACCAAAATCTAAACTTATTTGACATTAAGTAAAGTTTAGACTTTGGTGTCTTTAAAGTTTAAACTTTGATGTAAAAGGACATTTATCAGGCATATTTATTTAAAACTATATACATTTTTATTCACCTTATATTACCGTAAAACAGAGGCGACTTCATACTAAGTATAAAGATGTCGAAATGAATAGAGTGTACACTTTGTGTCCCAAACTGAGACATCTTTATGTCCTTGTACATGGAGTTAGAGGATATATTCAAGCCCTCCTCCTCGCTAAATAATTTTAGTTTACATAATATAAATTATAGGAAGTTACGTTTCATTGAAAAGTATACTTAGGATAGTGAGACGAAATTAAAATAAACTCAGATAATCGTTAAATCATCTGAGTTTATTCATCTTATTTAGTTAATGCCTTCATATCTGCTACGATTGTTTCAACAGGTACATTTGTAGCGCCGTCATAATCTTTCACGACAACTCCGTCAGCATTTACTAAATAAAAGCTCGACATATGTACAACTTGATCAGAATTCGGATCATTCTTTACTAATGAATTAAATGATTTTCGGGCAAATTGCTCAATATACTGTTGCTTATAGCCAGTTAGTAGCTGCCATTTGCTATCATCAATTACTGAATATGTTTTTAAATAATCTTTTAAAACATCTGGTGCATCTACTTCAGGATCTACACTAAATGCCACTATTTGATAATCTTTTACACCTTCATCCTTTAATGACTTCTGCACATCCGTCATATTATATGTCATCGGTGGACAAATCGAGTTGCAATTTGTAAATATGAACATGGCTAGCCACGGCTGTCCTTTTAAGCTCTCAAGGCTTACTTGCTCATTGTTTTGATTCGTAAATGAAAAATCCTCTACATCAATGCTCATTTCAGGTTCAAATTTATAACTGCCACAAGCTGCCAATATGGTGCTTAATACTAGTAACCCAACTAGCATGATCCTTTTCTTTCCCATCAAAATGTACACTTCCCTCCAATTTATCATCGTATTTTATTGTATAAATAATAGAATACAAATACAAGATAATGAACTTGAATCATTTCCTTCATTATGTCAAATGCCCTTAAACTGTATGTTTTTGGTATTCGCAGGCTAATTCCACACCTTTTATTCAGAAAATTTTCAAAAAAAATTCACAACATTTTTTTACTAATTTTCTTATTTCCCAATACGGCATTACGTTGTTATATAACAATGTTTTTTTGCCATTCTTTTATTACTTACATTTTATACAAAAATAAGAAAAACGCTAAATTTCTCTTTTGTGTTCATTTTTTCTCCCACATTCAATATTATTATCAATTAACTATTTCTAAAATACTATTTTACAAATAAAATACGTTCTCTTTCTTACGGATAATTTCTATTAAATCCTTATTATTTCTATATTATTTCGACTATCTAAATTTAACTAAAAATTAAAAAAACTAAAAATTTAGTATTGCATTATAGGATTATACCTCATAAAATAAGTGAATATAACGACGAACAACAGAGAAATATGTCGTTTAAAACAGAAATATATAACTTTAGGGGGAATAATAATGGCTAACATTACTGGGAACAAAAACGTGCAATCAGTTGACTATAATGCAATTGAAGCTATGGAATCGTTCAACATTTTCGTGAAAAAGAAAAATACCTTCCTTTTCTCGATTACAGCAGGGTTTTTATTACTTTATATTCTATTGCCTATCCTTGCATTTCAGCCTGTACTACAACAAAAAATTATTGGCAGTATAACGGGCGTTTGGATCTACTCAGCAGGACTTTTCATCATGACAATTGTTCTTTGTACAGTATATGTAAAAAAAGCTGCTTCATTCGATAAAGCTGCTGCTGCAGTTCTTGCAGAGTATCAAGCGAAAGGTGGAAAATAAATGAATTTAGTATCAGTAGGTTTCTTTTTAGGAATCGTAGGTTTAACATTAATCGTTACGTATATTGCAGCGAAACGCACTTCTTCTGCAAGCGATTTCTATACAGCAGGCGGTGGTCTGAAAGGATGGCAAAATGGTTTTGCAATTGCCGGTGATTACTTATCAGCAGCAGCATTTCTAGGCGTTTCTGGTGCTATTGCATTAACTGGTTTTGATGGCTTCTTTTTCTCTGTAGGTTATGTCGTTGCAAATTTAGTTCTATTATATGTAATAGCTGAACCAATGCGTAATCTAGGACGCTATACGTTGGCAGATATGTTAACAGCTCGCTTTAATGAAAAGCGTATTCGTGGTGTAGCTGCTACTGGAACAATTATTATCGTTATTCTCTATATGATTGCGCAATTAGTCGGTGCTGGAGCACTTATTAAGTTATTATTTGGCATTGAGTACTGGGTTGCGGTGCTAATCGTAGGAGTTATGATGACAACTTATGTATTGTTTGGTGGTATGACGGCGACTTCTTGGGTACAAATTATTAAAGCTGGACTTTTACTATTTGGGACAGGTCTATTAGCAACACTTGTACTAATGAAATTTGATTTCTCATTAGTAAAGATGTTTGATACTATCTCTGCCGATCATGGCGATAAATTTTTAGTACCAGGTATGAAATACTCTAGCTCAATTGACTCTGTATCGATGATGATGGCACTTGTCTTAGGTACGTCAGGTTTGCCACATATATTAATGCGCTTCTTTACTGTGAAAGATGCGAAAACAGCTCGTTCTTCTATTTCTTGGACAACTTGGATTACCGCTATTTTCTTCTCGTTAACAATTTTCTTAGGCTTTGGTGCAATGCACTTTGTCGGTCTTGATAAAATCATCGCAGAAAGCAAGGCTGGTAATACTGCTGCTCCACTATTAGCTGAATTCCTTGGTGGTGATGTATTAATGTCATTCATCTGCGCTGTCGCTTTTGCGACAATTTTAGCGGTAGTCTCTGGTTTAGTATTAACAGGTGCATCTGCTATTTCTCATGATATATATGGTGAGATCATTAAAAACGGTAAATTAACTGAGAAACAACAAGTTGTAGCTGCTCGTACAGGCTCTATTTCTATTGCCATTGTTTCTATTATTCTTGCATTATTTGCTCAAAGCTTAAATGTTTCATTCTTAGTATCTTTTGCATTCTGTATCGGAGCTTCTGCTAACTTACCAGTTATTTTATACACAATTTACTGGAAAAAGTTCAATTCAACTGGTGCAGTTACTGCAATGGTAACAGGTTTAGTTTCCTGCTTAGTTTTAGGCGCAATGGGTCCGAATGTTTGGAGTCCAATAGAAGGCGCTGCACTCTTTGTTGGAAATCCATTAGTGCCACTGGCAGTTCCTGCGATTATTACGATTCCGTTAGGCTTTATTGCTGGTTACTTAGGTACAGTTCTTTCTGCAAGTAAAGTGTCTCAAGCTGAAGCAGATCGTATTTACAAAGAAATTCGTGTGAAAGCGAATACAGGTGTATCAGTTTCAGATATTTCTCATTAATAGACTTTTATCGTAATCAAACATCAATTATTAATAAAAAAACTCGACTTCGGTCGGGTTTTTTTATTTTTTTACTATAAAAATTCAAACATTTTACTTATTGAACAATACTATTTATTTTCCAAATTTAAGAAAATATCCATTTTCCACTAGAGAAATAGTGTTTATTTTTTCTGGAAAAAACGCATTTTTTCTCGGTTATTACATCCTCATTTTTGTCAAGAAGCTAGTAATATCCTAACTTCGTTGATTTATCTGAATATTCTAAAACCCTTTAATTTCTAGGCTTTGTCATGTATTTTCTGTTTCAAGACTATTTTTAAAGAAATTTTTTTTCCATAATTTTTCTGAAATGTATTGCAATTTTGTGAACTGTCTCATAAAATTAAGATGTGAATTCACAAAAGTAGCAAAATTCAGTATTTAAGCAGTAAAAATAAACACAAAATGGGGAATGTTTATGGCGAACAATCAAGCAAGCAAAAGCATTGTAATTGATTATGATGCAATTGCAAAACAAGAATCGTTTAAAGCACTTGTAAAAAAGAAGAACGCATTTCTTTGGTCAATCACTGTATTCTTCTTAGCAGCTTACCTGTTGCTTCCGATTCTTACATCTTACACAACAATCCTACACCAAAAAGCTTTTGGGGAAGTTACTTGGGTATGGATTTACGCAGCAGGATTATTCATTATGACTTGGTGCTTATGTCACTTATATGTCGCGAAAGCAAATAGCTATGACAAAGAAGCAAAAGCAATTATCGCTGAATATGAAAACGGAGGTGGCCGCCTATGAGCCCAATAGCAATATTCTTCTTCGTAGCAATCGTTGGTCTTACATTAATTATTACATGGTGGGCATCTAAACGTACTTCTTCTGCGACTGACTTTTACACTGCAGGTGGCGGTTTAACTGGCTGGCAAAATGGACTAGCAATCGCTGGTGACTACTTATCAGCAGCTTCTTTCCTAGGTATCGCTGGTGCAGTTGCATTATTCGGATTTGATGGATTCTTCTTCTCTATCGGTTATTTAGTAGCTTACTTAGTGGTTCTTTATATTGTAGCTGAGCCATTACGTAACCTTGGTAAATTTACATTAGCTGACATGATTACAGCACGTTTTAACAGTTCAAAAGTTCGTGGTACAGCAGCATTAAGTACAATTACAATTGTTTTATTCTACATGATTGCACAACTAGTTGGTGCAGGCGCACTTATTCAATTACTTCTAGGAATCGACTATTGGGTTGCAGTATTAATCGTAGGTGTTATGATGACGACTTACGTTTTATTCGGTGGTATGACTGCAACTTCTTGGGTACAAATTATTAAAGCTTGTCTATTAATGTTAGGTACAGTCATTATTTCGTTTTTAGTGTTAAAAGAGTTCGGCTTCAGTATTACAAATATGTTCTCAGAAATGACTACTGCTACTGAAAGCGGTGCTGCATACTTAAATCCTGGTCTTAAGTATACAAACGGTATTGATACAATTTCGATGTTAATCGCACTTGTATTAGGTACTGCGGGTCTTCCACATATTTTAATGCGTTTCTTCACTGTAAAAGACGCAAAAACAGCTCGTTCTTCAGTAATTTGGGCTACTTGGATCGTAGGTATTTTCTATGTATTAACGATCTTCTTAGGATTCGGTGCAGCTGCATTCGTTGGTAAAGATAAAATTATTGCTGCTAACGCGGCTGGTAACATGGCTGCTCCACTTCTTGCAGAAGCACTTGGTGGCGACATTCTATTCTCATTCGTTTGTGCGGTAGCATTCGCAACAATCTTAGCGGTAGTAGCAGGTCTTGTACTTTCTGGTGCATCTGCCCTATCACATGATATTTATGGTCAAATCATTAAAAAAGGTAAAATTACAGAAAAAGAGCAAGTACTTGCTGCTCGTATCGGTTCTATTACTATCTCTATAGTATCAATCCTTCTTGCTCTTGGTGCACAAACGCTAAACGTTGCGTTCTTAGTATCACTAGCATTCTGTATTGCAGGTTCTGCAAACTTACCAGTAATTATTTACACAATTTATTGGAAACGCTTTAATACTACTGGTGCAGTGACAGCGATGTTAACAGGTTTAATTTCTGCTTTAGTACTTGTAGCTGTATCACCAAACATTTGGAATCCAGTTGAAGGAAAAGCAATCTTCGTTGGTGAACCGTTAATTATGTTAACGAATCCAGCACTTATCTCTGTTCCACTTGGTTTCCTAGGTGGATTCATCGGAACTTTACTTTCTAAAGAATCTGATGATGCGAAATACCGCGAAGTTGATGTTAAAGCAAACACTGGTATTTCAGTGCAAGACGTATCTCACTAATATTATGACTAAAAACCTCGTAGGCATTGGCTTACGAGGTTTTACTTTTCTCTCCTTTTTCGGTAATATATTGGTAATATTATATGGAGGTATTATCATGGCACAATCTAAGGCTAAAAAGAAGCGTTTGCATTTAAAACGTACACAAGGTAAAGACGTTGAGAAAAAGCGTCAAACTTCCCCTTTCAGTACACATGAGCGCGTTACTAAAACGAAGCGTGCTACATTAGAACAAAATAGAACAAAGCATAGGAAACAGCCACATGTAGACGATTCGTCGTACTAGATGTGGCTGTTTTTGTCGTGTCTTTATAAATTATAAAATAACTTCGTATTTCGTGTTACAATTTTTGCCGCTTCTTGTGTTGTTAAGCCTTTAATAGTTGCAATAACTTCAATGGTTTTAGACATCATATACGGCGAAGTACGAGCTTTGTCAAATGGTCCTTCAAAAGGCCAAGGACCATCCGTTTCAACCATCATGAGTTCCAATGGATATCTTTTAATCAATGCTTGAATTTCTGCTTCATAAACACAATCAGGTGTAATTGAAATATAATAGCCATTATGTATCATGCGCACAATCGCCTCTTCGCTTCCCTTAAACCAATGAAAATGTGCTTTCGTCACACCATGTTGCTCAAGTAAATCACATGCGATTAAAGCGTCTTCGTAAACAGCATGTAACACAATCGGTTTGTGAAGCTCTTTAGCCAATTTAATAAATTGTTCTAATAAATGTATATAAGGCTGCTCATCAATCTTCTGAGCTTGTCTGCGATAATAAGGTAACCCGACCTCTCCAACTGCAATCATCTCATTAGCATGAAGCCGTATCCAATCAAATAAAGCTTGTCTGTCTTCGTCACTTGGTAAAGATTGTTCAGGATGAAAACCATATGCTGCCTTAACCTTATCGTATGATGTCGTTAACTTCAGCGTTTTTTTACTCGATTGCAAGTCCATACTCACCGCAATGACATATTGTGCTTCTTCAAGTAGCAGAGGCACTTCTTCTTCCTTATACTGATCTAAATGGATATGTGCATCAATCAACATATGCATCGTCCTTTTCTTCTTTTAAGTAATGGAAAAGTTGTTGTTTTAATTGTGTAAATTGCGCACTATGGCGAATTTCCTCAGATCGTGGTCGTGCAAACGGAACAATTATTTCCTCCTTAATAGTAGCTGGACGTTTTGTTAAAACAATAATGCGATCTGCTAAAAATAACGCCTCTTCGATACTATGTGTAACAAACAGGATAGATTTTTTATGTTCCTCCCAAATCGATAACAGCCATGCTTGCATTTCTAATCTTGTAAACTCATCAAGCGCTGAAAACGGCTCATCTAAGCATAAAATTGGTTTCTCACTGACGATGGCTCGCAGAAATGATACACGTTGCTGCATGCCTCCTGATAAAGCATGAGGATAAGCATTTTCAAAAGAAGATAGGCCAACCTTTTCTAACCATTTTCTTGCAAGCTCTATATTAGGTCGATGCTGCAATTCTTCTACAATTGTGACATTTTCCAAAATTGTCCGCCACGGTAATAAGCAGGGTTGCTGTGGCATGTAACCAATAGTGCCTGTTTTTTGCTGAATGTCGTCTCCATTTAACAAAATAGCACCATGATTCAAAGGCGTTATACCTCCTATTAATTGAAAGAGAGTGCTTTTACCACTACCAGAGGGACCAATGATTGCCACAAATTCTCCTTCCTTTACTGTAAAGGATAAGTTTTTAACTACTTCAAGCGAGCCAAAGGATTTAGATATGTCTTGAATGTTCAGCATGTGATCCCCTCCCCTTTACAACTAGCTTTTCAACAAAACGAATAACGCCAAACAACAATAAACTTAACAATACAATCGCAAATATCGCCACAAATACACGATCCGTCCGAAACGATGATTGGGCAAGTGTCATATAAACACCAATCCCCTTTTTCGCACCAAGCCATTCCGCGATGACAGCCCCCATTACACTATATGTCGCTGCAATTTTTATACCAGAAAATATAGACGGATAGGCAAATGGCCATTCTAACTTCCAAAATGTTTGACCTTTTGTAGCACCTATCATTGCAAAATAATGCTTAAGCTCAGATGACGTTTGACGAAATCCATCCATTGCCGCAATAACGATAGGAAAAAAGCAAACGAGACAAATAATAATCAGCTTCGGTAACAGCCCAAAACCAAACCAAATAATTAATAAAGGTGCAAGGACAAGCACAGGCACATTTTGTGACACAATTAAAATCGGATACACAAATGCCCGTACCGTCGCTGAACGGTGTAATAATATCGCAACACTCAAGCCGAAAAATATACCAATAGCAAGGCCAAGTACCGCTAGCTGTATAGTAGCGAACACATGGGGCATGAACGTTTTATAAGAGTGAACACCCTCAGTAACGATGGCACTCGGCGCTGGTAATAGCCAATGTGGGATGTCAGCCAAACGGATAACGACTTCCCAAATAACTAACAGGAAGGCGATAAAAATAATCGACCTTCCTTTCGTTACTACTTGTTTCATCCTCGATACTTCTCCGTCAACGTCCCCATTGTAATGCCAGTTGGTTGATATAAAATTTTCACTTGCGTAATAACATTAATAGCACCCAATTCAATCATTTTTTTATTCATCTCTTCTATAATTTGGAGTAAGGTAGACAGTTCACCTTCCATTGTCGTTTCTAGTGGTTGCACTTCATAGCGCACACCTGAAGCATCAATGATCGCAATCGCCGCATCAACGAATGGAATCACATCCTCGTATTTTTCTGTTTTAGGTATAATTTGTACACTAATTAATGAATTAGCCATTTATTTTGCCCCTTTCTTTGGTAAGAAATCATTTGTAAAAGCTTGATCTGCATGAAATTCGCCTTCTAATACGTTGTTCTTTGTCATCCAGTCCGCATAGTTTTCCCAAACTGCTAATTTTTGTTCGCCCCATTGCGCTGCATCATCTTGATATTTGTTTGCTAACCATTCCTGACTTTTATGCACAAGTGCTTTATCTAAATCAGGTACCGCTTCAAGCAATATATCCGCTGCTTCACTAGGATGCTCAATGGCATACTCATAACCTTTTGTAGTAGCTGCAACAAATGCCTTTACCACATCAGGATTATCCTTAATCATCTTTTCATTCGTTGCAAGTACAGGTGTATAATAATCAAGTTGCTCACTATAGTCTGTTAAATACTGCATATTTAATTTTTCTCCACGAAGCTCCGCCTCAATACCTGTCCAAGCATAATAGATCCAAGCAAAATCAATATCCTTCTGCATCATTGTGAAAAAGTCTAAGTCTCCTGCATTCACGATATCTAATTTCTTTATATCAGCATTTTCTTTTTGCATTAGAGATTGTAAAACAGCTTGTTCTATTGGGCTTCCCCAACCACCATACGTTTTGTCTTCGTAATCTTTTGGTGATGTAATGCCTTTTGAAGCATCTGATGCAAAGCCAGATGTATTATGCTGAATAATTGCTGCAATCGATACAAGAGGCACGTCTTGAACACGTGCTTGCGTTATACCTTCCTGGTAGCTAACGCCAAACTGAGCTTTGCCTGATGCAACAAGTTGATCTGCCCCCGCATCACCAGGTAATATAATGTCTACGTCTAAGCCTTGCTCCTCAAAGTAGCCGAGCTTTTTCGCAACATAAAGTCCTGTATGATTTGTATTAGGTGTCCAGTCCAGTACAACGGATACCTTTTTCAATGTGCTTGTTTCCTCTTTGTCCTCTTTTTCGCTACAACCAACTAATGTTAATAATGCAGCAACAAGAACGAAAAACCACTTTTTCATGCTGTGTCCTCCAAGTCTAGTAGTTTGAAAGTGTTCACGATTGAATGTTTTCACCAGAAAAGGTATTCTTAGGCCATTTGCATCGCTTCTAATAGATTACTCCTAGTTTTAGGCGGAATAATGAATCCTAAACAAAAAAACGCCTAGGAGTTATCCCAGACGTTTGCAAACGGTATCAAAAAATAGTATACGAATATTTTTGAATAGATGTTCCCTACGCTGGTACGAGCCAAATCAGGTTCAAAGGGTCAGCATCTAAACGGACGCAATCTCAGCTGGCAACTTCCAGCCCCCCTACATTCTTAACTTATGAACTTTTCGTTGATTATTATACCCATATCTATCGTAAAATGACAAGCTAGTATTTTCGTAATTGATAAAAATGAGCTTCTATTGGACTATACAAGTATTCTGCAACATGACTTTTGCAAATAGAATATGCATGGAATTTGGAACATCAAAAATTCTTCAATACGAAACAGTTAATCTTTTGCAAAACCAACAAGTTAAAAAAGAGTTATTCTCCATACAACACGATATAACTTCCATCGCCCTTTGAAAAGATAGTTGCTATGTGTCATTTAGTTATAATTGAAATTAAACTAATTATAGAAAACATTTTTTCTTCGTGATTTTTGAGAGTTTGTGCTTTATTCAAAGTGTCAGGAGTGGAAAAAGCTTTTAAAAATTACCGTAGTATTTCTTGTTTTACTCGGAGCAGCTGGCTATGCTGTATGGCATTTAGGGACAAATATCGCTTCCGAAAAAATAATTGAAAAAGTGGAATCTAATTTAGATGACGAAAATTTTGAAGAAGTTAAATCTTATATCGAGAACGATTCGAAGGTTCAAGAAATTGTAAGCGAGGCAGCAACTACAAATCCGGATACACTTCCGTTCCAAACTAAGGAAGAAGCGACACGTGTGTTAATTAAAAAAGTGGGCGTTAATCGTTTACTTGAAATTCAGGAACAAGCGCAAAACGGTTCAATTAATAAGGATGAAGTATTATCCGAAATTGAAGGAAAACTGTCTGAAGATGAAATTTCTGCTTTAAAATACGTTTTATATAAGGAATTAAATAAATAAAACTAGCCATTTAAAGTATTACATGAAAATAACAGAGAGGCTAAGATTCATATAACGATTTTTAATCACGCGACAGCCTCTCAGCATGTCGACTGTATGTGGCAACACATTGGTGCTGATCGGTATAATTAAAAGACTCGATTCCTATTTAATGGAATCGAGTCCTTTTTTCTTATCATTCTTCTACTGTTGAAGCATCTAGTTGTCTCCTACAGTTAAAACGCAAAACATCAACTGTAGGACATTATCTATTATGTTTTCCCATGCAGTCTTAAAGGAGAAATCAGTGAAACATCACTGATTTCGATGGAGTTTTTCTATTTGTCACATACTTAAGATTACAAGTCTATCGGCTTGCCACCTGTCACCCCATAAATCTGACCGGTAATATAACTTCCTTCATCAGACGCCAGAAGAACATACACCGGCGCAAGCTCTACTGGCTGTCCCGCACGACCGAGTGGCGTATTTTGGCCAAACGCAGGAATTTCTCCTTCCAATTTTCCATTATCCAACTGCAATGGCGTCCAAATTGGACCTGGCGCGACACCATTGACACGCACACCCTTAGAAGCAAAGTACGAGGACAGGGATACCATAAAGTTGCTTATCGCACCTTTTGTAGCGGCATAATCCATTAAAGATGAGGATGGATCGAAAGATTGAACCGATGTAGTGGTAATAATCGCACTTCCTGGTTCCAGATGTTCTTCGGCAGCTTTTACGGACTCAAACATGCTGATAATGTTTACTTTGAAAGTGTCTTGCACTTGTTTGATTGTTAAGTCACTTAAGGATGGCTGTGCGATTTGTTGCGCAGCATTCAATACTAGCAGGTCCAATCCGCCAAAAGCTTCCACTGTTTTTGTAACAATCTCTGTCGCTGTACCATCTTCCCGCAAGTCATACGGTAGCAGCAATGCTTTTCCTCCAGCTTTTTCTATTAACTCTTTAACTTCGTTGGCATCCTTCTCTTCACCAGGGAAGAATTGGATCGCCACATTTGCTCCTTCGCGTGCATAGGCAATGGCGACGGCACGGCCAATCCCAGAATCGCCTCCGGTAATCAAGGCATTGCGCCCTTCCAGGCGATTGTATCCTTTATATGATTCTTCACCGCAGTCAGGTTTAGGTTTCATTTCATTCTGTAGCGCTGGAGTATCCTGTTCTTGATCCGGGAATTTTTCCGTATGAAATTTCTTACGTGGGTCGGTTAGATGTGAGTTTCCCATCAAAAATCATCTCCTATTTTGTTTAATTAGTAAATCGCAAGGATAAAAAAGTTCCACAAGGCTTTTTCGAGCTTGCACTAACTTTATCCTGTTACATATTTTGAATACCCCGTGGTATTTACTTTAAACAGCTTCAGATTTATTACCTACTTGAAACCCACCTATTAACTATGAAATACGGTGATTCACATCATTCCCAAAAACTCTACAAATACCTCTATTACATAAATATCCAATAATGGTTTTAGAACTTATTCAAGTATATTGCCCTTTAATGAAAAAGAGCGCTGATTCTTGTAATCGCGCTCGAATGTTGAATATTAAGTTTGTGATTTCTACCTACTGCCTGCTAACCTGTCACTATTTAAATATAAAACAACTGTTCCATGACTAAAAGAAAACACTTAGTTACTAATTATATTAATAATTTTCTGTTGTGCATCTTTGGCTTCAGGGGTTGGCATAACAACAAACACATGAATCATTTGAGGATAAACAAAAGTATTGATTTCAATTCCTTGTTCTGTTAGTTTTTCATCAAATATCATGCCATCTGGATATAAAGCCTCGTGTGTTCCAATAAAATGAGTGATCTTCCCAAGTCCTTTAAAGTCACCGTAAATTGGGCTAATTAATGGGTCAGTTACACTTTTATCAGCTGCCCATATCTTTGTAATTACTTCCATTCCTTCACGAGCTAACAGAGGATCCTTTTCATCATATTCAGGTATAAGAGGATTGCCCAAACTCATATCAACACATGCAGATAATAAAATAATATCTTTCGGTTGAGGTAGATTTTCCATCTTTAAAAGATGGGCTAGACCAAGTGAGATATTTCCGCCAGCCGAATCGCCCATGATAGTCAATTGATTAATACTTTCAACAGTTTCAAGAATTTCTTTATATAGGTTGAGGATTTTCGGATAGGTATCCTTATAGTTAAAATGAGGTACTTTAGGATAAATAGGAGCAATAATTTTTGCATCTAAAGATTGTGCCATATTATCCATGAACAACCAGTGTAAATTTAAAGGTTGACTCGTCCAAGCACCTCCGTGTATATAAAAAATAACTTTTTGTTTCGAGGACTTTTGGTCATTTAATGTGAAGACTTGCATGCCCTCGAATGTTCGCTCCTGCACATCACTTAAAAATGTAACATCATCCCCAATAATATAGGGCTTAGTATTTTCAGTTCCCCTTTGTTTAAGGAAATTTTCGGTGTTTTCAATACTAGAAAAACTTTTTTTATTACCTTGCAAAGTTATCCATTTTTCAAATTGAATACTTTCTTCAGAACGTTCTCCATTATAAATTTCTACACTCATTTTTATTTCTCTCCTTTAAACTTTTTATTGTTTTCATCCTGTTTCATAACACGAAATGATTTGAGATCACCATGTTTTCTTTATCTGAAGTCTTTGTTGGATCGAAGGTCTTGTGTAGATGGTATTCAATTCAATGGCCCATTAGTTGAAGTTTCATTACCCATCTTGTCAATGTAATTGTATCACACCTTTTTTACTAATTATTGGACTTTATTACAAATTATCAGACTTTATTACATATGATTAATTTTTATTTATTATCTACAGAAATACCTATACAAAATAACGTTCCCCGATGAAAGTTTGGAGCACATGAAAAAGCCACGAATGTTGTATATCAACGTTTCGTGGCTTTACTTTGTTTATAGAAGTTTTTATGCACATTCTCCAAAAGTCAGTCATAGCAATGCTTTCGTTGTATTTGGAACGATGTTGCACTATCGACGGTTATACATATTTCTGAATGTTGTAAATCCGCATTTTTTGACGATATCCCTACTATAGGTTTTAGTTTATAGAATAAAACTTAAATCCTTTTTCGAAAAGACTTCAAGCGCCGTTTACCTAAAATAGATTAAGTCTCCCTATGTTTTCATTTCTATTATTTTTCTGTTTGATCTTGCTTCTTTTTTAAATACTCTGCACGTATTTTTTCAATTTGCTGCTTTTTATCAAATTTGGTAGGCTTGTTTTTTTCATGATACTTTGCCACAGCTACCTTACCTTTAGTATCCAATTGATATTTCCCCACTTTGTTCACCTACTTTTCTTATCCTTAAAGAAGAATCTATTCACCAAATATAATATACCTTATTTTACTGAAGTAAACCTTATTAGTGTACTATAAACCTTGCATATATCCGTAAAAACATTCAAAACTTCGTAAAGTGATTTATTGCCGAATGGTCATTTATAATCCTTATCTTTACAACATTGATTTTGCTGATTCATTTTAAAATTTTCAGTTAACCTACTAAGATTACTTTTAATTAATTTTCTAAACAAGACCGTCCTGTCCTATATACAGACAAAACCCCCTGAGAATTTTCGTCTCTCAGGGGATTTAGTAACTCAACGTTTTCTATTCCTATATTTTTTTATTTACAATCAATAGGTGGATTGCTGTACTTGTTGACGTAATGTTTTGGCTGCAGCAACCATATGAGTGAGCGCTGCAACTGTTTCAGGTTCTTTTCTCGTTTTCAAACCACAATCTGGGTTGATCCAAAATTGATTTGTCGATAATACTTGTAGGCTATCTTGCATGATACTTAACATTTCTTGTTCGCTCGGCACACGAGGACTATGAATATCATAAACACCTAATCCAATCCCTTTTTTATATGGGTTTATTTGCAGTGATGCAATTAGCTCTCCATGACTGCGTGACGTCTCTATAGATATAACGTCGGCATCCAATGCACTAATTGGTTCAATAAAATCATTGAACTCACAGTAACACATATGTGTATGAATTTGTGTTTCATCCTTTACACTTGCCGTAGCGAGCTTAAAAGCATTCACTGTCCAATCTAAATATGCGCCCCAATGTTCTTTGCGTAAAGGCAAGCCTTCACGCAATGCAGGTTCATCGACTTGAATAATAGAAATGCCAGCCGCTTCTAATGCTTCAACCTCTTTCCTTAGTGCAAGTGCAATTTGATAGGTCACATCTTTTCGCGCGATATCGTCACGTACAAATGACCAGTTCAAAATCGTAACAGGACCTGTTAACATCCCTTTCACATATCGATTTGTTAAACTTTGTGCATAGGCAGTTTCTTTCACTGTCATCGGCGCTTCCCATGCAACATCACCGTAAATAATCGGTGGTTTTACACAACGAGAGCCGTACGAAACGACCCAAGCTTTTTCTGTAAAAGCGAAGCCTGTTAGCTTTTCACCAAAGTATTCCACCATATCCGTACGCTCGAATTCACCATGCACGAGTACATCAATATCTAAATCTTCTTGAATGGCAATCCATCGTTTCGTTTCTTGTGCGACAAATTCAGCATATGCTTCATCTGAAAGCTGTTTTTTACGCCATGCATTACGTGTGCGCTTCACTTCATCAGATTGAGGGAAGCTACCAATCGTAGTCGTTGGAAATAGTGGTAGCTGCAGTGAACGTTGTTGTATAATCTGACGCGCATTAAAATCATTTTGACGTTCAAAATCCTCTGTCGACACCGTTTGTATTTCTTGTTGAACAGCCTGATTATTTCGTACGGGGTGTTTTTTTAATGCTTCAATTGCCTTCATGCTCTCAGAGATAGTATGATTGGACGTATGATTTTTTTCTTTTAAATACTTAGCCACCTCTGATATTTCTGCTAATTTTTCATCAGCAAATGCAAGCGCATTTTTTAAGACAGGCTCTAATTTTGTTTCAAGTGCGGTCGAAATTGGCACATGCTGTAAGCTACATGACGATTGAACCCACAGCTCTTGTGCACTAGTCAGCTGTTCAATTGCCCTAACTGTTGTACTTACCTCTGCTAAATTTGCCCTCCAAATATCTCGTCCATTAACAATTCCTACCGCCAATACTTTATCATGTGGAAAGCCAAATTGACGTAGCGCCTCCATATTTTTCGTATAGCCATGAACAAAATCTAAGCCAAATCCTTGTACAGGGAGTTCAATTAGTGTGTTATAAGCTGATAACGATTCAAAATAGGTTTGTAACATAATATTAGCCTCTGGTACAGCGGCTGCTAATTGTGTATATATTTCTTGCACAAGTTTTACCTCTGCCTCATCTAATGATGTGACTAATGCAGGCTCCTCTAATTGAATCCAGTCAGCACCGGCTGTTACTAGCTCTTGAATAATCTGCGCATACAGTGGTAGTAGTGCTAAAATAAACGCAACTTGTGTTACTTTATCGTAACCTTTTGTTAGCTTGCAAAATGTATATGGCCCAATTAGCGTTGGCTTTGCAGTAATGCCATATACTTCTTTAACCTCAAGGAAATCTGCAAGTATTTTATTGTCTGTTAGTTGCAGAGCTTGACCTTCATATTCAGGGACAATGTAATGATAATTTGTATTAAACCATTTTGTCATTTCACTCGCAACAGCTTCTTTATTTCCACGTGCTACCGCGTAATACGTTTGTAAGTCAATCTTTCCACCTTGCCAGCCGAAACGCTTTGGCACTAAGCCAAACATCATCGCTGTATCAAGCATTCTGTCATACAGTGTGAAATCCCCAACTGTGACAATATCTATACCGCTATGAAGCTGCTTGTCGATACGTGCAAGACGAATTTCTTTAATTTTTTGTAAGAAATCTTCTTCTGTAAGTTCATTTCTCCAAAATGCCTCTAATGCCTTTTTCCATTCACGGTCTTCCCCTATGTATGGGTAGCCTATTACAGTCGTTGTATACGTCATATTCCTTCTCTCCTCTGGTTTAAAATAAAAAAAACCATCTTCCTTTTTAGGAAAATGGTAGTTATTGTCTATCTAAATTAGCTATGACGAGGCGATACGATAATATATTAATTATCGTATATATTCGTTAGTCGCACAGTGCCGATTCGGTCACATCTCACCACCTATTTCCACGTAGGTTATTTGGTGTGTACTAGACATTGGCAGGTCTCCTGGCTTCTCATCAACACGCCTCACAGCCTTCCCAGTTCCCAAGTGGCATATGTGATTTGCTCCGATTTACAGTTGCGGGACAGCGTCGGATTTACACCGACTTCCCTTTTAAGCCAAACTTTCATTTGGCACCAACTCTTACACAATATTCAATTATGTTTCCTACTATAACATATATTTTTCTGAAAAGTATAACTTTTGTGAAGATATAGTAGTTTTTCTGTACAAAGTTACACTTTGAGTAATTTTCAAATGGACTAATTGACGACATAATAATAAAACAATCTACTAATCAGAAAAGGTATTTTAAGTAATTTGTAAAAATATATAGTTATATGAAGAATGAGTGAGGAGGATTACTATGATTGTCGGATTACATCACGTACAATTAACGATTCCAAAAGGTACCGAGGAGCAAGGGAAAGTTTTTTATTGCCATGTGTTAGGGCTCAAAGAAATAGAGAAACCACAATCTCTTAAAGGGCGTGGTGGATTTTGGCTACAAGTTGGTCATCACGAAGTACATGTTGGCACAGAAGACGGCTTTGATCGACTAACAACGAAAGCGCATATTGCCTATCAAGTAGAGGATGTAGCATATTGGAAAAAAGTATTAACAGAGCATCATATCGAAATCCTTGATTCTGTTCCAATTCCTAATTATGAGCGCTTTGAATTTAGAGACCCTTTTGGTAATCGAGTAGAAATTATTCAGCCGATTTAAATTTTCAAAAAGCAGCCTTCAATGGCAGCTTTTTTATTTACAGTTTAAAGTGTTGAACCTCTTTGTTTAAATTCTCTGCCATCGAAAAAAATTCCTATACCTACGTGCTTTTATAAGTACTCTTCGACTCATAAAGTTATTTTTATATCATTCTTTACCCTTATTTTATTTCTCTATTAGCACATTGCCTAGCATTGTTTCTATGAGTAACAATGCATAGTTGCTAGCGTTTTTTGTATGCACTATTTATCAAACTGAAACATTTGTAATGAAACTGTAAATTCAAGCGGTAAAGCCTTATATATCAAGGTTTTTACATAAAGTGCGGCTCCCTGTGGAAACATTTACCTCACAGAACCCCTACTTTTTCATGCTACGATTATTGCAACAGCAAGCAAACAGATATGAATTTACTGCTCGCTTACAGGAGGTAAAAACAGCATGAAAAAACAATTTTTAAAAACTACACTAGCATTATCGATTGGATTTAGCTCATTCGGAATCGTTCAAGCATCCATTGAACCAATCAAAGTTGAGGCTGCAACGACAAATGCACAACATAATGACAAAGCTGTCGCAGCAAAGGCTGAACAACTTATTCAAACAGGAAAAAGTTTAATTGGTAAGGCTACATATAGTAATTCAGTTTACAAGTCTACATATCCTTACAAGTTTTCTTGTGCTTCATTTATTATGTATATTTTTGAACAGAATGGAGTAGATATTGGGACTTATAATGAAAATTATATGATCCAGCAAGGGACATTTGTTCCTAAAAGCCAATTGCAAAAAGGCGACTTAGTATTCTTTAAAAGTAAAAAAACGGGCACAGACCCCGATCATGTAGGTATGTACATTGGAAATAACAAAATTATTCATATGGCTGATTCCAAGCAAAATATCGTCATTTCGGATATGAGTAGTAAGCCTTATTATACTGACAACTACGTATCTGCACGAAGAGTATTACCAACATTACTATCGGCTAACCCTGCGACGAAAGGCGATACAGTTGTTGAAAATGCATTTACTTATAAAAATAAAGTAACAATAAGCTCATTAAATAAAGAACAAAGCTTACAATTTACAGCCCCTGGTTTCGTTGAATATGTTTATCGTAAGAGCGGTGTAAAACTTGGCGCAACAACTCTAAAAGAACAAATGGCTAAAGGAACTACGGTATCACGTGCCAATTTAAAAAAGGGCGACTTAGTGTTCTTTAATAGTGTAAAAGGGTCAAAAAACCCTTCCCTTGTAGGTATCTATGCTGGAGATCAGCGTATCATCGTTCCAACTTCAAGTGGTGTTACTACTAGAGTACTCTTTGTTGATTACTATAAAGAGCATTATTTAACAGCAAAACGCGTATTTTAAGATAATCAGCTGCTATTTGACAGCACGACGTATTATCTTCACTCTATAAAAATAATAAAACATAGCATACAAGCAGTGTAATTACCACGCTTTGTATGCTATGTTTTTGATATAATAAGCGGAACCTTACAACATAAGGATTCTTTCGCATAAGTAACTACTTATGAGTAGTCGCTAGTACGGCCTTACAAAAGGCTATTTTTCCTTTAATTGATTAGCAAATTCAATCATGGATCGACTAGACATAGGGCCCTTTATTAATACAATAGTATCTTTATCAAGTTTTGGTTTAAGTATTTCTAGTACACCTGTGACATCTTTAAATATATGAACTTCCGCAGTTGTTCCATCTTTTTTTGCTTGAGCTGCTATATCTTCAGCTCTTTTTCCAATCGTAATAAGCATTTGAACATCTCTCTGTGCCACCATAGAACCAATCTCACGATGATACTTTTCTTCGAAAAGACCCAATCGCTTTATATCACCTAATATAAGGATTATTTTTTTATCTTTTCCTATCGTATCTAAAACCTTTAAAGCAGCTTCAACCGATGTTGGGTTATTCGTCCATGTATCATCTATAATGGTACTTTCACCGAGACCAGTTGAAAATTCCAGGTGCCTTGCCATCGGTTTAAATGTTTTTAAACGCGAGATTGCAGTTTGGATAGACACTCCCATCTCCTTTATAGCTGCGATAGCCGCTAGCGCATTATACACTTGATGTTCTCCGTAACCAGGTACAAAGATAGTATACTTTTCATTAGATACTTGCAGGATAAATTTCATGCCGTTGTTCGTAAATTCAATGTTAGAAGCTTTGTAATCTGCATGTTGCTGAACGCCAATAGTAATAATTTTCCCTTTAAACTTATGCAAAGGTACTTTTTTTGTATTTTCATCATCACCATTGATGATTAACGTGCCATCCTCCGACAACCCTTCTAAAATTTCAGACTTTGCTTTTATATAGCCCTCAAGATTTTTACACCCATCTAAATGATGCACACCAATATTGGTAATAATTCCAATTGTCGGTTTGTAGATCATACATTGATGTTTAATGTTACCTGTATTCCCCAGACCTAGCTCAAATACAGCTGCTTTCGTTGTTTTATCGATGCCCGTTAAATACGGTAAAGATTGGCGAGGCTCATTTTTGCTACTAACTGATGCCTGCACATTCCAATCTTTACTTGCAATATGTTTAATCATTTCTTTTGTTGTTGTTTTTCCACATGTTCCGGTTAATGCGACAACTGGTATATCAAAAAGGCCTCTATAGTATTCAATAAACTTCCAGTATGCCTGCAAAGTACTTTTTACTTGAATAACGGTTGTATTCTCGAATGCGTTTTTAAGTTCACTTAAAGGTTTATCTGAAATGACGAGGGATGGCCCCTTATGGTCGATTTCCTTCCAATTAATTGACTCACTTTTATTAATGAACATTAGTGTATTTTTCTGTGTCAAATCATGGCGGTTATAATAAATAGCATGTTTGACAAACCAGTGCTCAGAACCGCTTACTAAAACCCCTTGTAGTAACTTTCTAATCACAGTCACACTTATATTTTGCACGTTAACTCCGTCCCCCCTCTCATTATAGTATGAAAATTGATAGCTAGAAGTTTGGGTAAAGGAGCGTATCCTTCACTATTTCTAGCAACGACTATTATTTGTTGATTTACTTTATCTTTTATTCAGAGCGCTCCTTTCTAGTAGATTACTATACAATATTATTAAATGATCTCATGTGACACAGTATTTATCCTGTTGCCATTGCATCCATCATTACCTTGTATCTCTAAATGATTTTTTTATTTTTAAATCTGCTGCCAAATCGGAAATTTGTTTACTATACATATCTCCCTTTATCAGGACAATTGTATTTTCATCTACTATTTCATGTAATAACTTATAGACGAGTGTACTATTTTTAAAAGTATAAACAGGGTCACTAAATCCTAGTTTCACTGCATGATCAGCCATAATACGGGCGTGCTCTCCTATTGTAATAAGCACATCTACACCAATACGATTGATTAACTCTCCTGCTTGCTCATGGATGACATAACCCCACGATCCTAAATCGGTAATCGTTCCAATAACGGCTATCTTTTTCCTGCCATCTCCTATTGAATTTAAGACTTTTAAAGCTGCTTCTAATGAAGTCGTTGTTAAACTCCAAGTATCGTCTATTAACAGTGAATTATTAATGCTTTCAAAAAGTTGTAGCTGCTTTTTCATTTTCTTGAATGACGCTAATTGTTTAATTGCTAGCGAAATCGGTACATTTAATTCATTAATAGCAGCAATTGCGGCTAATGCATTATATACTTGATGCTCTCCAAATCCAGGGACGAAAACGTCATATTTTTTCATATTGTGATGCATTGTAAACTGCATGCCATTTTCAACATACCGAATGTGGCTTGCTTTAAAATCACATGATGCATGCTGCCCGATTTTAATAATATCTCCCTTGAATTTCGACAAATCGATTTTTTTTATATTCGCATCTTCCGCATTGAGAATTAATGACCCTGCTGGATTCACAATTTCAGCCATTTCACCTTTTGCCTGTATATAACCATCTAACGTTTTACAATAGTTTAAATGGTGGGCTCCAATATTGGTAATAATGCCGATAGTCGGCTTGAAATACTTCCCTGCGTTCCTTACATCCCCAGGTGATCCAACCGCTGTTTCAAAAACTGCAACTTCTGTTTCATCATCGATGCTAAGTAAATATTGCAAAGAAGCTGTTCTAGAATTACTGCTTAAAGTAGTTGCAGCAACTTCTTTTTCGGCAGAAAGAATATGCTTAATCATCTCCTTCGTTGTTGTTTTTCCAGAGGTACCGGTAATTGCAATAACAGGGATTTCAAATTGACTACGATAATAATGTACAAACTTCCAGTAGGCCTCATCTGCATTCTCTACTTGAATGATGATTACTTTTTGAGGAATTTCATGCTGACTATACAAACGATCTGTTACAAGTACTAGTGGGGATAGTGACTCTAGACTTTTCCAGTTGATAATGCGTTTGTTTGTAAAAAGTGCAGTATACGGTTTTTTAACTTGTTTTAGTCGATATGCGCCATACTGGATCAGCACCTCATCCGACCCTTGCAATAATTTACCTGCAGTAATCGCTGTTAAATTCTTCACCGATAGAGGCTTCATATCAATTCACACTCCTTTCATTTCTATTATATGAATGGACACAAAAGTTGCTTGGATGTAAACATGATACATAACTAGAAGAAAACTATTTCACAGCATATATATAAAATGTATATTAATAATCCAAGTGCCAACTGAAGGAGTGATTATACTGAAGGCAATTATATTTATAGGTACAAACAAATCTGGATCTAGTCGTGAAGCGATAAAAGCAGCAGAAAAGTTGGGTTACTTTACGGTACTCTTCACAAACAATACAAAACAATTAGAACAGAGAAAAGCCTACCCAGACATTCATAAAATGGTTCTTATCGACACCTCTAATATAGAAGATATGATAGAAGAAATTCACAATTTGTTTGATGCCGGATTAGAGATAAAATCAATTGTTAGTTTTGTAGACCCCTTTGTTCATATTGCCTCTATTTTATGTGATGAATTTTGTCAAAACTATACGTCATCATCTGCTATTGAAATGATGGAGGATAAAGAAAAAACTAGGAATATTTTAAAGGATCAACCTTATTCCCCTAAGTTTGTTCTAAAAAAACCACATGAATCATTTACAAATAATATGGTATTTCCACTTATCGTTAAATCACCTAAATCAACAGGTTCTAAAGACGTACTGTTCGCGACAAATAAAGACCAACTCGATACACACCTTACATTTCTCCAAAACAAAAATCCCGGGGAAACCATCATGATTGAAGAATATATTGATGGCCCTCAATATTTAGTTGAAGCTCTTGTTTATAAGAGCCAAGTTCATACGATTGGCATTATTGAACAAGAAATCACACAAGGAAAGCGATTTATTATTACTGGCTATGGTGTACTGGCAGAAGTGCCTCCGCATATTCAAAAAGGAATTGAAGAGGTGCTCCATTCGATCGTTGATGTATTTGATATTGAAAATGGAACATTGCATTTAGAACTTCGCTTAACTGAGAACGGTTGGAAGCTCATTGAAATAAACCCTAGAATTTCAGGGGGCGCTATGAATAACATGCTACATGCTGCATTCGGATTTAGTTATGTGGAAGAAACACTTAAGTTATTTTTAGGTGAACAACCTAATGTAAACCCACGCCATAATAAGTACATTTTCACAAAATATGTGATTGTAGAAAGTAAAGGTGTGTTAGAAAGAGTAATTGGAAGAACAAGGGCATCAAAATCAACAGGTGTTGTAGATGTCTATGTAAAACCTAGAAAAGGAACAATTTTAACCCCGCCATTATCGATGGGGCATCGCTATGCCTACGTTATTGCTGAGGGCAAATCGTTAGCTCAAGCTAAAAATAATGCCATAACAGCCGCTAAGGAAATCAAATTTCTAATAAAAGCCTTATAAATTTTTCAATACACTTGTAAGGATTACAAATGAATCAGTTTTGCGGATGTAGCTTCGTCCTGCTACATCCGCTCTAAAATTACACATCCAAGTACGACATTCAATTAGTACATATCATTTTAAATACAGCACAAACATAAACAACCCGAGTAGTTGACCTATCAATTTGGCAACTGCTCGGGTTATGTTATTTATGCTTTAAATGTTTTATCTAAAAATTTAACCGTTTCAAACATATTAGTTTTACTTGCACCCTTCACTAAAATCGTGTCATCAGGCTTAATCAGTTCCTCCAGCAAGGCATGCAATTGATCTTTGTTCGTGTAATGATATATGTTCTCTTGTTTCATTCCTTTAGCCTTTGCTGCTGCACCAATTTCTTCGGTCCTGAACCCATAAGTAATTAAAAGATCAATACTTTGGTCAGCAATATATTCACCTAATTTACGATATTCTTCTTCTCTTAAATCTCCTAGTTCTCGCATCTGACCAATAATTGCAATCCGCCTTTTCTTACCGACATTTGTCAGTACTTCAAGAGCAGCCCTTACACCTTGAGGATGGGAATGCACAGTGTCATCTATAACCGTTATATTTTCACGACAGTTATAAACCGTCAATCTTCTTGGAGGTTTTTTGAAATGTAAACCGGCTTTTATTTCCTGTGGCGTAAACCCTAAATAATCCGCAACCGCGATTGCATTTAGCGCATTATATACATGATGTTCTCCTAATATTGGAATAAATAATTGGATTTCCTGCCCTTGGAGTTTCATTTTAAAGGACATGCCATTTTCTTTATATTGAATATCGTAAGCTCGATAGTCTGCTTCCGTCTTCACTCCAGTTGTCAGTATTTTCCCTTTAAATTGATCAGTCAATAAATATTTCGAGTTATCATCATCTTTATTTAAAATAAGTAACCCTTGTTGGTCCATACCTTGAATCAATTCTGATTTCGCTTTCGCCACTAGTCTCACATCACCATCGAAGTTACCAACATGGGCAAGACCGATATTCGTAACGATACTAATATTCGGTTGAATAATGCTACAGTGATTCGTAATAATCCCTGGATAGGCCATTCCGTATTCAAGAACGACGGCTTGGTGGGATTCATTAATTTCTTCAGCATGTTTTTTAGTATGCTCAGTCGTATTCCAATAATCTTTAGATTCGAATACATTCCATTTTTTAGATAATATAGATCCTAAAAATGCCTTCGATGTTGTCTTTCCTGCACTTCCAGTAATTGCAATAATCGGTTTGTCGGTCTTTGCTTCTACATAATTTGGCTTTGGCTCTACCGGCTGAGGCTGAGGCTGAGGCTCTACAACCTTAGGCTTTTGCTCTACTGGTTTTGGTTTAGCATCTACAAGTTTTGGTTTTTGTTTGACCTTCGCTTTTTTTACATGTTGGTGGTTTTCTGCTAAGTATTTTGCATAGCGAATTGAATGGATCACGACATCTAATTCTAAATAAAATGCTGGTGGACAGCCTGGACGCCAGTTTACTTCATAAACCCAAATTCTTTGCTGTGAATCTAGCCCAACATCGATTCCAATTTCATCAATGACTTCTCCAAACTTCGTCATCTGAATGTCATCTAAATGGCGTGCCAAAGATAATGAAAAATGCTCTAACATTCGTCGTATATTAAAAGCTTCTTCCTGAAATTCCTGCTCCAAAAATGGATCTAAATAATTTGTATATCCCCCGTTATTTATATTAGGAATAATTGAGCCATGTGGCGCTATTCGTGGATAAACAGTCGTCACAACCCATTTTCCCTCACCATTTTTTTGCACATGAAGACGAAAGTCATATACTTGACCCGATTTCATTTTCGATTGAATATAAGGCTGCATAATAAATGTTCCCGTAGCAAGTAGTTCATTTACTAATGCGTTTAACTGGGGTTTTGAATACATACGGTTATCGCTATTTTGCCTTACCTCGAATGTATCCCCTATTTTTATAATGAAGTAAATTCCTTTACCTTTCCGACCATCAATCGGTTTAAATACTATTTTTTTATGATGGGCAATATAGCTATGAAATACATCGATGTTTTTTACTATTTCTGTAGGAATAATATATTTATCAAATTCTTTGGCTTCTTTTAACCGCTCCATAACATTCCATTTATTCCCTATAGAATGTGTAGTAAACGGTATTTCCTTTTTCAATCTCTCTATAATATCTTTTGACACCGATAATTTTTCTGGACTTCCAGCATTATAAATGACATCTGGAAAGGGCATCACTCTTTCATGCCATTGCCCATCTTCTAATACCTTCCCATCGATAGTACGGTTGTCAAAGTTTACCTTTCTAGGTGTAAAGTAAAAAAATTCTACCCCTTCTGCTTTTGCAACTGCTGCATATGCATATGACTTGAGAACAGTTTTAGGATCTAGACGATGATGCAACATCCCTATAATTGTCATGCGTTAATCTTCCTTTCTATAGATTCTTTCTATTAAATTCAGATTACGCAGCTTGCATATGGACAGATGCTCTAGTTTTTCAATTATTTTAGTAGTTTTACCATAGAACGTTTCTTACCACTTAGGCTCAATGATGAATTTCTTTTTTAATAAATCAGGATTTAATAGCTGTATAGCTGAAATACTGCCTAACTCAATAGACTTTTCTGTAGTTGTTCGTTCTAGTCGTACAACATCAGCAATTGAGTTCGTTTCATTGCCTTCATAATCATAAGCTCGTAACAGTGAAATAGTTCCTCGACAACGCTCTTTATCAATTTCTTCTATACGGAAATACTCTGTTTCAAATTGTTTGACAGTATCTATTAATCGTAAATGTGCTCCATTGTGCGTTATTAAAAAAAAGGGAATGGTATCACTACCAACTATTTTTACAAGAAGCTGACCATAATATTTCGAATGAAAATCTGTGATTATATCCTGAAGTGCTTTTATATCGTATAGCGCTTCACTTACAAAGTGGTTTCTTCCTTTTTCAACACCCAATTTCCCCAGCCCCTTCCTATTCCATTTTCGCAATGTATCATTACTCGAACGGTAGCAGAAAATTTATTTGTCCTTTCTCGTTATAATATGTACGTTATCGAAATATGACGACATAATTTATAAGGTGACACTAAAAAATAACGGCGTTTTACATAAAAAAAAGAATGCTAGGAGTTTACCTAGCATCCTTCACAATATTGATATAAAATTCCCGCGAAGTATTGCATTAATTCCGCGGTTTAGTGCGGTTTTTCCGCGATTCAATGTATTAATTCCGCGCTTCGCTACGGGTTTCCCGCGATTCTATGCTTTAATTCCGCGGTTCCAAGCGTTTCTTCTGCAAAACTAATGTGCATGATGTTGATTCCCTTGATTGAGCAGAATTACACCACCGATGATTAATGAAATGCCAATTGCTGTATAGAGATTAAAAATCTCTCCCCAAATGACAATGCCTAGAACGACTGTTAGGGCTGTCCCAACCCCTGACCAAATCGCATAGGCTAAACTTAATGGTAAAGTTTTTAAACATAAAGATAAGCAATAAAAAGAAATGCCATAACCAAAAGCAACTGCGATTGATGGACCAAGTACTGTAAATCCTTCAGATAGCTTGAGCATCGTTGTCGCAAACACTTCACAGACAATAGATATCGTTAAATATATATAACCTTTCATTCTTAAATCCCCCTAATGGCTTCCGCCGGCGAGGTTTAAAATTACCACACCGATTATAATTAATAAAATGCCCGCAAGCTTTTTGACATTAAAATATTCTTTATAAAAAACAACGCCAACAACAGCCGTTAACGCTGTGCCTAATCCTGCCCATACTGCGTAGGCAGTGCCAATCGGTAAAGATTGCAATGTTAATGATAAAAAATAAAAGGCTGCGCCATACCCTATGACAACTCCTAGTGAAGGTAATAACCGTTTAAATCCTGCAGTTAGTTTCAACATTGAACTGGCAAAAACCTCCGCAACTATTGCAATGAATAAAAAACCTAATGCACTCATGTTTGATCGTCCTTTCTCGTCATTTGCAATAATTGATCAAAAACAGTTTCAGTTACTTGCTTAGATACTGGTGCGATATTTAATAACTTGGAATAATACAAACCATCAATCGTTAAGCGAATCATATGAACGATTGATGGTTCAAGGCCATCATGTAACAGACTTTCGAGTAATTGCTCATAGGCAATGGAAATCGAGTGATTATCATTCTGAATAATTTGTATGGCAATATTAATCCAAGCTCCGTCTTCATAATCTTTTTGTGAAGCTAAGATGAACCCCCTTGTTCTTTTACCAGTGCCGTGCTCCAGCTGAGTTATAGCTTCAAAAGAGTCGACAAATTCAGTCATAATGGTTTGTGCAATAGCCGAATAAAGCTCATCCTTTGATTTGAAATGATACAGAAGACCACCCTTACTGATATTCGCCTTTTGGGCAATTTTGTCCAACGTTAAAGTATGTAAATCATGCTCCTTTAAATATTGAATCGCCGTGTGGATAATATGGGCACGTTTTAAATCTGCCTTCGATGACATCGTATCCCTCCTTAAAAACTCGTAATAAAAACCGTCTGGACGGTCTTTTTTATTGTATAACGTCACATGAAGTATCGTCAACTAAGGAAGTCCCAAATAGTATGCATTATTTGGGACTTTCTCTACACGTTCAGATTTACAGCAATCCTGCATTTTCTAAAAATGTCCGTGCTACATCTTCTATATTTTTCCCTTCAACGTTTACTTGATAATTCATTTCACGCATTTCGTCATCCGTTATTTGATTGGCAAGCTTGCCTAATACCTTTTCAAGCTCAGGATACTTTTCGAGTGTTTCTTTTCTTAACAATGGCGCACCTTGATATGGTGGGAATAGCTGTTGATCATCTATTAAAACAGTCAAATCATATTGTCGTAACTCACTGTCAGTTGAATATGCATCTAATAAATCGATATTGTCTGATTGAATAGCTTGATATCGAAGCTTTGGTTCCATCGTTGTAATAGAAGCAATATTAATACCATAGCGCTTTTGAATGCCTAAATAGCCATCTTCACGATCATTAAATTCTAACGTAAAGCCTGCTTTAATTGTGTCTTGAATAGCTTTAATATCTGATATCGTTTGTAATTGATAGGTTTCAGCCATTTGTTTTGAAACGGCCAATGCATACGTGTTGTTGTACTGCATTGGATTGAGCATGACCATATCGAATTTTTCCAGCATGCCTTCTTTTGCTTGTTTATAAACATCCTCTTGGTCATTACTTACCGCTTGCTCTTTTAAAAACTCTGCTATTGCTGTACCTGTAAATTCAGGATAAATATCGATGCTTCCTGATTTAAGTGCATTAAAGACAAAGGAAGTTTTACCAAGTCCAGGTTTTAATTGCACATGTAAATCTGTGTCATTTTCAATTAATAATTTGTACATATTAATCAGTATTTCTGGCTCAGATCCAAGTTTCCCCGCAATCACAATATCCTCTTTGTCATTGAAGTTTAAGAATGGCAACACAATTAACACGATTGCCGCCACACAAATCGCACTTAATGCCGTAACTGTTCTTTTAAATGACAGTGATTCTAGCTTTTTCAATAAATAATCAAATACTAATGCTAAAATAGCGGCTGGTACAGCACCTAAGATAATAAGTGATGTATTATTGCGGTCAATACCAAGCAAAATAATATCTCCTAACCCACCGGCCCCAATTAATGCTGCTAGTGTGGCTGTTCCGACTATTAAGACCATTGCTGTCCGTATGCCCGCCATTATTACAGGCATCGCAAGTGGTAGTTCTACCTTCACTAGTCTTCTAGTTGTATTCATCCCCATCGCCATTGCCGCTTCCTTCAAAGACGGGTCTACTTCATTTATGCCTGTAAATGTATTGCGTAAAATGGGAAGAAGCGCATAGACAACAAGGGCAATAATAGCAGGTGTTTTCCCAATACCAAGCAACGGAATTAACAAACCTAATAGAGCTAATGAAGGAATTGTTTGTAAAGCTGCACTAATACCGATAACGCTTTCTGCTATTTTCTTTTTATTCGTTAAATAAATTCCAAGAGGTATAGCAATAATTACTGCAAAAAATAGGGCAATGAAAGAAATTTGAACATGCTCTATTAATGAAGCAATTAGCTGACCTTTACGTTCATTCAAAACGTCAAAAAAATTAATCATTTGCATCACCTCGTTTTGAGGCTAAAAAATGTAGCATGGATTGCCTTGTAATGATTCCAATTATTTCAGTATCATTTTTAACTACAACACATTCTTGTTGAGCCAATTGCTGAAGAATGTGCTGTAAGGAATCGTCTACTGCAACACTAGAATGAACATAATTTTGATGCGCCTTTTCAGCAAATGGTTCCATTACTTGTTGAATGGTAAATACACTGAACGGATCATCCTTTATCCCAATAAATTTTTGTACAAAATCATTTACTGGATTTTGTATAATGTCTTGTGGTGTACCAATTTGGACAATTTCCCCATCCTTCATCACACATATACGATCCCCGAGCTTTAACGCTTCTTGCATATCATGGGAAACAAATACGATTGTTTTTTGTATCGCTCGTTGAAGCTCTAGAAGATCATCTTGCAATTTTGTACGACTTATTGGATCTAGTGCACTAAATGGCTCATCCATTAATATAATTTCAGGATCTGCGGCCAATGCACGAATAACACCAACCCGTTGCTGTTCACCACCTGAAAGCTCCTTCGGCTTGCGCTCACTATATTTGTCTGGTTCAAGCCCTACCATTTCTAATAATTCACGAACTCGTTGAGAAATTTCAGGCGTACTCCATTTTTTCATTTCAGGGACAACCGCAATATTCTCTTGTATGGTCATATGCGGAAAAAGAGCAATTTGTTGGAGCACATAACCAATATTCCATCGTAGTTCATGTATGTTATAATCGCTAATTCTTTTACCGTTAATTCGTATTGTTCCTTCAGTCAAATGAATTAATCGATTGATCATTTTTAGTAGTGTCGTTTTTCCACAACCACTAGGGCCTATAATGACAAAAAATTCTCCTTTCTTTATTTCAAGATTGATGGAATTCACTGCAACTTGGTTGTTTTCATATGTTTTCGTAACATTCTCAAATGCGATCATACTCTAAGCTCCTTGTTAATGAAAAGTTCTCACTTTTTTTGATAAATTGGCTAGCTTCGCTCGTCTCTCCAGTATATCTTTCCACATTCTCCAGAAGATAAACTGCAAAAAGCTGCCGTACTAATACTGTCCATCATAACCACTCAATTCCCACTACTTTATTTTACATAATTTTATATTAATACCACAAAAAAGTATTTCAACTTTTTGTTTTATAAAGATATGTCAATAACCTACTTTCATACACTTCTTAGAGACAAACGCTAACATAACGAAACTTTTTCTTGTTAAAGTTCGTTCTATTAATTATGAATTCTAATGAAAAAACGATGCTTTTTATTATCTAATTGTTTTACAATAATAAGAGAGTAATCTATTTTTCGAAAAGAAAGGAGGAAGGTGTTGCAAATATTCAACATCTATAAACTACATGAGATTATTAAAAAAACTATTAATCGGAATGGTTGTCATAGCATCCGTAATCAGTATTTCCACTTATATGATGATCCAGCTACTCAAGTCTACCAATAATCCCGTACAAGAATATGTAGATGAAGGTCCGAGTGTTGAAGAATTTATTGGCTCCATTGCAGAAACTGCAAGGCAGCTTGGAGCAGAAAATGACCTCTATGCATCTGTGATGATTGCACAAGCCATTTTAGAGAGCAAGCAAGGGGAAAGTGGTCTTGGTTCATCTCCTAATAACAATCTATTTGGCATGAAAGGTAAATATCAAAACGATTCCGTGACACTTGAAACATTTGAGGATGATGGCTCTGGTAATCTAACAACTGTGATGGCTGAATTCCGCAAATATCCTTCCTATGAAGAATCCATGAAGGATTATGTCCATTTACTTCGCAACGGTGTATCCTGGAACAAAAATTTTTATACTGGTGTCTTTAAAAGTAATACAAAGTCCTATACAGATGCGACAAAATTTTTGACAGGCTCCTACGCAACGGATTCAACATACAACGAAAAGCTAAATAACCTAATTGCCAAGTACGACCTACAACAATATGACAGCCCCGTAAAAATAAAAAAAACCATTACAGTCGCAGATGGTGACTCTCTGATGCATATTGCACAGGCTCATAATGTTAAGGTCACATCTATTAAGCAATGGAACCAGCTTCGCACAGATACTATTGAAGCTGGACAACAATTAAATATTTATCAATATTGAGAAAAAAAGCTACCTAAAAATAGCAAACTACGAGGTATTCAACATCCTGACCGTTGAATACCTCTTTTTTCTCTCAAGATTCATCGTTCTTTATAAAATAAGCTCCCAACTGCTGTAATGGTCGTTGCTAAATCTTTACGATATAACGCATGCTGTTCATCTAGACTATTAATATTAACCTCATTACCACCGAGCGATGAATGTACATAAAGTGTCTGACCAATATACATTGCAACATGACCTGGGAAAAATAATAAATCTCCTTTTTGCATGCGTTCAAATGTTATTTCTTTAATTGGAAAACCTTCTGCGATTTTAGCATCACGGAAAATCGTTACGCCATTTAGCATATAAGCTATTGAACACAAGCCAGAGCAATCAATGCCAAGCGGTGACTTTCCTCCCCAGCGATACGGGGTTGCTAAATAGCTAAGTGCCGTTTGCACGACATTTTCTCGGAAGACATACTCCGTAAGGCTATTTTCTGCAACTTTTTGGAGCAGCCATTGTTGACGTAAATAACCTATTTCTCCTGTCGCCAATTGAATTGCTGCCCATTCCTTATTTAATGGCTCATCTGAAACGACATGCACAACTGACCCTTTTACGAATGTCATTATTATCGAGCTTTGAATTTTCGGTTCTTGTAAAACATCTGCAAAACGCTGGTTAATAACATGTTGGGCTTTTTGAAGCCACGTACTTGTGTTCTGATCATCTATGAGCAAATCCCTTTTCTCACAATAGCCTTCGTAGCGGTAGGCAGTTTGAATACGGACCCAATCATTCGCTAGCTCCTCTATAACTTGAACAGGCATACCATAGAGGACTTCATCAATTAGCTCCGAAGCACTATCTGGTTTAGCATGTAAATTCGCAATCATAGCAATGACAATTGCATTCATATCGCCTCTCCTTTCAGTCCAATCAGATTGTCATAAACGGCCTTTGATAGATGACCTATTATTTGCCGAGCGATATCATTTTCAGTAACTTCTGTAATAAATACCCCAATACAATAATCTTGAACGTCACTGTAAACAATTCCTACATCGTGGTCAACGCTATCAAGACCACCTGTTTTATGGGCTATTTCCACATCATCGGCTATATACCGTCTTAAAGATTCATGAAATCGCTGGCGGCACAAAATATCAATTACAAGCTGACTAAATACAGGATTTAGGAGATTTTTTGCATAAATATCGCTAAAAAGATGTGCCATATCACGTGCAGAGGTAATATTGTCAACACCTTTTGCAAGTCGCTCGAAGTCCATCATTTTTCGTTGCACTTGTGTATGCGATAAACCAATTTTACGAAAGAACTTATTAAGTGCATCCATCCCGATAAAATCAATTAATACATTTGTCGCTGTATTGTCACTTGTCGTAATCATCCATACTAACAGTTCATAAATTGTACTTGTCGTTAATTTTTGTTCGCTAATTACACTATAATCGACCCAGTCCTCGCGACTTATCGTCATAACTTGCTCTATTGGCACATTGTGGTTATCTAAATAATCCAATACGGCAATAAGTATTGGCACTTTAATTAAACTTGCACTAGAGAAAGGCTCATCTATGCGTTCTTTAATAATGAACTGATTCGTCTTCAATTCTTTTACAAACATATGCACTTTATACGGAGCGTCATCTATAATATGTTGAATCGTCTGTTGCATAGTTCACCTATCCTATAACTTTAATTTTTTGCGTGTCTGCGTGTACTGTAATTATCCGACCTAAAGGAAGTGACATCGTCGGTAAACAGTGGCCACAGGTAAGGTCCATTAAAATTGGTTTCTTTAACGGTTTTAAAATCTCCTCAAAAATAGTGTTTAATGATAAGCTACGTTCTGGCTGCTTCGGATTTTCAGGTCCACAATTCGTCCAAGCACCTAGTAACAACCCTTGTGCTTCATCGAGCTTACCAGCTAATTTTAATTGCGTAAGCATGCGATCTACACGTTGCTCGCTCTCATCTATATCTTCCAAAAATAAAATCTTACCCTTTGTATCAATTTCATACGGCGTGCCTAATGATGCCGTTATCAATGTTAAATTGCCACCAACAAGTTGCCCTGTCGCTTTACCCGTAACGAGTGTTGTCATTGGTTGTTGGGGAGGATTTAGCAGCAAGCAGTTGTTATCTGTTGCCATCACCTGCTTCATAAATGAATCCCACGTAAATTGATCCATGTTTTGAGCAATAAATTCCGTCGATGGCATTGGCGTATGATAAGTAACAAAACCACATTTTTGATTAAAGGCGATATGTAATGCAGTCACATCGCTATAACCTGCAAACACCTTTGGATTTTCTTTAATCATCTCGAAATCAAGTCTAGGTAAAATCTTCGTTGCCCCGTATCCTCCTCGTATACAGAAAATCCCATCGACATGAGGATTACGGAACATTTCATTTACATCATGCGCACGAAGTTCATCTGAACCAGCTAAATAACCATGTCTTGCTCGACATGTTTCCCCCACTATTACGTTAAAACCGAGTTTCTCAATACTGTCGATTGCAGGGTATAGCTTTTCTGGTGGCGTAGCACCTGAAGCACTGATAAGTCCGATTGTATCCCCTTTTGTCAAAGCTTTAGGTCGAATCATTCGCTTACCTCCACTTTTTTTGATGTACGGTAATTTTCGATTTCCTCTTCGTTTGCTAAAACAAAATGCCCTTGCTCAATTTCCACAAATGAAGGTGGCGCCAAATCATATCGATGCTGTAATGGATTATAAACTTCTACTACTTTCGCCCGCTCCTTATATGGATTTGGCTCAGGTACTGCTGATAGCAATGCCCGCGTATATGGATGAATTGGGTTAGTAAATAGCTTTTCTGTCTCTGCTAACTCAACAATATTCCCTTTATAAATGACAGCAGTACGATCCGTAATAAATCGTACGATTGATAGATCGTGGGCAATGAATAAGTATGTTAAATTATTTTTTTCTTGAATGTTCGATAGCAAATTAAGCACTTGCGCTCGAATGGACACGTCTAGTGCGGAAATTGGCTCATCCGCAATAATAAATTCAGGCTCCATCACTAATGCACGTGCAATCCCAATGCGTTGACGCTGACCGCCAGAAAATTCATGAGGAAAACGACTAGCGAATTCAGGCAATAGGCCAACATTTAATAGCGCATTTTGTACTTTTTGCTGACGGTCAGCCTCATCTTTAAAATTTTTCGTATTCATGAGACCTTCTGAAATAATATAGTCTACCTTTGCCCGTTCATTGAGCGATGCCATCGGGTCTTGAAAAATCATTTGAATTTTTTGCGTAATGTCACGGTCCCAATCTTTTGTGATTTTGCCGTTTATTTTCTTGCCATGATACAATATTTGACCACCCGTTACTTCATTGATACGCATAATGGCACGGCCAATGGTCGTTTTCCCTGAGCCCGATTCACCTACTAAGCCGAATGTTTCGCCTTTATAAATATTAAAACTAACATTGTCAATTGCCACGAACTTATTTTTCCCTTTACCAAACACAATGTTTAAGTTTTTCACTTCGACTAATACTTCTTTATTGCTCATTGGCATACAGTCTCCCTTCTTCAAAAAATGCTTGTAGCGCTGTGGGAGGCTCTACTTTTGGTGCACGAGGATCTAATAGCCATGTACGGGCATAATGTGTCTCACTTACTTGAAAAAATGGTGGACGTATTTCGTAATCGATCTTTAAGGCAAATTGATTGCGCGGGGCAAAAGCATCTCCTTTAATTTCTTTAAAAAGGTTTGGAGGGGTCCCCTTAATGGCGTAGAGCTGTTCCCCTTTCGACCCAAGCTGAGGTAAAGAAGAAATAAGCGCCCATGTATATGGATGCTTACCATTAAAAAATACTTCATGTGTGCCACCAACTTCGATAACATCCCCTGCGTACATTACGGCGACACGATCTGCGACTTTTGCTACAACGCCTAAGTCATGTGTAATAAAAACAGTTGTCAGTCCGTATTTTTGCTGAAGATTTTTTAGAAGCTGTAAAATTTGTGCTTGGATGGTTACATCCAATGCTGTTGTTGGCTCATCACATATTAAAATTTTCGGCTTGCATGCGAGTGCAATGGCAATAACAATACGTTGGCGCATTCCTCCTGAAAATTCGTGAGGGTATTGCTTATAGCGCTTCTCTACATCATAAATACCGACATCCGTTAATAATTGGAGTGTTTCTGCATATGCGCTTTTGCCTTTTAGCCCTTGGTGTAACACAACACACTCCTCTATTTGCTTACCGATTGTTTTTAATGGATTTAAAGATGTCATAGGATCCTGTGTAACAATCGCTATTTCTTTACCTCGGATATTCAACCACTGTTGTTCCGTTTTAAACTGCGCTAAATCCATATCGTTGTATAAAATTTGCCCTTGCTCGATAGTACCGTTTTTATCGAGTAAGCCCATGATTGATTTCATGAGCACTGATTTACCTGAACCCGATTCGCCAACAATGGCAAGGCTTTCACCTTTATATAGTTCAAGGGAAATATCTCGAATTGCTGTGAGAACTTGGCCACGAAGTGTAAATTTGATGACTAAGTTTTGAATCGTTAAAATACGGGATTTTGTTTGCTCCACTACCATTTCAATCCCCCCTATACATGATTTTTAGGATCTGCTGCATCTGCAAATGAGTTACCAATAATATAAAATGCTATTGTAATAATACTTAGTACAATGCTTGGGAAAATTAACTGATACCTCAAATCTGGTGACATCATAAGAACACGACCTTCGTTAATTAAATTCCCTAATGAAGGTTCGCTAATCGGTAATCCTAAGCCGATATACGTTAAAAATACTTCTGCTCCAATTGCAAATGGAATCGCCAAACTCATCCGAAGCATAATGACAGATATTAAATACGGTAGTAGATTTTTAATAATAATTCGATAGTCTGGTGTCCCCAAACATTTTGATGCTAAATTATATTCTCGATCTCGTAAAATAACAATCTGATTACGGATGAAACGTGCCATTTCCACCCAACCTGTAATGCACATTGCAATAATAATGGTCGAAATGCTAGGCCGTAATATATATGACATTAAAATAAGGACAATTGTTGTTGGAATATTATCTACTACGTTATAAAGCTGAGTAATCGGCATTTCTAATTTACGAGAGAAGCCCCATAGTGTGCCGATTGTAATTCCTACAACCGCTTCAACTAATGCAACAACACAGCCAATCATTAACGATGTCCTTGTCCCAGCCCAAATACGAGACCATAAATCTTGCCCAATCGAATTAGTGCCAAACCAAAATTCAGCGTTCGGTGCAATATTACGTGCCTGTAATCCCGTTTGTTCATCGAGGTATATTTCAGTTGGTGATTTTTGTGCGGGTAAATATGGCTGAAAAATCGTGAAAGCTACAATGATACAAACAATTACTAATAAAAAGACAGCCATGCGGTTTTTCAAAAAAGATTGCCAAGTAGAACGCCAATAGGAATAATTGGAGTAGGCTGTTTCTTCCGCCTGATGATCACTAGCTTCAAAAAATTCAAATAGTTCTGCACGAGATTTGTCTGCTATATTATCTATCTCTTCTGTATAAATGCTCATTAGCGCACACTCTCCCCTTTCCCTAATTTAATGCGTGGATCAACGAGTGCCATGGCAATATCTCCTAAAATCAAACCGATAATACCAAGTGATGAAAAAACAAGCACTAAGCCTTGTACAATCGTATTATCCTGCCGTTGAATAGCATCAACTAGTAATCCTCCCATTCCTGGAATAGAGTACAATGATTCAATATAAATAGAGCCAGTGATAGTAAAGAGGATTGTTGCTGGCAAATATTGCGCCATCGGGATAAATGCATTGCGCAGTACATGACTAAACATCAATGTGCGCTCTTTCACTCCTTTTGCACGTGCTAGCTTAATATAATCTTTGTTTAGTTCATCTACCATGTAACGGCGCATCCACATCGCGTAGGAAGCGGTCGGTGCTAACGCCATTGACGTAAGCGGTAATAGCCACGTAATGGGCCTATATTCATCAAAAAGCATCGGCAAATGAAAAATGTCCGTAATATACATTTGAATTACTAAGTAATACACTGCAGCTGGTACAGCTACGACAAACACAATGTAGCCAGTCCCTAGTCGATCCAACCAGCGTCCCTTCATTTGAGCCATCAAAATGCCGAGTGGCATACCGATAAGAAGCGATAAAGCTACAGCTCCTAATCCAAATAACAAAGAATACGTTATTTTATCTGAAATAATTGTGACTACAGGCACATCCGTACGATATGTAACGGATTTGCCTAAATCACCTTGAAATAAATCCGCATAAAAATTCCCCAATTGCACAGGCAGTGGATCACGTAACCCTAAACTTGTTAAATAAGTTTCTTTTTGAGCCGGTGACATTTTTTCTGCCGCTGCCCCTAAATATCCTTCTTCGGGCATTAATCGTAATAACGAGAACACAATCGTGATAATAATAAACAGCGTGATAACAGATTGTAACAAACGCTTTCCTACATACCACAACATACAAAGCTCTCCCCTCCATTTAAATAGTTTTACAAAGCATGAAGGAGATGCCGAATCAGCATTTTCGGTCATCTCCTCTGTATTGAAAAATCACCACTTATTGCTAACTGATTGAATCTTGGTAATGATTAATCCACTCTGTTATTTTGTTGCATTCGTTAATGCATTCGCACGTTCCTGCTCCCACTGTGCCAAAGCTGCCTTAAACTCATCATTACTCATTGGTTTTTCTAACACCTTTTGCCCTTTAAACTTCTCTGCTGTCACACCAAATGGTGAGTATTGGGCTTCAAATGGATTTAATTTTGAAGCAACATAACCGCTCCCACCAACGGCGTATGGAATTACAAACGCCTCTTCAATTAGGAAGGCTTCCGCTTTGGCAAATAGGTTATAGCGTTCTTCTGTCTCAATTGTTGCCTTCGCTTTATCCAATAAATTCAAGTAGATTGTTTGACCGTTTGCTTCTGTATACCCTTCCGCTAATTCCGGCTTATTGTAAGTGCCATCCACACTAAATGGCTCTGTATACGTTGACGGATCCGCATAATCTGGACCCCAGTTTGCTTCTATTAATGCAAATTTACCAGGACGTCGAACTTCTGATAAGAAGCCTGTCGATGGACCCGCTTCTACGATAATATCAACGTAGTCCACACCTAATAATTTTTCGATTTGTTGTTCAATAACTTGTGTACGATTTGCCCAATCTGGCATCCCAGAGTTATATGGCATCAATACCTTTACTGGGAATGTCGCTTTCCCTTCTAGCGCTGCCATTGCTTTTTCCTTAAACTCTAATGCTAAATCTTTGTTAAAGGAATCATTGCTTGTTATCGCAGCTAATGGTTCTAATTGTGTATAGTCAACTCCTTCAACATCTACAAAATTTTTCGGTGTAATGGTATTACTTAGTAAATCTTGAGGATTAAACGGTTCGACTGTAAGCATCGCTGATACACGATCAAATGCATGGAATAATGATTTTCTGAAATCTTTATTATTGACAGCGACCTTCCAGTTATCAGGTTCATATTCCGCATCGAATTGCGGATTAAAGTTTAAAGCATAGAAATACGAATAAAAATTATTTTGCGTTTGACGTACTTGCGATTTTTTCTTGTCATCATTGAACCATTCGTCAATAATGGATGTTGGAATATCTGCTGAATCGATTTCGCCACGTAAAAATAGCTCTGGAGCAACTGTTGCCGCTTCTTTATTATACTTATAGCGAATTCGATCAATCAGGACATTATCCTTATCCCAATAAGTGTCATTTTTCACAAGGACACGCTCATTTTGAGGTTCAAATTTATCTAATATATATGCACCGTTATAAAGGAAGTTTTCACGTGTAGTACCAAACTTATCACTTTTTTCAGCTAAAAACTTTCCATTTACAGGGAAGAAGCATACATAGTTCAACATCGAAAGGAAATAAGGTGTAGGAGCTTCTAAAGTATATTCAACCGTCGATTTATCGATAGCCTTGATTCCCACCTTCGAAAAATCAGTTAGCTCACCGTTATAGAACGCTTCACCATTTTTTACAACGGTCGCACTCCATACGGTAGAAGATTCATTTTTTGCATCTAACACATAATTGAGGCCATCCACAAAGTCTTGGGCCACAACATCGGCATACTCCTTACCTTCATGCGTAACCCATTTCACATCATCACGTAGCTTAAATGTCCAAACAGTTGCATCTTCGTTTGATGACCATTCTTTCGCTATGCCTGGTTGAACGACACCGTACTTATCGTATTCAATTAGCCCGTCAACTAAATTTGCAGCGACAGCAAATTCATTTGTTTCTGATGTTTTTAAATAGTTTAATGTTTTAATCTCTCCTGAATAAACGACACGGTACTCAGATTTTTTTTCGTCCGAAGAATCATTACTACAGGCAGCACAAAGTAAGGCGACCAGACATACTAAAAGAAACCATTTCCTTTTCATCATAAGCATCCCCCTTAGCTTTTTTATCATGAAAATCCTATTCCAATTGCATCCGTCATCGTTATTCGATCATTGTTAAAAATGGGACCTCCTGCAATAGGATCATTCATACATAAACTCGGTCCGTCTAAATCTACCATTGTGATATTTTTCTGTGAGGCAGCAAAATGCGCTGCCGCACTGACACTTATTTTGGTTTCAAGCATGCAACCAATCATACAAGGAATGCCATTAGCTTCTGCTATGTTGCATATCTTTTGCGCCTGAAAAATGCCACCTGTTTTCATTAGCTTAATATTGATTAAATCGGCAGCACGTCGTTCGATGATCGTGAAGGCATCTTTTGCTGAAAATACACTTTCATCAGCCAAAATATTAGTGATTGTATTGGCTGTCACATATTGCATGCCGACAAGGTCATCATAGTGAACAGGTTGCTCGACTAAGTCGATATTGGCGTCCGCATCTTCAAGTGCACTTATAATTCGCACTGCTTGCTTCGGCGTCCATCCTTGATTTGCATCAACTCGTAATGTTATCGCATGGCCTACAGCATCCCGTATTGCCAGCACCCGCTTAGCATCTGTTGCTGGATCCTTTCCAACCTTAATCTTTAGTATTTGAAAGCCACGCTCTACTGCAGCAAGGCTATCTTTTATCATTTCTTCAGTATTATTCACACTGATTGTAATATCCGTTATTAATTCCTTTCGATAGCCCCCTAGTAATTTATACAATGGGGTTTTGTAGTGCTGTGCATGTAAATCATAAAGTGCCATATCAACCGCTGCCTTAGCACTCGTATTTTGATAAAGACTTTTATCTAAACGCTCCATAATGGATGCCATTTCTTCTATATCCATCCCTAAAATTGCTGGTTTAATATAGTGTTCGATCGCATGTGTGATCGAACCAATTGTTTCACCTGTAATGACTGCAGTTGGTGCTGCTTCACCTATGCCAATTTGGCCATCCTCTGTATGGACATAAACAGCAATATTTTGAATGCTATGAACGGTTCGCAATGCCGTTTTAAATGGCACAATGAGCGGAGCTTCGACCTTCCTTACAACTATATTTTTAATTTTCATTTATTCACCTACAGTCTATTCTTATGTTAAAAACTGTAATATTCGAAGCACTTCAAAATAATCATTTGTTACATATTCGACTGTGTTATGCGGCTTAAACGTTGCGTTCGGATAAAATGAGTTTCGGTAGGCACGTGTATGGTCACGGTAAATAATTTCCACTACAAATCGGTCAGGCAATGTCACTTGTAAGTCATTTCGTGATATTTTCATTGATGCTTCTACAAGTCGCTTTGTTTCGGCGATTGCCAATTGAGGACTGACACTTATTGTTGCATTGCCTACCCCCTCTTTAGTGGCAAATGTTACGATGTTGCTATTGAATGATTGAATCTCTTCCGTAAGCCCAACATCCCCACTGACAAAAGATACTGGAACGCCATGTAGGGAGGCAGCGTACGTATTAATGAGAAATTCACTTGCATATTCGCCGTTTATTTTTATATCTGCAAATACACAAAGCGTATGTGCTAATGGATTGCGCTCGCTTCCTCCTTTACTGTGATACCCGATGAAAATCGCACGATCAAAGCTACGATCAAGTCCTGCTACCATACACATCGGGTCATATGTCCAACCACGAATGACTTTACAATTGATAGGCAAGTTTGCAATATCAAGATTTCGAGCTGAGTCATGGGCATCCTTCAATAAAATTTCCGTTGCACCACCAACTAGCGCACCTTCAATTGCTGCCTCAACTTCCTTCGTCATCTGTTTCTGAAAAAAATGATAATCTGGTCCATTCAGTTCTGTCTCGCTCCACGAGGTTGTTCCTGTAATGCCTTCAATATCTGCACTTATATAAACTTTCATAAATATCGATACTCCTTTATTAAATAATTTTCAATCTTTGCTTCAATAGCACCGTAATGGGCTTCTTTAGCATTTACCCTTCTCGCCCAAGCAATATTGTGAAAGTCATAATGCCACCATTCCTCAGCATAATTCGTAAATCCTACCGCCGTCATACAGTTATACAGAAGCCGACGATGAACACATGCTTCCTTATTTTCATCAGAATGTAGTTCAAAATAGCGGGTTGCTGATTTTTCACTAATTTCATCAAATGCTGTACCAAGATCTAACGCATTACCTTTATCATCGCCTAAAGTTAAATCAATCGCTCCACCTGTTACATGCGGAACAAAATGCTCTTGACCTTCGCATGGAAAAGCCACATACTTTAACGTCTCTTTAAAAACAGCTTCTTTTGTAAAATTTGGATGTTGATGTTGGATTTCTTCAGAAAAATGCGAAAATAAAAATTGTTGCACCTGGAATGGACGGTATCCGTCATATAAAATAAAGCTATAATTTTCAGGCAATAGCAATAAAGCTTGCTGTAATCGCTCAAAAGCTTCTTTACGCAAATAAATGGATTGTAAACTGTTAGCAATTTGTTGTAGGTAATAAACAGGTTGAGTAAAAATTCTAGATTGTTGTTTGTCAATTTTAATCAAAGGCTCGAAGCTTTTTTGAATGATAGGAGTTGGTTGTTGATTCTTCGGAGTATAATTCACTTCAATCGGCTGATAAATCTTTTCTTGCATCATACCCACCTCTTTGTAGGAAACAAGTAAAATTATTAGATAATTCAGTATTTTCATTGAATATTAACATACCACATAATTGTTGACTAGATAAAAAAAGGATAATGTCAAAATATTAGCTATTCTCTACTGATTACACAAATTATGCTATAAATAGGGAAAAAATTAATACAAGGGGAGAAATTTTAGCTATTTTATAAGTATTTAGCGAATTTTTATATTGAAGGTTGTATAATCCAGCCGAAATAAATCAAATAATGGCATCGTGGTCATTTTGCCTAAAATTGTAGTTTTAAAAGGAGTTTACTATGGAAATAAAAGTGATGGCAGAGGTGTATCGATTAGGAATTACAATAGGATATTTTACAATAAAAGACGTTATTAATTGGGCAGACGCTATTATCGAAAAACTTGAACATCCACCAGTTGAATTAATTGATATTTCTTTATCATCAAAAGCAAAACCGAACGATATCTGTTCATTATTACATTCCTTTTATGGAAGCCCTTATAACGATTCTCCTTTACAAATTCTGCTTGGCATGCTCAGTTGTGAATATACATACTCAAAGAATCTAGGTGAAGTGGCGTCAATGCTATTTAGACTAATTGACTATATTCAGTTAGAGGAACGTGCTGAATGGATATTAAAAGAAATACTGCATTTATCCGATGCTTATTTTTTAGCCGAGCAAAAAATATACGGTGATTTACAAGCAGTAGAAAACGACATAAAGAAATTTTTACAGTTATTTTTAGTTTAAAATAAAGAAGCTATTGAAACACTTTAGTGCTCAATAGCTTTTCGTTTAATTTGTAAATTTATAAGCTTCTACTACATGACCGTTTCGACCAGTAGTTGTTTGCGCCTGTGAAAGTGAATTTAAAATGGCTTCCTCTGTTGCTTCTGCTGCGGCTGTAAATAACTGATTCATAATTGGGTGATCTTCGCGTAGCTGCTGTCGTGTCTCCAAAAGTTGATCTGTACTATGTGAAATAAGTCTTGCTGTCGTAAAGCCAATCACTATATCGCCACTTCCATGAGAATAATGACTGCCTGTTCGTCCGAGTCCGATTCCACAGCGTTTAATAACACGAGTTAGTTGGCGGCTACTAAGGGGTGCATCCGTTGCCAACACAATGATAATCGAGCCATCCGTTGGTGATAATACAGTGTTACTTTGAGCATTTGGCACGTTGTAGTGTTCAGTTAAAAACTCTGAGCTATGGCCAAAATTACTTAGAACCATACAACCAACTGTATAGTTGATTTCTTCTCCATTTTCGATTGTCACAATGCGCGATGATGATCCTATCCCGCCTTTATAGCCGAAACAAATCATCCCTTTTCCTGCCCCAACAGCGCCTTCTTCTGCTACATCTTCAGATGCGTTATAAATCGCTTCTAATGCGTGGCCTGGTGTGATTGGACATGCCCGAATAGAATTTAAATAACTATCATTACATTCCCCAACAACAAGATTAATCGTCCCTGTGCTATCGCCAATTTCCTTATTCGTCTCTAACATATATTGCAAAGTTCCTTGTGTTACAGCAGGCACACCAAAAGTATTTGTCAGCATAATTGGCGATTCAATCACACCAAGTTCATTTACTTGAACGAGTCCTGTTGTCTTGCCAAAACCATTTAACACATAACTTGCACCAGTAACTTTTTGTTGAAATAAATTTCCACCATGCGGTAAAATGGCCGTTACCCCTGTACAAGCGTATGCTCCTTCTTCATTTAACTTTTCATCAAGAGTGACATGCCCTACTTGCACACCTTGTACATCGGTAATACAATTTTTTTTACCTATTGGTAACGTGCCAATAGCAATTCCCATTTCCCGCACTTTTTTTGTCATTTTATCGCTCCTTATCAATGGCCTTTCTCTATTTTAGTGCCTTATCTACAGCGGCTAACGCATGAATAATGGTCGTGTCGAAAACAGGGACTGAAACATCTTCTTGCTGAATTAACAATCCGATCTCAGTACAGCCTAGAATAATTCCTTGCGCGCCAGATTTCACAAGGCTTTCAATAATCTGTAAATAGGCTTCTTTTGAAGTCCGTTCAATTTTACCTAAACATAACTCTTCATAAATAATTCGATTGATGACTGTTCGTTCTTCATCGTTTGGCACCATTACGTTAATGCCAAACTGTTCGATTCTAGTTTTATAAAAATCTTGTTCCATCGTATATTTTGTACCTAACAATGCAATAGTTTGTAAACCAGCTTGTTGAATTTGAACGGCAGTTGCATCGGCAATATGTAAAATCGGAATTGTAATATTCGTCTCAATAACATCCATTACCTTATGCATTGTGTTTGTACAAATAACAATAAAATCGGCACCTGCTTTTTCTAATGATAATGCCGCTTCCCCTAATATTTCCCCCGCATTTTGCCATTGTCCATTCGCTTGATAATGTTCAATTTCTTGAAAATCAACACTATATAAAATACATTTTGCTGAATGTAAGCCACCCAATTGTTGCTGTACCTTCTCATTAAGAAGACGGTAATACATAGCTGAAGACTCCCAACTCATACCACCAATTAATCCAATCGTCTTCAAATCATCAACTCCTTTTCTATAAAAATCCTCTTTGCGTCATTAACCTCTCCCGTGATTTTATCGTGAATTTTTATTAAAACAGGAGGGAAAAGACTACTTCGTTTGTCAATAACAGCGTTTTCCTTAGTTCTTTATACTAAAAACAATCACTCCTTCTTTACTATTTATAGGTATAAAACAAAAACCAAGATGAATACTAAGTTGAAAAGAATGAGCCGCAACCACTGTAGCCAACACCAGCTTTTTTCCTTTACTACTATTTTACCACCATCTAAATATTTACAAAATAACAATTCAGTTCAAAAGCAAAATATCATTTTATTATTATGAATTTTTAATAATTTGATGTTTAATTAAAAAAAAGTGTAAAATAAAAACTTATTGAAAAAAGGAGGAAGATAAATGGAATGGATTTCAAATATTGTAGATGACACGAATAATATTTTATGGACGTACCTCTTAATTATATTATTATTAGCAGCTGGATTATATTTTTCAATTGGCTCTAAGTTTGTACAAATACGTCTTTTCCCTGAAATGTTTCGTTTAATAGCTGAGAAAAGAGATGGTGAATCTGGTGTTTCTCCGTTTCAAGCTTTTACGATTAGCGCAGCGTCGCGTGTAGGTACTGGTAATATAACTGGTGTTGCACTTGCCATCGGTGTTGGTGGCCCGGGCGCGGTATTTTGGATGTGGATTATTGCCATTCTCGGTATGGCTACAGCTTTTATTGAAAGCACACTGGCTCAAGTTTATAAAGTAAAAGACGGTGATACTTTTCGTGGTGGTCCTGCCTATTATATAGAAAAGGCATTAGGACAACGTAAGCTAGGAATCGTTTTTAGTATTCTCTTAACATTGAGCTTTGGCTTTATTTTTAACGCTGTACAGTCAAATACGATTGCTACTTCTGTAGGTGAAGCATTTAATATTAAACCAGTTGTTATTGGCATTCTATTAGTTGTGCTAACGGCGATGATTATTTTCGGTGGTGTACATAGAATTGTTAAATTTACACAAGTAATTGTACCTGTAATGGCCGTATTTTATTTACTCGTTGCTCTTTACGTCGTTGCAACAAATTTAGGAGAAATTCCAACAGTGTTCAAGCTCATATTCTCTCAAGCTTTTGGGCTTCAAGAAGCGGCTGGCGGGGCGATTGGAATTGCCATTATGCAAGGTGTTCGTAGAGGATTATTTTCCAATGAAGCCGGTATGGGTAGTGTGCCAAACGCAGCTGCAACAGCCAATACTTCACACCCTGCTAAGCAAGGTCTCGTGCAAAGTTTAGGCGTATTTTTTGATACAATTATGATTTGTTCAGCAACTGCTTTTATTATTATTTTGGCAGGCTTATACAAAACAGGTGAAAGTGATGGGATTATCCTTACGCAAAACTCATTAGCTGTACATGTTGGCGATTGGGCACCTTATTTTATTGCGATTAGTATTATTTTCTTCGCATTTAGCTCCGTTATTGGTAATTATTATTACGGCGAATCAAATATTGAGTTTATCAATGCGCACAAAGGCTGGATGACTGTATATCGCATTTTAGTACTTGCCATGGTAATGTTCGGCTCAGTAGCTCAAGTGCAACTTGTTTGGAATTTAGCCGATCTATTTATGGGGCTTATGGCGCTAATCAATATTACGGTTATTATGATTCTCGGTAAAATAGCATTCCGAGTTTTAGACGATTTCACGCAGCAACGTAAAAAAGGAAAAAACCCTGTCTTTTACGCAAAATCTATCCCAGAATTGAAAAATACAGAATGCTGGGAAGATGACCGATCATAAAATAAATGCCATTCATCAAGCTTAATCTTGATGGATGGCATTTTTGTGCCGTTTGATGTGCCAGGCACCCGAACAATTTAGAATATTCCACCAATAGTGTCAGGCACTCAAACAATTTTGAATTTTGCCAGTTGTGCTACCCCTTTTTTATCATAGCTTCTGTGAACGCCTGCGATTGCCCTCTTGGAATACTCAATGTATTCCACTCGTCCCCTTTTATTTGCTTCCCTATGTAGACAATTTGCCCGACATGTGAAGCATAATGCGCCATCTGTCTTTCAATAGCATCTATCACTGTATGCTGCTGTCCTCTTATTGTGATGTTCGCCAACAAATCTGTTGTTGTTAAACTATGTAAAGCATTAAAAAATACTTGCCAGTCCTTTTCCCAAATAGCTATTAACTCTTCTTTAGTATCAATGCTATCAATAAATTCATCATCACGATTCCTTGCCGTTTTCTCGCCATCCGTTAATAAAAAGTCAGTCCATCTTGAAATCATGTTTCCGCTAACATGTTTGACAATGACAGCAATACTATTAGACTCCTCGTTGAAAGCCCAGTGCAATTGCTCAATGTCTAATTGTGCAATTGTTTTATCGCCATCCGCTTTGACAGATTTGAATCTCTCTAGTACAACGTTTAAATATGTTTCGCCTATGCTCATACAAAACTACCTCCCCTTATTTGAAGCTGGAATATTCATATTATAACAAGTGCCAGTCACCCGAACAATTTTGAATTTTGCCAATCTTTTTAGTGTCAGGCACCTCAACTCAAAAAAAACTGTAGCAAACGTACTCGTTGCTACAGTGTCCCTTTAATGACGCGTCTGTAAATTCAAACGCTTTTCCATTCTATTGAAAATAAATGTAAATGCTAATACTAGTATTAAATAAAATGCACCAGTAACCATGTATGTTTCTAATGGACGATAGTTTGCGCCCGCAATGGCTAATGTAGTACTCCATAAATCTGACATACCGATATAAGCAACAAGCGCAGATTCCTTCAATAATATAATGAATTGATTACCTAGTGGTGGAATCGCTCTTCGCATAGCTTGAGGTAAAATTACTCTGCGCATCCCCAACGTCTGGGACATCCCTAACGAACGAGCCGCCTCCATTTGACCACGATCGATTGACTGAATTGCACCTCGGAAAATTTCAGAAATATACGCTCCGTTATGGACAGCTAAAGCTAATACACCCGCCCAAAAAGAAGGCAGCGTTAGGAACGAAGAAATACCAAAATATAAAATAAAAATTTGAACAATCATCGGTGTACCACGAATAATGGCTAAATACACTGCCGCAAAATATTTCAGCACTTTTATTTTTGACATATTAAAAAAGGCAATAATTAACCCGACAATACTACCTAAAACTAATGAACAAATCGTTACTGAAAGTGTTACCCATAGTGCATCAAAAAGCATTTTATAATTCGATTGAAAAATTTCTAACATCTATTCACCCACTCTGTTGTCATCATTGTTGTAAGGTAACGGAGAAATGTTTTCTCCGTTATTCATTTACTAACTCTTTCGTCCATTAAGTTAAAGCCAAACCATTTTTCACTGATCTTTGCATATGTTCCATCCGCAATTAGTTGTGCTAATGCTATATTTAACTTTTCTTTTAATTCCACATTTTTCTTATTAACTGCAATTGCTTGTTCATTTACTGCTAATAAATCCCCAACAGCTTTAACTGGTATTTTCGCTTCATCGATAGCAAGCTGTGCAAAAATATTATCTGCCACAACAGCATCTAACCGACCTGTCTTAATATCCATCAATGCTGCAACATCACCTTGCGGATAAGTTATAACATTTTCCTTAGCCGTTAATTTTAACGCATCTGTTTCATAATTTGTGGCAGGTACAGCACCAATTACTTTGCCCTCTGCATCTGCTCCTGATTTAATCGTCGTATTATTTTCAGCTACAAATAGTTGTGAGCCTGAACGATAGTAAGTATCTGTGAAGCTAACAACCTTTAAGCGCTCCTCAGTGACTGTCATACTCCCTAAAATCGCATCAAATTTATCGTCTAAAAGACCTTGTATAATAGATTCAAATGTAAAAGTCATAGGGACAGGTTTCATGCCCATTTTTTCAGCTAACGCTTCTCCAAGTTCTACATCAAACCCTACTAACTCACCATTTTCCTTATAGTTAAATGGCTTATAAATTCCACTCATTGCATAAACAAATTCCTCTTGTTCAGTACCTGAAGATGCTGCTTTTTTTGGTTCTTCATTTGAACTACAGCCTACTAAAAGACCTACCCCTAATGTTAAAGTTGCTAATAATGCTTTAAGCTTGAACCGTTTCATGTTTACTACCCCCTATGTGTAAAATTCTATTTAAAAATTGCTTCGTTCGTTCATTTTTTGGATTATCAAAGAAAGTATCTGGATGACCTTCTTCTAAAATTTGTCCACCTTCCAAAAAGACGATATGATTCCCTACTTCACGCGCAAAGCCCATTTCATGCGTCACAATAACCATCGTCATACCATCATTAGCAAGCTGCTTCATAACTTGTAGTACCTCCCCAACTAACTCTGGATCTAATGCAGAGGTTGGTTCATCAAATAACATCACTTTTGGCTCCATCGCTAATGCACGTGCAATGGCTACCCGTTGCTTTTGACCGCCCGATAAACTATCAGGGTACATTCCCGCCTTATCACGTAACCCTACTTTTTCAAGTAAATCATATGCATAAGCAGTTGCTTTTTCTTTTGACTGCTTTTTTACAAAGATTGGTGCTTCTATTATGTTTTCAAGTACTGTCCGATGAGGGAAAAGATTAAAATGCTGGAACACCATACCTACCTCAGCTCGAATTTTATTTAAATCAGTTTTTGTAGCCTGTATGGCCTGTCCTTCAATACTTATTTGTCCTTCGTCATATAACTCTAAAAAGTTTAAACAACGTAACAATGTGCTTTTTCCTGAACCACTCGCTCCAATTAATACAACAACATCCCCTTGCTGTACTTGTAAATCTACCCCCTTTAAAACTTGTAAGGGGCCAAAGGATTTTTTTAAATTGTTGACTTGAATCATTGCTGTCACCCTTCCTGCAAACACTTCGTTCTCATTCGACATTTCACTGTTTTAATTGGTGTTACTCGACTTTTTTGTCTACTATTATATATTTTGATATTTTTCTACTAAGTTAAAGACTCCCCCTCATTCATAATCCCCTTGCACATTTGTTAAATATATCAATTATCTGAAAACACTAAATTGCTAAATAATTAATATACTTTTAATTAAACCGTAATAATATTGTTGAAAAAAGGGCTATTATTAGACAAAATAGTATCTTTTTTTAATATGTTAGTCCCTTACACTTACTTAAAGTATCAATTTTCAACATTTAGGATTCATAAACTTTATAAATAGAGTATGATAAAAAGTAATTATTTTAATATTTCTAATTATTTAAAAGGTGATGATTTGCGATGTATAAACTATTAATTGCTGACGATGAGTTTGAAATTCGTAATGGCTTAAGCAGTTATTTTCCATGGGAAGAAATTGGTTTTGAAATAGTTGGTGCAGTTGAAAATGGTATAGAGGCTTTAGCTTTTATTAATAACCATCATGTCGACGTGTTACTCACGGATATAAGAATGTCAGAGCTAACAGGAATCGAAATTGCTAAACAGCTCGATGAACAAAAATCACCAATCCATGTCGTATTTTTAAGTGGTTACAAAGATTTTGATTATGCACAGCAAGCTATCCAATATGGTGTCAAAAACTATATAACCAAACCAACAAAATACAGTGAGCTTGTCACAGTTTTCACAAAGATTAAAGCACAGCTCGACGAAAAATATGTAACTTTTAAAACGGACTTTAATCAAGATAAGGTCATTGAAACGATATTAAAATATGTTAACGAGCATTACCAACATGCTTCCCTTGAAGGTGCATCACAGCTAGTTCATTTAAATCCAGTCTACATCAGTAAATATTTCAAGGAAAAAACAGGCCGCAACTTCTCTGATTTTGTCGTAGAAGTAAAAATGGAAAAGGCAGCGATTTTTTTAAAAAACCCTGACTATAAAATTTACGAAATAAGTGAATTAACGGGTTATAGCAATGCTAAAAATTTCACTCGGACATTCCGTAAATATTATGGTAAAACACCTCGTGAATATCGAAACGAGGAGTGTGGTCTTCACATTGACTAACCATTACATACGCACCTATTTTTTAAAAAACTTAATTAGCTTATTAATACCAATGCTTATTCCACTCATTGTATTAGGGGCATTATCCATTTTTTTAATTCAACAATATGTATTACAGGATATTATTGATCGCAATACAGATCTTTTAACGCAAACAAAGGAAAATATCGAGCTTATTTTTTATGAGCTCGATTCGTTAAATAGCTATATTATTTCTAGTACAAATCAATTTGACAACCTGCAGCAGCTTATGGATAAGCCAACACTTACTCACCAAGACTATAAGGACCTTGTCACATTAAAAAATTTTATTGATGCACCAAAAGAAGCTAGAGAATATATCCACTCGATATACATCTATGTAAAAAACGATTCTGGAAAGTATTTATCGACGACAACAACTGGTTTGGTCGAATTAAGAAATACACTCGATTTTAATTGGTATCATAGCTTTGTGACCCATCTCGGCTATGAGGAAACGTGGGCTGAATCAAGGACCATTAAACGTATAACGAATAACCAAATGGATACACCTTTAAATATTATTACGATGTATCGGACCATTCCTAAAAATAACGGCGTGCTTGTGTTAAATATTAAGGCAGACTATTTACAGCAACAGCTCGCGTCATTGTCAACGACAGTTGGACGCAATTTAGTCATCGTGGACAATAAAAATAATATTATTTTTAACGAGCAAAATTATGAGCTAGGTAACCGAATTATACAAAGGCTAACATCTAATCCTAATTCATTTTTTGATATGACGATTGATGGCAAGCCATACGTTATTTCTAAAATGGAGTCATCAAAATATGACTGGACATTTTTATCGATCAATCCTAAAACGAGTCTTTATCAAGTACCAAAGAAGCTGTTGAAGCTTGTATTATTTCTTTCCGCGATTTGCATCATCGGCAGTGTCATCTATGCCTACTGGGTAACAAGAAAAGCAACTGTGCATATGCGAAAGATATTAGCTATTTTCCAATCTGCTGAACAGGGCGGTGCATTACCTGACATTTCAATCCCTGTTAATGATGTATATAGTCTAATTACACATAAAGTTTTATTGAATTTTACGGAACAAAATACTTTGAAAAGAAAGCTAGCTGAGAAAAAATACAAGGAGCAAACGTTAGAACTAGCCGCCCTACAATCCCAATTGAACCCACATTTTTTATTTAACACACTGGAAACATTGAACTGGCGCGCGATATCGTTGACAGGGAAACCAAATGAATTAAACGACATGATTGATAATTTAGCAACGATTCTCCGCTACTCACTAGATGATGAATCAAGTATGGTTCCTATAATGGAGGAAATTAAATACACGAAGCATTATATTGATATTTTGAAAGCGCGTCATCAAAATCAATTTCACGTTCTATGGGAATATGATGATGATATTGTGCCATTTAAAGTGAAAAAGTTGACGATTCAGCCATTAATTGAAAATGCCATCGAGCATGGGAAACCAAAAAAGCAGCTTTGTCAGATTAAAATTAAAATGACCGTTCAAGCCGATTTGATGACCTTAGTCGTTATCGATAATGGAAAAGGCATGGACAGAAGTCAGCTACAAATCGTACGTGAGCGTCTTCAGCAAAATGAGCAATACAGCCATATTGGGTTAAGTAATACACACAAGCGACTCCTCGTCGCCTTTGGTGAGCATGGAGGGCTTACGATTTTAAGCAAAAAAGGTTGGGGAACAGTCGTTAAGATGAAGATTCCGTTGAAAATATAAACGATTGCGCAAAAAAGCTAGTGCTATATCCATTTAGCACTAGCTTTCATTTTATAAGTTTTCCTCTATATATGTTTCTAAATCGCCCACGATCGTATCGATTGGTACATCTGATGCGTCCTTCGCATAGCCGTCATATTGCTTTACAAGGATACCATCTTTATCGACTAAGAAAAATTGGATACCGTGGATAACTTGATCTGAATTCGGGTCATCTTTTACTAGTAATTTTGTGGATTTCACTGCAAATTGCTCAATATATGACTGAGAATACCCCGTAAGGAGATTCCATTTCGATTCATCAGGCACAGTATATCTCGCTAAATAGTCAGCTAGCACTTCAGGTGTATCAACTTCGGGATCTACTGAAAAAGCGACAAGATTATAATCCTCTATTCCTTTTTTCATAAGCTTTTCTTGTATTTGCGTCATGTTAAACGTCATTGGTGGACAAACTGAATTACAATTCGTAAAAATATACATACCTAACCAAGGTTTGCCTTTTAAACTTTCAAGTGAAATATTTTCTCCACGTTGATTGACATGGTCAAAATCTTGTATTTCATAACTATAATCAGCTTTAAACTTCACATTTCCACATGCACTAAGTGCTGTAACTAACGCTAATAGTAACACGAATCCTATTACCTTATTTTTCATCTTCACACACTCCCTACCAACATTACCCTCATCTTATCGAATGGTGTAAGCGTTGACAACTACCTGTAGTGACAGCTTTCTTACATCTTTGTGAAATCACCTATTCTTAATCGAAACAAGCACATCATGTATCGCATCTAGCTTTACTTCGACGCGGTGCAAAACAAAATAACAGTAGAAATGCTGCCGCCACCCAATTCAATCCAGTACATCAAAAAATTAGACATGTTGTGTTGAAATTTAACAAAATAGTCTATCGAATTATAGTAAAATCTCAATGAATATACTGAAAAGCTTGATAGATTGACGCAATTTGCTATGATTTATTTAAAGGATTGCACACCGTCTATGCTTAATATATATAGTTGTATTTAAATAAGGCGGTGAGTTTAATGTGTGATAAGGAGGAAAAAAAAGATATGACAACTACTGAAACTATAAAAAAAGTCTCAAACAAGTCCATTCCCTCTACTAGAAATCATCAAATATCAAATGCAATTCAAGAAGTTGATTTAATTGAACAAAGCTTACTACCTAAAAAGTCAGCACGTTCTTTTTTAAAAGATTTACGTGAAGAGAAATAGTAATGAAGTATAGAGTTAACACAACTCCTACATTTGAAAAGGAGTTTAAGCGATTACTAAAGCGGTATCCAAAGATAGTTGATGATTTTGAAGCATTAATTGATGAAATCGAAGTAGGTGCTGAATTAGGCGAACCTATTCAGGGTATAGGTGTAAAATTCGAAAATAGTAAAAAAAGGTTTAAAATTTTCAAAAAAAGAATGGCAAATACAAGTGCGAAGCAAGGTAAGTCTGGTGGATTTCGAGTTATTATTTATTTGATTACAAGTAATAATCTATTATATTTATTGGATATATACTCGAAAAATGAACAAGAAAATATTTCTACAAAAGATATTATAAACTTAATTAAAAAGAATGAACCACAACTTAAATAATGTTAAGTTTAAAAAAAGAAAACTGCGACGTTTCTAGATTAACGTGACGCTCACAATAAGTGTCCGCTATAGCGACATCAAGTTTTACAGAAAAAGTGTTAGATATTAAATAATCTAACACTTTTTCTCATTGTGTTTCACACTCTATATTGTCAATTTAATTGAGGAATGTCGTGGTAGCATGCAAAAAAAAGTTAGCCTATCACTTTAGCATAATGCTTCTTTGTGAAATCACCTATCCTTAATCGAAACAAGCACATCATGTATCGCATCTAGCTTTACTTCAACGCGGTGCAATAAATAAAACGACATGAGAATCGGAAAGCCAATATTGGATACCATATTCAGCCACTGTTCCATACCGCACCCTCCTTTCGACATTTTGCTAACGTCTTAAAAATGGTCTTTGCAGCTTAGTGCAAAGACCATTTCAATCAATTCATACCTAGTTCAAATTCTGAAACTTGACGATCAATTATTCGTGCACCTTTCATGCCAACAAAAGCACCAGCTTGTCCACCAAATACACTGTTCGTAATAATCGTTTGCATTACTTGTTGAATTTCAGCAGGTGTAACATTTGGCTTCGGTGCATCAATCGCAATCGTCGCCGTCTTCCCCATCTCTGTTTCAAACTGTAACTCTAACACTTTTGCCATTTTAATCACCCCTTGTTTTTACTGGATTTACGATAATTCTGTTGTTTCTTGCTTCATAATACTGTCGAGTGGCTGAGATGAAAGACTTGCAATCGCTTTAGCTACCGCTACTAACGCCGCTGTTGTATGCGTACCATTTAAATTACGGTATGTTTTGATTGCGAACTTCGGCTCATTTTTTTCATTGTGTCCTGCTAAATACTTTAAGCGAAGCGTAGCACCTAAAAAATTCGTTTTTTGCATCGGTAACACCCCCTTTCTGCACACTATATACGTCTATTTCTTATGCAAAGGGACATTAATTTGAAATTTTATTTTGAAACAAGCAGCAGTTTACCACCACAAAATAAACTACCGTGAAAAATACACTACTAAAAAAGCCGTCCGACTATCCGAACGACTTTACAATAATTTATTTATTTCTTTAGAGTAAGAAGGTTCCTAACTCAAGTAGCTATTCAAAGCAAATCGAATAATCCATCGGGAACTAAAGTTAATTTATTATTTGTAAAATCACTAATTGCCTTCCATAGCAATTTGAACGTTGCACCATTATCTTCTTTTCCAAGAAAAGAAGGGTTTGCATAAAAGGACTTGTCTACAAATTCAGCATCATATACAAATACTACTTCGTGTCCAAGGTCACCGTTATATGTAAATATGTTTTCAATTGTTCCTATATAGTTTAAATTATGTATATTTGCCTCTATTTCTTCAAGTACTTCTCTCTGTATTGCTTGCGCACTTGTCTCTCCGAATTCAATTTTCCCACCAATTGGCCGATAGTAAAATTCCCCTTTTACTTCATCAAAACCTTCGGCGACAAGTATTAAATCGTCATTTCTAAATAGACAGATTGCTTTTGCTATAATTTGCTCAGCCCTCATTCTATACCTCCAAACGCCAACCGTCAGTGAATACTTCTTTTTAATACCAATTAGGTACTGCTCATCACGGATTGGTCTTATTTATTTTCTCAGATATGATATGGCAAATCATAATCGTAAATGTAAATATAAATGTATGCATCAATGCTTCAAGAAAAGGATATTTACGGTTAAATAGTTGAACAACTAGCATTAAAATAAAAGCTAAACTATAAAAACTATAAAAAAATGTTCTTTTCAAATAAATTTTCCACTTCCTTTATCCTTCATTTTTAACGATAGAGATTTTCTGACTCCCCCTCTTTAAACGTTATTCCGTACTAGTTAAATTTTTCGTTTCTGTAATGTTTAAATTATATTTTTTGAACCTTCTTGCAATATACGCCTGGGTGACGCCTAGTTTAGCAGCTGTTTTTCTTGTACTTTGAAGTTGATTATACGTTTTTTCAATAATCTCTTTTTCAATATGATTAAGGTATTCGGTTAAGGATTGACCTTCAGGCAAGGTATCCAGCATATTAGCTGTCTCTTCATGTCGAAAGTCACTCGGAAGGTCCTGTTCATTAATCACTTTATTGGGAGCTGTAATGACCAATCGTTCTAATAGATTTTCTAATTCTCTAATATTTCCTGGCCAATCGTAGTTATATAAAATATTAGTTAGTTTACCAGATAAGCTACGGTCTTTTTGATATTTATTATTATATTTTTTTAAGAAAAAATCTAAAAGAGGTACGATATCTTCCCTGCGTTCCCTCAAAGGAGGGATAGTTAGTGGCAAGATATTTAAGCGGTAATATAAATCAGCCCGAAATTGTCCAGCTTTCGTCATTTCTAGTAAATTAGCATTTGAGCCAGCAATGACTCGAACGTCTGCTTGATGGACTTGTGTATCTCCAATCGGTGTATACGTTTTATTTTGAAGGAACAAAAGTAATTTAGACTGTATTTGCAATGGGAGTTCACTAATTTCGTCAAGAAATAATATGCCATTTTCCGCAGCAGCGATGAGCCCTATTTTTCCGTTATTATTTGCTCCTGTAAATGCACCTTTCTTATAGCCGAAAAGCTCCGATTCAATTAAAGATTCAGGAATAGCACCACAATTTAAGTGGACAAAAGGTTTGTCACTGCGGTTACTTAATTGGTGCATTTTTTGGGCAAAAGCGCTCTTCCCTACGCCTGTTTCCCCTGTAATTAAAACGGTTGTATCCACATCTGCCACTTTTTCAAGCCACTCAATAGCAGCGTGAAAAGCTTTACTTTTTCCAACAAATGTTTCTAGCTCTTGCTCTTTATTTTGATGCCTAATCATTTCCCGAATTTGGTTTTTATAACGTTGTAAAAGATCTTCTGCCTTTTCTAATTCCATATTCATATTAAATGCTTCACTTAGCGTGCGAGCATGAGTAACAATAAATTCAATTTCACCATTTTCGTCAGTAATATAATCCCCAGATACTAGTAATTTCTGGTTGTTCTTTATAACTTGGACTGTATTAACAAACTGCTTATTTTTCAATACAAGACGGGCAATTGAAGGTGAAAATAACCCCCTTTTTTCCATGTCAAATACACTTTGATTGATTAAGTCCACTTCATCAACATCAAACAGTCCCCGCTTTGCAGCATCATTTACCCAAATGACGGTTCCATTTTTATCAAGTACCCAAATACCATCTTTAATAGTGTTCATAATATCTAAAAAAAATTGATTCTTTTCATCTTGAAAAAGAGCTAATTTATCCATTCGAATCACCAAATTCTATATTATTTCATTCAATTCTACCAAAGTTTAATAAATAATCTATAAAAATGAGCCGTTCTATTATTTGTTAATCAATAAAATAATGCCCATTTACAGGTCAATAGTAAAGAAAAACAGTATTTGATTCGAAAACGACTCATTTTTAAACCCTGATGTAGCAAACGATAGCATTTGATATTGGAGAGGTATACAAAATTGAATCGAAAACGAATCAATGAGTCAAAATCGAACCAATATTTCAATGAGCTATTTATTGAAAACCTTGATTTATCAATGCTTTCAAATTGGCATGCTTTTTGCATATTACTAAACTGTCCCCAAATAAATAGATAGGAGAAGGAGAACAACGTGAAATATTTACTTAATAAAACGATTAAAGACATTAAAATTTCTGCAATACGTGAAATTGGAAACAAGGTGGCAAATGACCCGTCAATTATTAATCTTACAATTGGACAACCAGATTTTGTAACACCACATTCTATTTTAGAAGCAGGAAAACAAGCTATTGATGCACATAAAACTGGTTATACACATAACGCAGGTGTACTTGAACTTAGACAGGCTGCTGCTAACTTTGTGAAAAGACGCTACCAACTCCATTATAATCCAGAAGATGAGATTTTAATTACTGTGGGTGCAAGCGAAGCGTTAGATATTGCATTCCGTACGATTTTAGAGCCTGGTGATGAAGTCATTTTACCAGCACCTATTTACCCTGGTTATGAACCACTTATTCGTTTGTGCTACGCAACACCTGTATTTGTTGATACACGTAAAAATAATTGTAAAATCTCTGCAAAATTAATCGAAGAAAACTTAACAGAAAAAACAAAATGTGTCGTTTTACCATATCCATCAAACCCTACAGGTACTATGTTAGAGGCTCATGAATTAGAAAAAATAGCAAATCTATTAAGAGGTAAAGATATTTTTATCATTTCAGATGAAATATACAGTGAACTAACATATGGTTTGAAACATGCGTCAATCGCTTCATTCCCAGCAATGAAAGAGCAATGTATCGTCATCAATGGTTTATCAAAGTCCCACGCTATGACAGGTTGGCGAATTGGCTACACATTAGCCCCTGCTTATATAACAGAAGAAATGTTTAAAGTTCATGCATTTAACTGTGTATGTGCAAACTCTGTTAGTCAATACGCTGCCATTAACGCATTAAATCATGATTTACCAGAAGTCGAAGAAATGCGCCAACAATATGAAATACGACGTAACTTTATTTTTCAACGGATAACGGACATTGGCTTAGAAGCAATTGAACCAGATGGTGCGTTTTATTTATTTGTTTCTATTGAAAAAACAGGCTTAAGTTCAAATGAATTTGTCCATCAGCTTGTGGAAAAAGAGAAAGTGGCAGTCATACCAGGCTACGGATTTTCTGAATATGGCGAAGGGTATATCCGTATTTCGTATGCATGTTCAATGCATGATTTAGAAGAAGGTATGAAGCGGATACAACAGTTTGTACATCCCCTATTAGAAAAAGCACTTGAGGAGGTTGATTAATTTGAAACCATTATATTATCTAGCGTTTATTCCAGTTCTAGGTTTTCTTGTTGGTGTACCTTTAACGAATCGGGTTGACCCTTATATATTAGGGCTCCCTTTTTCAATGTTTTGGATTGTTCTTTGTGTCGTTCTAACTTCACTAACTACTTTGATTATGTATAAGTTCGACCAGCATGATGAGGAGGGTGTAGAATGAATATTTCTATTACAATTATGATTTCCTTTGTCATTGTCTGTATGTATTGGGCAATTAAAGCTGGTAGAGGTAAAAATGAGAATATGGAAGAATGGGCATTAGGTGGACGAGGCATGGGTGCTATCGTTACTTTCTTCTTATTAGCAGGAGAATTTTTTACCGCATTTTCCCTTACTGGATTAGTGGGACTAGCTTATAATAGTGGCATTGCAACGCTTTATATTATGACTTATATTTCAATTGGTTGCGTACTAGGCTATTTCCTATTACCAAAAATCAGACGTTACAGTAAAGAGCATAATTTAATATCGCAAGGTGGCTTTTTTGAAAAGAAATATACGAGTCCATTTTTAGGAAAGCTCATTACGATTGTTGGTGTAGTTGCAATTATCCCTATGATTGTCATGGCATTAAAAGGGTTAGGACTGATTGTTTCTGTTGCATCCTACGGGGTTATATCGTCTACAACAGCAATATGGGTTGGAAGCATTATTGTTGTCATCTATACATTAATTTCAGGGCTCCACGGTTCTTCTCGCGTCGCTTTGATTAAGGACATTTTAACATTTGGCGTACTTTTATTTTTAGGTTTGTACTTACCATTCCATTATCATGATGGAGTTGGATCCATGATAAAAAATATTTCTGAAGTGAAACCTCAAGTATTGTTCTTTCCAGATGCGGGTTTAAGTCTCGTATGGTTTATCTCTACCATCATATTAATGGCGCTAGGAGTATATATTTGGCCACATACATTTTTATCAGCATATGCAGCAAAAAGTGACAAGGCACTTCGAAAAAATACGATTTTGATGCCGCTGTATTCATTAATGCAGTTATTTTCATGCTTTATCGGATTAGCAGCGATATTAACAATCCCAAATCTATCAGGCGCAGAAAGTGATTTGGCATTAATTCAATTAGTATTTCAAACATTTGATCCATGGTTTGTAGGATTAATTGGAGCCGCTGGATTACTGGCTTCATTAGTACCATGTTCAGTTATGCTTATTACAATTGGTTCAATGATAACTTCTAATATTTATGTTCAATTGAAACCAAATACTTCGGCACGTAAACAAATGAATATTGCACGATCTTTCGCAATTATTGCTGCGATTATTAGTTTATACTTATCATTAAATTCAAGTGGTGCGCTCGTATTGCTACAATTAATTAGCTATAACTTTATCATACAGCTTTTCCCTGCTCTAATTTTTAGTTTACTGAAGAAAAACTTCGTGACAAAACAAGGTGCAATCGCTGGTATAATCGTTGGTATTTCAATAGCTTTATTTTCAGCAGGCACAGGCACAACGATGGCAACTTTATTCCCTAATTTACCTTCATTTATTTTAGATATTAACAATGGTTTATATATGTTAATCATCAATGCAATCGTAACAATAGTTGTCAGTCTTCTCCCTCAAAAATCAACTTTAGAAAGTAACAGTTTAGAACGTGGGATTATCTAATATAAAGTGCCAGGCACTCAAACAATTTTCCCACTTAAATGCCTGCTCAAAACGTACAATACGTAAGCCGCAACTAACCGTGCATTAGCGAGGGTTGCGGCTTAGTGCCAGGCACTCAAACAATTTCAGATACTATGATAAATATTCTTGCAATTATTTAAATAGCACCTAAATAATTTGTTTCAAGTTCAATCTCAGTAATTTCCTTATTGTTATAAACTTTATACGCCTTAGCGTTTGGTCTTGAGCTCACAATATGACTGATTTCTTGGTCAATGAAATGAATAGCAACACCGTCATCAGCTGCAATACCAGGTTTGATGCTATTAGTAGCAATTAACTTTTGATACGAAGGTCTTCTATCGGCTTCTCCGTCGTAGTGAGGACAATTACTACCTTTTAGGAGCCCTAAACACTTTAATGGTTCAAGCCCATCTCCATAAGAATCTGTAACCCCTTCCTCAAACCAACAAATGGAACCAGCACTAATACCAGCCAGTACTATTCCTTGCTCCCAAGCTTTCCTCAAAATGGTGTCCAATCCCCACTCTTTCCATAAAACTAATAAATTCTTTGTATTACCACCACCAACATAAATAATGTCTTTCTCCAGTAAGAAACTTTCTAATTCTCTTGTAGGTGGGTTAAATAGTGATAAATGTGATGGTTGACAGTCCTGTTTTTCAAAGAAATGATAAAATCGAGAAATATAATTTTCTGAATCTCCACTTGCTGTTGCAATAAAACAGATTTTCGGATTTGATTTCTTAGATTGATGAAGAATATATTTATCCAACAAAGGATTTTCAGGCTCCATCGAAAATCCACCACCACCAAGTGCAATGATTTGCTTCATTATTCTACATCCTTTCAACTTTAAATTTTATTAAAGGTCTGAAATGCTTTTTATATGAATAAAATGCGTCGTAATCTCGAATCTAAACTGCTTGTAATACCTCAAATGTTTATATCAATTATATCCCCAAAAGCACGTATATGTAAAAGTCTACCTTTTTTTAAATGGTATAGATTCTTTTTCTCTATTGGATTAAGAATTGAGATAAGGAAAATAAGATGTTCTTGGTATTTGGCAAACGCTTCAACAGTGATAGAAACTTTACCAGATGTAATATTTCTACAATTGTATGATTATGTTAAGCTTGGTAAATGGGTTAATAAAGTGCTAACTTATTTAATTAAGTTAATCAAATAGCTAGAAAGATGGTGTTACATATAATTGGCTAGTGCGAATAATTCAATCGGGCGTTATGTAAATTCCCCCGAAAAACTGAAAAAAATGTATAAAAGAGTTTTAATTGTAGTGAGCTTATCACAAATTTTTGGTGGAGCAGGTCTTGCAGCCGGTATTACTGTAGGGGCACTGTTAGCGCAACAGATGCTTGGGACGGACGCAGTTGCTGGATTACCCTCTGCCCTATTCACATTAGGTTCTGCGATATCAGCTTTTATAGTTGGGAAACTTTCTCAACGCTACGGACGTCGCATTGGTCTAACTACAGGTTTTATTACGGGTGGGCTTGGGGCGATTGGCGTTGTCATTGCAGCTTTACTCAATAGTGTTTTCTTATTGTTTGCTTCGCTACTTGTATACGGGGCAGGAACAGCAACAAATTTACAGGCTCGATATGCAGGGACAGATTTAGCAGATAAAAAACAACGAGCAAAGGCTATTAGTACTACGATGGTTATGACGACTTTCGGTGCTGTAGCAGGACCAAATTTAGTTGAAGTAATGGGGAAATTTGCCCTTTCTATCGGTATTCCTTCATTAGCTGGCCCATTTATATTATCTGCAGTAGCATTTATTATGGCAGGATTGGTTCTTTTCATCATGCTTCGTCCTGATCCCTTACTGCTAGCAAAGTCAATAGAAGCTTATAAACAACAAGACGCTGAAGGCGTTATCACGCATTCTAGTCCTTTAATGAATAAAAATGGTATTATTGTAGGCGCAGTTGTCATGGTCCTCACGCAAATCGTTATGGTAGCTATTATGACAATGACGCCAATTCATATGCAACATCATGGACATAGTTTAAGTGCTGTAGGTATCGTGATTGGTTTTCATGTTGGATCGATGTATCTCCCTTCCCTTGTAACTGGAATTCTTGTAGACAAGATTGGTAGAACAGCTATGAGTATTGCTGCAGGTGTTACGTTACTGTTTGCAGGTTTAGTCGCTGCATATGCACCAAATGATTCAATGTTTATGCTCATATTGGCCCTTTCTTTACTAGGATTAGGATGGAACTTTGGTTTAATTAGTGGAACTGCTCAAATTGTTGATGCTACAGAACCATCAACACGTGCTAAAATTCAAGGAACAATTGACGTTTTTATCGCGTTAGCTGGTGCTACAGGAGGAGCTCTTTCGGGGGTAATTGTAGCTAATTCAAGTTACGCAGTATTATCTTTAATTGGTGGTCTTTTATCATTATTACTAATTCCTGTTATAATATGGTATCGTAAAGTGAAATAATAATTCATTTGCTTTAAGGAGACCAAGTTCTCGAGTAAAATGAGGCATGGTTTTTTTGATCTTACTGCAGTCATAATGAGTATTATAAAATGAAAATATCGCTAACTGGCTGAGGTATCTCACCCGATAAAGTAAGCTGTATTTATTAAAATTGATTTAGCCTGTTTTAAAGACAGGATTATTGAAAAAAATGAGACAAACCATTATTGAACCAACGAATATAATGTGTTACACTCAGTGGACCCCTATATAGGAGTGAGAAATATGATTCAAATTTCAAGTTCACGAAAACTATATTTTTTTAAACAAAACCTTTGACTTAAAAATAGTCAAAGGTTTTTGTTGCTTTTAGGAAAGAATTTTATTGGAGGTATACTTTTATGAATCAAAGCACAAATTCCGATGCTTCAATTGTTGCTGGATGGATTAGTTTAATAAGTAACATCGTATTAACAATTTTAAAAATTGTAGTTGGTACTCTCTTCCATAGTCCAGTGCTTCTAGCAGATGGTTATCATAATGCCGGGGATGTTATTGCAAGCGGTGCCGCTTTAACATCGATGCGTATTTCTAAACGTCCTGCCGACGAAGATCATCCTTACGGACATGGGAAGGCTGAAGTAATCAGTTCCGCTATTGTAGGGATCATTTTAATAATAGCAGCATTGTATATTGCTTATGAATCGATCAAAGCATTCTTTCATGAACCAGAAAAAGCAAGTCTAATTGCGTTTATTACTGCAATCATTTCACTCGTTTGGAAACTCATTTTATACGTATATACGATTAAAATTGGCAAAAGAACAAATAGTAAGGGCTTAATTGCCACTGCATATGATCATCTTGCAGATGTGTATGCTTCAATAGCTGCTGTATTGGGAATTGGGCTTGCGCTCGTTGGGGAATTTACTAATATTCATATCCTTACATATGGGGATCCAATTGCTGGTATCATAGTGACAATATTAGTTTTCAAACTTGCCTATGGGATGTTATTAGAAGCTATAGACACACTTATGGAGAAAAGTGTAAGTCGTGATACACTGGATAATTTCGAAACATTAATTCTAACAATTCCAGAAGTAAAACGTATAGATCGTCTACGAGCTAGAGAGCACGGCCATTATGTATTGGTGGATCTGCGTGTAAGTGTACCTGGAGGTTTAACAGTTCAAGAAGGTCATGATATTATCCGTAAAATAAAGAAAACGATAATGGAAAAGCATCCTAATGTAGAAGAAGTTCTTATTCACTTAAATCCTTGGTACGAGGATGATAAATAGGTCGAAATAGCAAAAACCTCCTAACTCATTTATTAGTTAGGAGGCTTTTTATTGGACTGAAAAATCTTTACATTGATTACACTTCAAACTGTTTTAAATGATGGTCAAGGTGCTTGTATATTCCTTTTCCCCATTGCTCTGGAGTGAGTTTTCCAAAAAAGGGATGAGGATGCGTTGTACACTTCTCTGGTCCGTTCTGTTGGAAGGTCGTAATTTTTTGTTTAAGCTTTTCTTTTTCTGTAGCAAATTCTCTAGCATCTGCAATCAAAATGGTTGGAATTGTAGACATATTGTGAGGTAATGTCTTTTCATTGTAAATCATTGGTTTTGCAAATCCCCCTACGATTACACCTAACCAACTCCTTGTCGGAAATGCATTTCCCATTGCAATGTCTTGGAAAGCTGAGCAATGTGCAAGCATTTGAGCAACATCCATTTTTCCCTATTCGGGTTGTGAATTAGGACTTAATTTATCTATCCGCTGTAAAATTTCTGCTGTATGCGTAGGATTAAAAATATTTTTCATTATTGCAGATCCCCTACCTTTTTCAATTTGTCCTATAGTTGAATAATTTTCATCCCATACTTGTTAGCAAAACCATAATTCCATTCGTAATTCCGTGAATCCATATTGGTGCCCAAATCGAATTAGTGCGTTCATATGCTAAAGCAAAAATGACACCACTAAAGAAATTTACTGGCATTACATTATATGTCGGTATATGAACAATTGTAAAGATGAGCGAGCTAATTAAAATGGCACCAGTAAATCCTACGCGTGTACGAAACCAACGATATAAAAAACCGCGATAAAAAATTTCTTCGTATATTGGTGAGATAACAGCCGCTGAGATAAAAGCAATGAAAACCGTGAAAAAAGTTACGCTTTGCTGCATTGCATCTGTTTTGCTGTTCTCTACGGAAATTCCTATAAAACTAGTAAGCACGACAATTACTACAGCACCAACTAACAACATAATAGAATATATAAGAATGAGTTTCCAATCCTTCAGAGCGATTGATTTTAACCCTACTTCACGCCAAGAAAGTTTTTTAGGACGTAGGGCTATAAAATAAACACCGAAAAGAAGTGTAATCGCAATTGTTAACCCCGTTAACGTTCCAGCATATAGTTCATTATTAAATAAGTGAAAATAAATCGGTTTAACAATAAATTTAATACAACCGATGACAAACACAAATTCAAGTAATATTAAAAAGATGAATTCTTTCCATCCCCAACAGTCTTGTTCTTTCCAGTTCATTTGCTTTATTACCATCCATTATCCCTCTTCCTCTTTATGGTATAATCCAAGTGTATTAGATGACGTTACGTCACCTGCAACCTTTTTTTCAGGAGGAATGAAATGAAACAATGGACTACTGGAGAGGTATCGAAACAGCGGAATGTATCTATTCGTACACTTCGTTATTATGATCAGGTGAATCTCCTTACACCTAGTTTTAAAGATGAGAATGGCCGACGGTACTATTCAGAAAAGGATTTATTTAGATTAGAGAAAATCATCATTCTAAAATCACTTTCACTTCCACTCGATACTATACGTGATTTATTAGATAAACTCTCCTATAAACAAATTTTAATTTCGCATCATAATTACTTACAAGAACAACTGTCCCAACTACAAACAAGCATTTCTAATACGACTTCATTAATTAATATGATTGATTTGGAAGAGTCTTTATCGTGGGAGAATGTTATTGAACTTGTTGAGAATTCACAAAACATCCCCAAAAAGTGGATCGATTATTTCCAAGATGATGAACAATCATTTTTACAAGAAATAATCCCAAACCTCAGTAACAATGATAAAACAACACAGCAATATATTGCATTACTACGACGAATTGAATGGTGTATAGAGCACAATATTAAAGCCGAAACAGACGAAGGTTTTCAAATTGGTTCCAAATTAATAGCGCTATCAAATGACACTTTTCAAGGAGATACAGAATTGATAGAGAAGTTTTGGGAGGTTAGAAAACTACCCGTTGAGGAAACTGGGCTATATCCGATTTCCGAAGAGGTATTAGACTTTGTGGAACGCTGTATTACATATGCAACAACTTGAAATAAGATAAAAATACGAATAAAGCTATAGGAGGAAGTTTCGCCCCTATAGCTTTTGCAAATAAATTTAAATAATATACTTACGGGAATTTCAAATGTCGAGAATTCCCCTCTTACATTATGATGCTAATCCATCAATAAAAGCTTCAATCTCTTCCTGTGTTTTACGGTCCTTGCTAACAAATCGCCCAACTTCATTGCCTTTATCGAAAGCTACAAAGCTTGGAATACCAAATACATCTAATTCAACACATAAATCGATGAAATCATCACGGTCAATCTTTACAAAACTATATTGACTATAGTTTTCTTCAATTGTAGGCATTATAGGATCAATGAATCGACAATCTCCACACCAATCTGCTGAAAAAACAAATATTGTGCGTTCTCCTTTTTTAAGTTCTTCAAATTGTTCAATCGATTGTAAATTTTCCACTTAAAAATCTCCTTTATAACTGCTATTTTTTCTTATAATATCATATTTACATTTCCAGATATTCTTAGAACAATTAATGCAGGCAATTTATAAACACCATTTCTAAATATACGTCTATATTTGCTTTTTGCATCTCTTTTCCATTAATAATGCCATTTGTTTCGAATTTGGGGCTTCTTCATTTTTTAATTGATCAATGATGTTTTTATAATCATCTTCATTACGGTTCTGACTTAATTTATAGGCAGCTTGAACTTCGCCAATCTTTATTTTAAAACCGACAATACCTTTCATTTCCTTTTCTAAAAGCTCAGGAGAAAGATTATCCCACAAAATAGGTTTCTCTCTATCCTTCTCATATTTTTCTAACAGCATTGTTAAATCGTCGATTAATTCTTCTTTTTCTATAATATTAGCCTTGCCATAGATGTGAACAGCCTGATAATTCCACGTTGGAACATTTTCATGTGAATACCAAGAAGAAGAAATATACTCATTCGGGCCCTGAAACATAACGAGCACATCGTCACTAGATTCAAATGTTCTCCACTGAGGGTTTCCATATGCCATATGCCCAGTAAGATAATAATTGTCGCCCTTTTTATTGAACATTAAAGGCAAGTGCGTCGCAATTGGTTTTCCTTGTTTTGTTGTTACGAGTGTAGCAAAAGAGTTCATTTGAATAAATTCTTCAATTTCATTAACATCCGTGACTTTATAGTATTTAGGAATATACATATATGTCCCCCTTAATCAATTAAATGAGTGGTTTAGTCATGATAATATCAATTTGTTCTTCATCACCCATATAAAATGAGTGTGCTCCTGTTTGAGTAAAGCCTATATTTTTATAAAAGCTTATTGCATTTTCGTTCTTTTCCCAAACACCTAGCCAGATGTTGCTTTTACGTTGTTCTTTAGCAATTTCTATCGCTTTATCGATTAGGTATTTTCCGAGCCCTTTTCTTTGAAACTTGTTTCTTATATAAATTCTCTCAATTTCTAAGTACTCATCCCCCATTTTTTCTGATTGGGCATCATGTACATTGACTTTTAAATAACCCGCAACTTCTTCATCGCACCAAATGAAATAAAATTGTGAAAAACGATTGGCTAGTTCCATCTCTAATTGTTTAGAGGTAAATGCGCTATCCAAATACGCTTTCATATTTTCAGGCGAATTTTGATTGCTAAATGTATCATTGAACGTTTCAATACTTATTTCTCGGAGTATATGTAAATCTTCCAAGTTGCACTTCGTTATTTTTACAGTCATTTTAATACAGCCCCTATATTTAAATTCAATAATCTCGCTTATTTCCCTTTTTCACAAATTCCCAGTCTACTTCTATATTTTTTCGAACTTTTTGGAGAAGATGAAAAATCGTTTCTGCTTCACGTTCGGAAAACCCTGCTAACGCGACACTGTTGGAATAATCATTTTCCCTTTTGATAATTGGAAAAATCATTTTTCCTTTTTCTGTTGGAAATAGTTTTTTTATTTTTTTGTTATGGTCATCCTCTTTCTTTTCAATAAAGCCATTCATCTCTAGTTTTTTTATAGCCCGAGCTGCTGTTGTTCGATCTACTTTAATCATCTCTGCTAGCTTTTCTTGTATGATGCCTGGATTTTCACAAATTCGTACAAGATATAAATACTGCCCTTTTGTCAGGTCATATTCTTTAAACTCTATATTACTTATTGAATCTAACGCTCTTGAAATCATGCCAATTTCACGAAGAATTTCCTCCATTAATTAACTCCTCCGTTTTTTTATTGCAAATGCAACAAAAAGAATATATATTGAATCTAACCTAACTTTGTTGCAAATGCAACAAAAAACCAATGGTAGAGAGGTCGCAAAAAAGTGAAATATTGCTTATATGTATTAGGAATTTTATTATTAACCCTTGGTATTTCTTTCACTATTCAATCAAATCTTGGAACTTCTCCTTTTGATGCACTTTTGGTAGGACTATCTATTAATGTAGGACTAACAGTGGGGAGCTGGGAAGTAATTTTAGCTTTAATATTGATCGGTTGTAATGCAATATTAGCAAAACAAAGGCCAGAGTTTTTAGGATTAATAACTGCATTTATTACAGGGATTGGGATTGATATGTGGTTATTTTTATTACACAATTTGTTAACACCAGAAATGTGGTTTAGCAAAACCATTTGCTTTGGAATTGGTTTGATTATTATTGGCTTAGGAACTGCCACCTATTTACAAACAAATTTTGCACCAATTCCAGTGGATCGATTAACATTAGTCGTACAACAATTAACAGGGAAAAGTATATTAATTGCGAGAACATCCATTTATCTGTTGTTTTTACTCTTAGCAATGCTTTTTAATGGACCGATTGGTGTTGGCACTTTATTAACGGTTAGCTTAGGAGGGCTCATACTTAATTTCTTTATGCCAATTACTAAAAGATTAATAGACGGCATTTTAACTCCAGCTACTACATTGAGAAAAGGATAGTATTCAAATTTCGGCTTTAACATACTCTCCATCTTGAATGGAATTTTGACAAGCATCGTATGTTCATTCTATTGAAATAGTAACTAGGCTTTAAATAATCTATCTGTTAAAATGAGCTATAAAAATATCCCATTTAGTTGAGGTGAAGGAATGGAAAAGATTCAGTTTTCCAAAACCGATTATAACGTAACATATCGTTCCGAAAAAATAGTATTTTTACCGAGGGAATATCATCTATTTAAATATTTATATCAAAATCCTTCCCGCATTTTTTCAAGGGAGGAACTGTTAAACGCTGTGTGGCCTATGGAAAATCCAGTCGATAGAACTGTAGATGATCATATTTATAGGGTTAGGAAGAAAATTCAACCCCTTTCATCCGTCGTTGAAATTGAAACAATTAGAGGTCAAGGATACCTTTTGTCAATGAAAGAGGTACAGAAAAGTCCATTATTAAAGGACGACGAAGTATCTACTCAAGTTAAAAGTCTTTTTCGCAAGTATCATCGCTACGGGCAGGGAGATGCCCTAAAACTATTAGCAGAAAATCAGAATGTGTTTGGCTTCCAAATCGATTTGCCTAACCTTCTGTATCTCCATTTCATGAAAGGAGATTTCAGTTGGTTTCTTGATGCGCAAGAAATCACCTTTTGGGAAAAATGCTTTTATCTATTGCATATCTATTCATTAATTGAACCAGATAAGAAGAAATGCTTAGATTACTTTACTTGCGCTTTATCTGCAGAGGAAATACCTGAATATCATCGTTTAGAAATAAAGTTGTTAAACCGTCTATCATTATTGATATTTACTAAACAACTAGATAAAGCCGCTACCCTTCTTCATCGATCTAAAAATGAGATTTATGAGAAAAACTTGGAAGGTTTCATCCCCTTAATCTTGCTTTCCGAACTATGGCTTACCTTACTTCAAAAGGACATTCTAAAGATAGAGGAAAGGATGGAAGAAACAGAAAATAAGCTTGCAAGTTTTCCTTATCTAAGAGAAAATGCGAATTTATCAATTATTAAAGGTTGCTATTGGCTTCTTAAAAACAATGAATCAAAAGCTAAAGATTATTTTGATGAAGCGTTTCAGCTACTTTTGGAAGCTAAATTCATACCTGGGGTGTTAATGAACATCAATATGATTTTATTTTGCGTAGACGATTTTGGCGTGAGTGGTACACTACAAACTGATTATAAAGATCTAAAAGAACAGTACATATCCAAGTACAAATTAAATGAAATACATAGTAAAATCGAACATCAGTTACAATACAACTTAAAATAATAATGAAAAATTTCATTTCCTCTGATATTCCTCTGATAATTGCTCGTTATGCTCGTTAGTAGAGACACGAGCGTGGAGGGATTATTTATGACTAAAGAAATATCAATATGGCGCAATGGCAATTTCATTAAATTTTTTTCTGCCAATACTTTAGCCAATTTAGGAAACTGGTTTGATTTTGTTGGGGTCCTTATTTTATTTAGGTATACATGGAAGGCTGACCCGATGCTGATTGCACTTATTCCTATTATGTATGCCATACCTAGTATACTTTTAGGACAATTTGCGGGCGTATTTGCAGATCGAAGAAATAAACGAAAAATCCTTATCTATTCTGACTGGTTTCGTGCAGCGTTAACTTTGTTGCTTGTCTTTACGCCTACACCTTGGTTAGCTTTGCCCATCCTATTTTTACGAAACACTGCCGGGGTATTAAGCCTTCCTGCACAGCAAGGATTAATGAGAAGTATTGTGGACGAAAAAAATATCATGCAAGCCATCACTATTAATGGCAGTCTGTTTCAGTTAGTAAAGGTCATTGGCCCACTTATAGGGGGTTCAGTAGCAGGAATATTTTCTCCAAATGTATCCATTGCAATTAATGCGATAGCTTTCATTATTTCTGGCATACTGCTTACACAAATTAAGGTACAAGAAATCGAATCAAATAAAAAAATAGAAGATTTACAATCTGGATTTCTACAATCTTGGCAAGAAGGTTGGCATATTGTATTAAAAAGCAAAGTCCTTTTAGCGAGCATAATTTTCGGGATATTCAGCACCTTAACAATACAAATGATTGACGCACAAATTGTTACTTTGTTTAGTGAGGTGTTCCCCAACAAGCCAGCATTTACTGGCTGGGCAATTTCTGCTATCGGAATTGGTTCCCTTCTTGTTGTCATCCTTCTAACCAAATTTAAAAAAATCTCTAAATTTGGTTGGTTTTTCGGTGTCGGAAGTCTTCTAATTGGTGTAATGACTGGAGGGTTTGGATTCCTATTGCAATACAATTTCATAGCACTTGCTATTATTCTTTCGATTGTTGGTGGAATCGGCAACGGGTTAACGTTTACAGCCATAAATTATCTCATTCAAACAGAACCACCTAAGGAAGCGATAGGAAGAGTCACAGGTATAATCGATTCCTTAATGAGTATCCTTTTTATTGCAGGCCCTCTTCTTGGCGGACTACTCATTACACAATTAGGGATATTAACCACATTTAAAACAATTGGACTTGGACTAACCATTATTGGCATGACAGGTATATTGCTGCAACGTCTCATCTGGAAGCAGCCCAAACTGACAAACGTACAAATGAATGTTAATGAGGGAAATGAATCTTGTTGAAGCGGGTTAGGAGAATATTGCTTTATAAAAACCCTTAACTAAAAACCAAAATCCCTACTTTCATTTGAAAGAGGGATTTTTTTGTAAAAAGAGGCGTTATAATAATGCAGAATAATCCTACTTGTACTATGTGAAGTATCGTTATTCAAAGGCAACACGTATGTATTGTTCGCTTTGAATGATCTCAAGGTGATGCAATTCGATTTCTTCAGTATTGATACTATGATTTTTTAGTTTTCGGTCGTTTTCTCCTGCCCAAAACCTAATAATTTCAGCGTTTTGCTCAGGTTTTATATGTTGTTTCAAATAGATTAACAAGTCCGTTAAAAATTGAGACCCCCAATTTCCTTCAATACCGTGTACAAAGGCTTTTTCACTATAACATTCCAAATCATACGGAGGATTCCCCCATTCAAAAATATTCAAATGACCAAAAGCCGATTCATCTGGCGCATGTAAAATAAGTGCATCATCATCCATCAAATGCCAAGGCTGTGCTGCTGTACTTTCTGTAATTGGATATAATTTTTTTAATTCTCTAACTGTAATTTCTGCAATCCCTGTACAATCAACTGTTTGTAAAGCGCTATTCGCTACAAGTACAGAATATAAAGTCATATCTTTACCTCCTTAGTTTAGAATCTTGAAAACAGCATCCGCTTTCATCAACTTTATTTCCTAAACAAAAATCCCATATAATAAAGAATAAAAACTTGATACTTCTAAGAAAAAATCTATCGAATAATTCCCTGTCCAAAGAAAGATTCACTTTATTAAAACACACTTTCTTTTATTATTTTCCAATTATCGCCAAATTAATTTAGCAAAATCCGCAACAATATTATTAAATACCTCAAACTTATTGTAAAAACAGGCACAATAAGGATGAATTTTTTTGGAGAAGCTTTTATAATAGAGTGAGTGAAGACAAAGAGGTGAACGATTTGTTAGATGGTTGGTTTTTATGGTTTATTTTATTTTGGGTAGTCGTCCTTATCTCGCTAATGGCAATAGGCGGATTTTTCATGTTCCGCAAATTTTTAAAGGCATTACCAAAACAGGATGGGAAATCGGATTTAGATTGGCAGGAATTTTATTTAGATAAAACGATTCATCTATGGGGACAACCTGAGAAGGAGCTTCTTTATGAGCTTGTGAGCCCAGTACCTGAGTTATTTAGACAAGTCGCAAAAGAAAAAATTGCGGGTAAAATTGGGGAGCTTGCATTAGAAGAGAAAGCTAAAGCTATTGACAATGACTTAATCATTCGTGGCTATATTCAAGCTACACCTAAACGTGATCATAAGTTTTTACGCAAAAAATTAGATCAACTGCAAATTGATGTTTCCCCGTATGAACATCTGTTTGAATAAAAGAGAAAAAGTGTTAGATTGACTTCAATCAATCTAACACTTTTTTGCTATGGCGTAGATGTCCGCTATGGCGGTTTCTTCCTGAAGGTTTACCGGTGATTCGCGAGTTTTACTGGTGATTCTCGCACCTTTACCGGCGATTTCTACCGTTTTTCTGGCGATTCTCGCACTTTTACCGGCGATTTCTACCGTTTTTCTGGCGATACTTGCACCTTTATCGGCGATTTACTAGGTTTCCCCCTAGTCTATTGATGAATAGATTATTTAAATAAATGATCTAACGCTTGATAATCTTGTTGGTAGCGTCCACCATCTGCTACTTCTGCATGATATAGCGCCTTTAATGCGTAATTTTTTTGCAAATCCATGTCAGCCATCAGCTCTTTTAGTCGATCATGTAATTCACGGTTTTCTTTTACTAGCTGCTGCATCTGTGGTTTAAAATATTTCATGTAATAAACTCCTCATTTTTTAACATGCTTCCTAGTATACCATGATTACTGTTGGCTTGTAGCAAAAGCACAACTTATTTCTTCGAAGTCGCTTTGACATAAAAAAACTACAACAGCACAAGTGCAAGTGTAGTTTTTCTCATTACATATTTTTGAGCGGAATTGTTTTTTTGATTTTTTTAAATTGAATAAGCATAGCAATTCGCCATGGGACTAGCATAGCAAATGCTAATATCCAAAACATGCCTGCTAACTCGCCGACATCTATTGAGTTACTTAATATCATTTTCGCCACAACACGGAATATTAACAGTCCAACTAAAATAAATACAAACGCTTTTGAACGTTTTAAATAAATATCCTGACCTTTTACTTCAAATTTAGAAGTAGCAATTAAAATTGTTGAGAACACTACGCCTACAGCAGCTGCTTCTATAATTTGCATAGGTGGCACTCGAAATTGTGCAAATAAAAACATTAACGCACCTGAAGACATTGCAATCGGTGGAATAATAATTTTCTTCTCATTTGTAGGTTTTTTGGAAGCTCGCATACGTATTACCATAACGAAGCTACCCATTATAATGGCCATTATAGTCGAACCTATAACATAATAGTGAGAAGGGATATTGCTTAACATAAAAAATCCTCCTCTGATGTTAAATTAGCAATTTTGACCAACTAATTGGTCTGCTATAGCCCTTAATCTTTCCGGTTCGAAAGGCTTCGTTATAAAATCTTTCGCACCACTTTCCAGCGCTTCTACAATTAATTTTTGTTGACCTAAAGCAGTAATCATAACAATCTTTGCATTAGGAAATTCTGGGACGATTCTTTTTACAGCCGCAATACCTGTCATTACGGGCATCGTTACATCCATTGTTACAAGATCTGGTTGTAACTCTCGATACAGCTCTACAGCTTCCTTACCATTCACTGCATTGCCGACTACCTCGTAACCCCATTCATTAAACATATTACTGATTGTAACACGCATAAATAGTGTATCATCCACTACTAAAACTGTAGGCACGTATTCATCTCCCTCCACGTTAAAGTACAGTATGCCATTAAGTTTAGCAGATTAGAAGCCAATAAATCCACCAAAAATAGGCTGTAATAATCGTGTGATGTACGTTAAACCGTCGAAGAATAACAATATCCCTACAGCAATCATAATATAGCCGCCGACTTTTACGATTTTTTGACTATGGTTGCGTATCCAATTCATACGTGAAATAAAGAATGATAGCACAAAGAATGGTATCGCAAATCCTAAATAATAAGCAAACATATAGCTAAACCCTGAAGAAGGATTTGCTCCAGCTAGTGTAATAATGGACATTAAGATAGGTCCTGTACACGGTGTCCAACCCGCTGCAAATGCAATACCGATTAAAATCGAACCTAAATAGCCGGATGGCCGATTTTTAAATTGGAATTTCCGATCTTTCATTAAAAAATCAATTTGAAGTAATCCTACAATCATTAAGCCAAAGATAACAATTAAAATTGCGCCGATTTGACGTAACAATGTTTGATAATTAAGGAAAAACTCTCTTGCTAAAGATGCGCCAAGGCCAATCATTATAAAAATAATTGAAAAACCTAGTAAAAAGAATAGCGTATGCAAAATAGCACGCTTTTGCATCATGCCCCGTTCAGATTTTAGCTCATCTAATGTCATTCCCGTTATGTATGATAAAAATGCAGGATACAGTGGGAGCGTACACGGTGAAATGAAGCTTAAAAAGCCTGCGCCAAACGCTAAAAATACGTTAATATCAGTTTCCATATTTTTTCATTCTCTCCTTACAGTTACTGCCTCCATCGTACCAAAAAACAATGGAAATTGCGCCCTTTTAGCTTGTGAACGTTTCATGACGAAAAGCGACAAAAAACGCGAAATTTTGATATGTTTACAAATGTACTTCTGAATTATGCTCTCGGAGCGTTTTTCTGTCAATGAAATTCACTATAATATTAGAAGTTAAAACAGTATTTTTATGTCGAGTGAACGCTTTGTAGCAGTGCCCTACCCTCCGCTCCGCACGACAATTCGATAAAAAAAGACATTGAGAAATTCATTCTCAATGCCTTTCATTAAAACTATTCAATCCCCTTAAGGAATCATCCAAGCTAGGACATTACTTTGTAAGAATGTTAGTAAACAAATAAATAACAGCAGCATAACACTATACTTTAACGCAAAACGAATCAATTCCGATTCTCTACCGACAAGTCCAACCGCGGCAGCTGCTACTGCGATAGATTGTGGTGAAATCATTTTCCCTGTCACGCCCCCCGAGGCATTAGCAGCAAGCGCTAGCACTGGTTCCATACCAACAGATTCAGCTGTAACTTGCTGTAACTTGGCAAATAATACATTGGAAGATGTATCAGATCCCGTAATAAATACACCTAGCCAGCCTAGTACAGGAGCGAAAAATGGGAACAGTACGCCTGTTTTAGCTAACACCAATGCAAGTGTTGTCATCATCCCAGCAGTATTTGTGACATAAGCATATGCTACAACACTACAAATCGTAATTAGTGGAAACTTAATTTCATTTAACGTTTCAAAAAAAGTTTTACCCCATTCGTGCCAAGAAACGTGAAAAATAAATTTAGAAACGATTGCAGCTAATAATATTGCTGTGCCCGCTGCGCCTAACAATTCTAGTTTATAAAATGCTGCTATTGGTTCCCCTGTAGTGCCATTTAATACTTGATTATGTAAAAGCGGTACTTCTGCTGTAAATGTCACCGCTTGTCCTACTACATTGATGCCTTTTAAAATGATATTTGTCCCTTCATAATTTCCCGTTAAAGCACTTTTGACTATCGGTATTCCCCAACAAGAAATAAAAGCTGTCAAAATGATAAATGGTGACCAAGACTTTAATATTGTTCCTCCTCTATACGACTCTTTTATTGCCATTGAATCAGCGGTCGCTTCACGTTCTGAAGCAAAGCGATAAATCGTTTTAGGTTGCCAAAATTTCATGAAAATAGCTAGTGCAAAGAGCGATACTAATGCAGATAAAACATCGGGTAATTCAGGGCCTAAAAAATTCGAGCTCAAAAACTGTGTCACCGCAAATGATATACCTGACACTAAAATGGCTGGCATTACTTCCCAAGCTTTTTTAAAGCCAGTCATTATTAACACTAAAAAGAATGGAATAAATACTGCTAAAAAGGGTAATTGACGTCCTACCATTTTTGAAATCTCAAATGCTGCGATTCCCGTCGGCCCTTCCATTGCAGTAATCGGAACACCAATGGCTCCGAATGCAACTGGTGCAGTATTGGCAATTAAACAAAGGCCTGCAGCATACAACGGGTTAAAGCCAAGCCCAACTAATAACGCAGCAGAAATAGCAACCGGTGCCCCAAAACCGGCAGCTCCTTCTAAGAAGGCTCCAAATGAAAACGCTACGAGTAATGCTTGAATACGTCGGTCTTCCGTAATGGATAAGACAGATTGTCGAATTATATTAAAATTCCCTGTTTTTACGGTGATATTGTATAAGAAAACAGATGTTATGATAATCCACCCAATTGGTAATAGTCCATAAACCGCCCCCTGTGTAGCGGACATTATCGCAGTCCCTACTGGCACTTTAAAAGCAATAGTAGCCAAAATTAAAGAAACAAGCAAAGTCGTTACGCCTGCCAAATAGCCTTTCATTTTTTTAATCGCTAATGCCCAGAAAAAATAAAGAATAGGAATAACTGCCACAATTGCAGACCATGTCAAACTACCCCCAACAGCTGTAAAATTTTGTGTAAATGTCAAATTACATACCCCCAAATAAAAATTTCTCCCAAACTAATGACTGTAAGCAACAACAAACCACATTTTGATTCGTTTCCTGAGTTGTAAACCAATTGGCTACATGCTCATACTTACGCATTGTCATTGTAGAAACTACAAATGAAGTTATCCCTTTAGCAACACCTACAAATTATTACAAACATATTCTTTTAATTTTCATAAGCCCTCCAAACAATAATAGATTAGGTCATCTGATGACTATATGATAAAATTATATTAACTATATTTTAAAAATTCAATAATTTTTCATAATTCTTTTTAACTTATTGAAATAGACACTTCCGCAAAGCTTTCATGAATGGACAATCTATACTATTCACTTTAAACAGTGAGTAAAATTCTATTCATCATGTATAATAAAGTTATAATGTAGAGCAATCGATCGAGATGAATGAGGTGTAGCTCCTTGGAATTAAAGAAAATTAAACAAAAAAAAATATATGAGGAAGTATCAGAAATGCTCTATGAAAAAATTCGGGCTGGTGAACTGAAGCCCGGAGATCGTCTTGATTCAGTAGAGCAACTTGCTGAACAATTACAAGTTAGTAGATCTGCCATTAGGGAAGCCTTATCCGCCCTAAAAGCAATGGGCTTAATTGAAATCAAACAAGGTTCCGGGACTTTTGTTAAAAACACTCCTTCCCAAAAGCTTGATTTCCCATTTTCAACACTAACTTTAACAAATAAAAAAGATATCTCTCATTTATTAAAAGTACGGAAAATTATTGAAGTGGGTGCTGCTGCGAGCGCTGCCATCCATCGAACTGAAGAAGATTTACAAACAATGCTTCGTATTTTAGATGACATGAAACTTGCACAAGGCGATGGTGAGCTAGGCGAAAAAGCAGACTTTCAATTTCACGCAGCAATTTCAGCTGCCTCTCAAAATCCCCTGCTGGCAACAATTTTAGACCAAGTATCTGGTTTAATGATTGATACGATGAAAGAAACACGCCGTATTTGGCTGTATTCGAAAAAGACAACTAGTGAAAAATTATATGATGAGCATATGCAAATTTTCCTCGCTATTAAGCAACAAAACGAAGAGCTAGCGAAGCATGCGATGTCCTCTCATTTAAGCAACGTCGAGGAAGTTTTAATGCAATACTTCGAAACGAGTCATTAAGTAAATGTAGCTGCCTATGTAAGATGGGTAGCTACTATTTTTTTGAAAATTTGCAATTAACACTTTCAACAATCCAGAAGGTTGTAGTATTATTAAAACAATCTATTTACATACCAAGTCATCTGATGACCAGTTGATTAATCGTTTGAATAGGAAATTATCACATAAGGAGTGATGAGCATGAAAGTAACACTTTTTGCGACTTGTTTAGTCGATATGTTTCAAGGTGATGTAGGAAAAGCTGTCGTTGAAGTATTAGAGAGACTCGGCTGTGACATCGACTTTCCAGAAAATCAAATTTGCTGTGGACAGCCTGCCTACAATAGCGGCTACGTCCAAGAATCCAAAAATGCTATGAAAAAAATGATTACAGCTTTTGAACATGCAGAGTATGTCGTCTCCCCTTCTGGCTCTTGTGCCTATATGTTTAAAGAATATCCTGAAGTATTTAAAGGAGATCCTATATGGGAACATAAAGCGCAGGCATTAGCAGAAAAAACATACGAATTCACTGAATTTATTGTGAATGTTTTACAAATTGAAGATGTAGGTGCCCATTTAGAAGGTAAGGCAACTTTTCACACTTCTTGCCATATGACCAGACTGCTTGGTGTGAAAGAAGCTCCTATTAAATTATTAGGGCATGTTAAAGGCTTACAATACGTGGAGCTCCCAGGAAAAGAACGCTGTTGCGGTTTTGGTGGCACATTTTCGGTAAAGATGGGGAATATTTCTGGAGAAATGGTCAGTGAAAAAGTACAAAACGTGGAAGAAACTGAAGCAGATATTTTAATTGGTGCGGACGCTGGCTGTTTAATCAATATCGGCGGTAGAATTGAGCGGCAAGGGAAACCAATAAAAGTCATGCATATTGCGGAAGTGCTAAACTGCCGATAAATTGCATTTAGAGGAGGATAATCGAATGGCAATGAAAACAAGCGATGATAGGTTTAACCAGCGAGTAACGAAAGAGCTAGAAAATACTTTTATGCGCGGCGCAGTATCAAGTGCTCAAGAACGCTTTCAAACACGTCGTTTACAACAAGCAAATGAGCTTGGACACTGGGAAGAATGGCGTTCCCATGGTGAGGAAATTCGACAACATGTACTTGCCAATTTAGATTATTACTTATACCAGCTTAGTGAAAATGTTGCAAAACGTGGTGGACATGTGTATTTCGCTAAAACTGCTGAAGAAGCAACTACCTATATCCAACAGATTGCAATAGAGAAACAAGCAAAGAAAATTGTTAAATCTAAATCAATGGTAACGGAAGAAATTAATTTAAACCCTGCTCTCGAACAACTAGGCTGTGAAGTGATTGAAACAGATCTTGGTGAATATATTTTGCAAGTTGGTGACCATGAACCACCCTCTCATATCGTCGTGCCAGCATTGCATAAAAATAAAGAACAAATTCGTGATATTTTTAAAGAAAAACAAGGCTATGACAAAACAGAAAAACCGGAAGAACTGGCACTTTATGTTCGTGAAAAACTACGAAACGAATACTTAACAGCAGATATTGGTATTACAGGCTGTAACTTTGCTATCGCAGAAAGTGGCTCAATTACGCTCGTTACAAATGAAGGTAATGCTGACTTAGTAACTGCTTTACCTAAAACACAAATTACAGTGATGGGAATGGAACGTATTGTTCCTACATTTGAGGAAATGGAAGTGCTTGTCAGTTTATTAACAAGAAGTGCAGTTGGGCAAAAGCTAACAAGTTATATTACAACGTTAACAGGTATAAAAGATGAGAACGATACAGATGGGCCAGAAGAATTCCATTTAGTTATCGTCGACAATGGCCGTTCGAATATTTTAGGTGGTGAATTCCAGCCTATATTACAATGCATTCGCTGTGCAGCATGTATCAACGCGTGCCCTGTATACCGTCATGTTGGTGGCCATACATATGGGTCGATTTACTCTGGGCCAGTCGGTGTTGTACTATCACCACTTTTGGGAGGGTATGATGATTTCAAAGAGTTACCATATGCTTCTACTTTATGCGGTGCTTGCACAGATGCTTGCCCTGTCAAAATCCCATTGCATCAACTGATACACCGGCACCGTCAAGTCATCGTTGAAAATGAAGGGAAGGCTCCAGTGTCTGAAAAGCTTCTCATGAAAGCGTTCGGCTTAGGTGCTTCTTCCCCTACTTTATATAAGATGGCAACGAAAATGGCATCGCCAGCTATGTCACCATTTACAAAGGACAATAAAATTTCAAACGGTCCAGGGCCATTAAAAGCATGGACCGAAGCTAGGGATTTCCCTGCCCCGAATAAGGAAAACTTCCGAAGCTGGTTTAACAACCGTACTAAAGGAGGGTCTGAATAATGGCAGGAAGCATTCTAAATAGAGATGCATTTTTATCTAATATTGCCAATCAACTCGGACGAGCACCAAAAACAGAATTAACTAAGCCGATTTGGCAATATCAGCCACAGGACCGTGTTTTAAAAGATGCTACAAAGGATGATTTAGTAGCCGTCTTAGAGGAACAATGTAAAAATATTAATACAAATATGCTCATAACCAATACAGCTAATCTAGCAGCTGATTTACAAGCAGTCGTAGATATCTACGGTGGTCGGTCTGTCATCACATGGCAAGACGAACGCTTTGATCACTATGGATTATCACATATGATGCATACACAATGGCCACAAACAAATATTCAACTTTATGTATGGAATGAGACACAGCCAGAGGAAAATATCCTACAAGCTGAAAAAGCAAACATCGGTATAACCATTAGTGAGATGACATTAGCCGAATCAGGTACCGCCGTGCTATTCAGCGACAAGCATAAAGGGAGATCGGTTAGCTTTTTACCCGAAAAGTCGATTATTTTAATTCCTAAAAGTACAATTGTTCCACGAATTACCCAAGCAGCTCGATGGATTAGCAAAAAAGTTCAAAATGGTGAACATATTGCTTCCTGTATTAATTTTATTACGGGTCCAAGTAATTCCGCAGATATCGAAATGATTCCTGTCGTTGGTGTCCACGGCCCTATTAAAGCAACATATATCGTCATCGAGGATCAATAAACGTAGCACAGGCATGCACGGGAAACTATGCATGCCTGTTACTATGGTGAAATTTGTATTATTGTAGGTAGAACAAGCATTATTGCTAGTAACACTTCTACTATTCAGTGTAAACCTCTCACTACCGCTCAGAAAAACCTTTGTTATCGCCCATAAAACCCATGAAATCTACATTAATCTCCCGTTACCATTGATAGAATTTATCCTTTTGGGTAATTAATTTGCTACTCTTTCTGCCATCGTCGTTTCTTCGTAAAATTCTGGGTGAGCTTCTTTTAAGACAGCTGTGCGTAGTAATACAAGTGTCATTACAACTATAATCGCACTTGTAACAAGTAAAATACCTGTTGCTGGTAACATATCGTACAAAATACCATAAACGAGCATACCAATTGGCATCATGGACATAGCCATAGTTTCCATGAGACCAAATACACGTCCGCGGTATTCCTCAGATATAAGCTTTTGCATAAATACGCCTAGAGGCATATTTACGCCCATTTCAAAAATTGCAAAAATGAAGTAGAGCATAATATAAAAGACAACAATCATGGAATATGAAAAATCCGTAACTAACGGGATAACCGCAAATGCTAAGCTACTTGATAACAACAATAAACAAAATTTAGAAAAACGAAGTGGCACTTTAATCTCGCCACGTGTTGCAAAATAGATGGAAGCTACTAGCATGCCGAGCGCACCTGCCGCTTCAACAAAACCAAAATGAGTAGGTTTGACCTTGAGTAACTCGATAACCACATACGTTCCACCGACTACGATTGCTGAGAAAAATAAATTAATCCACAATGATAACCACATCACAACTTTAATAACTTTGTGTTGCTTAATATAGCTAAAGCCGCTAACAAGTCCTTTCCATATCTTTTCAGTTTTAACATCGTCCCCTCTTGTACTGTACAAATTAAAATTCATCGTTGCCTCTAAGCAAAAAGCAATCGCATAGGCAATCATATGCACAATTAAAAAAACTTCCATCGAGAAAAATCCGTACATCATCCCACCGATTACTGGACCTCCAACGGCTGCAACGGACATTGACATTTGATTAAATGACATTGCGCGCTGTAAACGTTCTGGATTTACAAGTGTAGCAATAGCTGAAGTAAAGGTTACACCTGAAAATGCAGAACAGAGTGTATAAAAAACTGTTGTCACATAAATCGCATTGACCGACATACCAAACATCTCTGTATACAGCAGTAAACCTGCCATCGTCAAAATCGTTCCAGCTTGCGCTAATAAAATCGTTCGTTTTTTAGAATAATTATCTGCAACATAACCGGCTAATGGTGCAACGAGAGCCCTAGGCAATATGGAACAAATCATGTTTGTTGCAAAGCTTGTGGCAGAACCTGTCATCGCTAAAATATACAAACTAATACCAAAGGACAACACATGTGACCCTAACATTGCAATCATTTTACTTGCCGTAAAGGTCCACAAATGATAGGTCGCCTTTTTATATTTTGCTGCTTCATCCATCGAAAAAATCCCTCCATATTTTATTTAAATTTAAAAGTTTAATTTCATTAAACAAAATATACCACATCATTTACTTTTCTTGCAACAAAAAGTTTAATATAATTAAACAAACAAAAAATTCTAGGTCGTACCTAGCACTCTCGGCTGTTTTGGGTAAATGTATAGACTTTGCGAAGAATAGTTATTATTGTTAATAGTGAAGAAAGGAGGCGAGGCAGTGGACTCTTTAGGCATGAGGATTCGCAAATTACGAAAAGAACGAAAATTAACATTAGAGGCACTTGCTGCTGATCGTCTAACAAAAGGTATGCTAAGTCAAATAGAAAATGATAAAGCGAAGCCATCTATGGAAAGCTTAGATTATATTGCGGAACGTCTTGGTGTGAAAGCAAGCGAATTACTTGAACAAGTGACATCATCTGATATTCGTCATCTTTTGGAGCAAGTAGAAATTATGTTTGCTGAGGTAAAGTTTGACGATGCGGACAACCATCAGCAAATCGTTGATATCATTCACCCATACATAGACGATTTACCACTTAGCTATGAAGCTGGGCGTTTATTATATATTTATGCGAATGCGCAGTACGTTGCAGGCTTAACGACATGGGAACCACCGCTTCAACAAGCGCGCCAAATATTTAAAGAAATCAATTTGTGGAGTCACTGGTTCAAAACCTATATGCTCCAGCTTGGCATTTTATCAGAAAATCGCTTATATGAAGAAGCTTATCGATGTATTTTACAAGTGAAAGAGGAAGTTGCCCGCGAAAACTATCAGCTAGATTCACGTGATACGGGGAAATTGTCTTATTATATTAGTATTTTTCAGCTAGCGATTGGTGAGCATGAGGCAGGTAAAAAATTAATTAACGAAACCATTGAACATGCCCATCAAAACCAACTGTTTTATCATATCGATGATTTGTACCGTATTGGTTCCTATTGTGCCATGATTGATGGTGATTTCGAGCAGGCTGACCAAATGATGATGAAGTTGGAGCAGTATCGTATTTTTGTTGAACAAGATGATGTCGATGCCTTTATATACGTCTTAAAATCCCATTATTATAACAATTATACACATGAGTATGAAAAAGCATTAGTTGAAATTGAACATTTTAATGCCCTTACAGATTCAACAAAATTAAATAAAAACTTTTATTATGCTGAAAAGGGAAAATCATTGTATTTACTTGGTCGTTATACAGAATCACTAGCAACATTTACCCATTTTACAGAAATCCCCATTTCAGTTTCACACCCTTATGATTTACTAAGTATGAATGAATGTTTTTCCTATAAAGCGCTATGCTACGCACAGTTTGGCAAGCTAACAACTGCTTACGAAATTGCCAAAAAAGCATACCTTGATTCGAAAGATTTAATCGACCTACCTTATAAGCAAAAAATTGAGGAAACGTATTTTACGATTAAAGCACAAATCGATTCTTAAAGGAACCGTAGAAGCTGTTGATTTCCGCTACAGGCGGACGCTTTCCACCGACACAATGTAAACCGCAACCCTCCCTAACGCGCGGCGCGGTTTATTGCGTTTTACATTGTGTGCGTTCCGCTGGAGTCACCGCCCTCCGTACCAATCAACTGAGCAAGTTTTTCATTATAAGGATAAAAAATGACAAAGCATCAAGAGTTAACTACTTGATGCTTGTCTAAATGCTGAAAGGACTTGTAGAGTACTCTACAAGTCCTTTTCGTTACGCAGATTTATGATGTGCTTTTCTTATTTCTATAATTTTCGAACCTGAGAACAATATTAAGGCTACCCAAATAATGCTGAATGCCAGTAGTTCAACTTGACTGAATGGTTCTTTATACAGTACCACGCCCAAAATTAAAACAATTGTTGGCGCTACATATTGTATAAAGCCTAATAGGTAAAGCGGAATATTTTGAGCACCTTTAGCAAATAAAACTAAAGGCACAGCTGTCACAATACCGCTCACAATCATTAATACATCTGTTTGTGTATTAACATGTAAGAAAGATGCTTGGCTTGTTGAAAATAAATAGACGTAATAGCCTAACGCAAATGGGAGAATAAACATAGTTTCAATGGCTAGGCCCCTTGTTGCATCAAGTGTAATTTTCTTTTTCAGTACCCCATAAATAGCGAACGTTAGGGCAATTAAAATCGCCACCCAAGGTACTGTACCATAATTTACAGTTAGTATGATAACCGCAATAAACGCAATGGCTGTAGCAACCCATTGTGCCCGACTTAATGTCTCTTTAAAGAAGACAACACCAAAAATGACCGACAATAGTGGATTAATATAATAGCCAAGGCTTGTCTCAATCAAATGTTCATGGGTTACAGCCCAAATATATAAGTACCAATTCATTGAAATGACAAAAGATGCACATGCTAACTGCCAAAAAATCTTCTGGTGTGTCCATAAATATTTTAAATCAGCTAATAAATCTTTGCGCATACCGAAAATAATGACTGCTAGTACTGTAAAGACGAAGGACCATATTACACGCCCTAATAAAATTTCCATACTTGGCACATGCTCAAGTAGTTTCCAGTAAAGTGGGAATGCTCCCCAAATGGCATAGGCAAAAAACGCTGCCAATACCCCTTTTTTCTCATTTGACATTGTCTTTAATTCTCCTACTCTTCTTAAATCAATTACGACACTCTCGTAATTTCACAAGTTTGACGTTTATTTATAATGTGAAAGAATAGACTAATTATAGGACTTTGACCGGCAACTGTAAATGCACAATTTTACTATGAACATATTGTTTATTGCTAAAACACCTGACATTACGCTTTATTTTCATTTTCAAGCTCAGAAATATATTTTCGTACCATACTATAACTAATATCAGGATTAATTTGTCGCTTAATGCGAATATGAATTTCTTTTATGCCTACCCCCTGCTCCCGCATATCTCGAATCATCGATTTTAAAGGACCCGAGAGAGATTCCCTAGACAAGGCCGTGTATTTACTAAGCTCAATCAGCAAGTTGGTATTTTGTCGGCGGAGCTCCTTCAGCTCGTCGACGGCACAATTATACTCCGTTAGCTTTTTTTGTAACACCGCATTTTGCTGTGTCAATTTTTGCATGTCTTCAGTAAGCTTAGTATTTTGTTTTTTTAAATTTTTTCGCTCTTGTTCCAATACAATTTGCTTTTCATCTAAATCAATATGCATGGCATTATACAATTGTTCAATATGCATTAATTCTTTATAGCGACTTTGCGTTAACATCATAAGTGTTTCTGTCGTTTTGACAGCAAGTGTGCCATCTTGCATTTTTTCACATGTTAATGCCGATAGATCCATTTTGTTCGTCATTTTTTTCTCACTCCATTACTAAATTGTTCGTGTAATGGGATTGCTTTGTTTAACATCCTTCAGCTTCCTTTTATATGATAATCATTCTCATTTATCTTATCATAATGAGAAAAGCACATTTTGTCAAAATAAATAAGCTTCCTGTATCCATACAAGGAGCTCTAGTTAAAAAAACGAACCTTATTTTTACCTAAATATTTGATAACCTCATCACTAACTAAGAAAATGGTAACATATACAATTGCTATGTAAGTGTAAATAAAAAAGATTTCAACACCCCCTTCTGTTAAAAGCAAAAGTAGACATACACAAATAAATCCATGAGAAAAACAAGTAACATATGTTTAGTCTGAAGTGCAATCACTAAGGACGATAAAACGCTAATTGTAAATAGTATTAGAACAATTATCATACTCACTCTAAGTCTATTCCTAAAGGTACGATAAAGTTTAATATAAACCTTACAACGCAAAAGATAAAATTTATCTAAATACTCCACAAGAAATATATTTACGATATTTTATACAAAATACTACAAATAATTTCTAATATTTTTCCTAAGGAGGGCTAAAGTTGATTAAAATTTTAGTTGTAGATGATCATAACTTAGTAGGTGAAGGCACAAAATTAATTCTAGAGCAAGAAAAGGATTTTAATGTTACTTTTGTTAACTCTAGTAAAAAAGCGCTAGATATTTTATTAACACATACATTTGATGTATTTATATTTGATTTAAACATGCCACAATTAAACGGCCAAGAACTTGCAAAAGAAGTTTCAAAAATTTCCCCTAAATCTAGCATTATTATTTATACTGGGTATGATATTGAACCACACTTCAATAAGTTAGTTTCTTCAGGTGTTTCAAGTTTTGTTGATAAAGTTGCATCAAAAGAAATACTTATAGCGGCAATTAGAGCAAGTTTAGAAGGTAACTCAATGATGCCAATAAATTTACTACAGCAATTAAAAATCCCTGATAATAGTATAAATATTTTAGAGGGTTACCACTTATTAAAAAAATATAATCTCAGCAAAGATGAAGTTGAAACTCTTAAGCTTGTTATGGCAGAAAAAACAAATAAAGAAATAGCAGCAGAATTATTTATTAGCCTACGAACTGTAGAATACCGTTTAACAAATATCTTCAAGAAATTAAATGTTAATTCTAGAATTAGCGCAATCAAAAAAATAGAGGAAATAGCCAAGCTGACTAAATAGAAAATAATCTTACAAAAACCGCAAATCAATTCGGGTAATACCGTAATTAATTTGCGGTTTTTTTGAGGTTTCTTTACGGTATTTAAAGTTATTTTTATGAGTTACTCTATAAATAGACCTTCTAGCAGAGGTAACATTGACAGGCAAAATTATTTAATCATTGTAAGTTACTATACTTATAATTGGTTTATTTATTTTTCCGATCATTAATCTATAAAATAAGAAGGAGTGAAAGAACATGAAAAAGTTACAATCTGCTCAGGTAAAAAAGTATGGCGACTTCTTAACAGTTACCCTTTCTAAGAAAAGTAAGCCAGGTGATGGTAAATTTGGCCGTGGAAAAAAAGGTTAATGAAATTTCGTTATGAGAGAGTCTTTTGACTCTCTTCCCCTTTCTACTATACCTAGTTAAAAAAACATAAGAAAAGGTCGGTATTTTTATGAAAATTGCTCGTAAGGAAGAAATTGCTACGACAGTTTTGGATCAAGAATGTATAATACTTGATTTAAAAAGAGGTCAATATTTCGGATTAGAAAATGCTCTGAAAGAGCTTTGGTTAGAAATTGAACACGAGTACAAAGATACAAAAATAATACTTACTAAGTGGAAAAAACATTTTAACCAAACTGAAGAAGAGTTGGCTCAAATTCTGTACGAAGCTATACGAGAGCTTGCAGATAAGCAACTAATCAAAATAAGAGACATTTGAGAGGCAGATTTCCTATTATGAATGAGTGTTATTTTACAACAATACATGGATTTGTAAGGTTTATACTGTTGGAATATGACTTTGAAGAAGCTTATGAAAAAATCGCTGTTCATATGTATCCCCTTTATGCAAGTGCAACTGATAGAAAGGTAAATGAAATTGATATAGACGAATTATATAGATTAGGTCAATTACTTTATAGACTGGATGAAGATGATCACCTTGTTACTTCATGTGTATCAATAGCAGTTACTATTCAAGCTATTTTGTTCAGTGGAGGTTATGAATCTGACTTATTAATAGGTGTTAAAAAAATCGATCAGAAGTTATTTTCTCACGCTTGGGTACAATTGAAAAACGGAAAAAAGATTGATCCTAACAATAAAATCGAAGATTTAAAAGTTTTGCAAATCTATGATATGAGTAAATTTACTGAAAGGTGGGTATTGTCCTCGTTATGAAAATATGGATTGTAATGCAAGGAAAGAACCACAAAAGATGGAATGATTGGTTAGAAAACTTAACACATTGGGCACGTGCAAATGTCATTCATGTTATGGACAAAGAAATGATGCATATGGCAGAAATAAAGGTTGAATATACAAATATAAATTTTAACAATTCCGATTCACAACAAAATTTTTCCCATCCAGTAGTAATCGATGGTTGGATAGATGGAAAATTCCATATATATTCGGATGGCGTTGATTCATTACCAGATTACCAAAGAAAAGATTTATTCACCGCCCTACAGTATGAACCGGAAAAACTATTATGTAATTCTTACGGTGAATTTACGATAGCTTGTTGGAATGAGACGAATCTAGGTTTTATTGTTGCCACAGATATCTATGCAACACGCCCTGTTTATTATTGGATAAGCAAAGAAAAGGAATTATTTATTGCAAATGATATACGAGCTCTTTTATTAATAACTGAGATACCCTTTCTTATAGACGAGGAAATTTGTAAGATCTTTCCTACATCAGGTTTTGCTGTTGGAGAGAACGATTTCGAGGAACTTACTTTCTTTAAAGGTATTAAAAAAATCCCACCAGCTACTATTGCTACATGGAATCACGATTCATTACAAATTAAAAGATATTGGGGTATGCCTCAATTGCTTGAGCAACCGGAAATAAAAATGGATGCCATTCCTTACTTTCGTGAGGTGTTTCAAGAGGTTACAGCAAATCGTTTAAGAGGAAAAAAGCACATTATTGAGCTAAGTGGTGGGCTCGATTCGGCTACTGTTACAGCAGCAGCGCTTACAGATGGCAATACGGAACGATTACTTGCTGTCAATATTTCTTTTACAGAGAACGACATGATTCTTAGTCACGATAAGGATCTTGTAAAAAATATGATAAACGAATTAGGCATTCCTGGTGTTATTATTTTAGCTGACGCAACGGCTAAAATACCAAATGCAGAATTAGGAAGAGACCCACTTTGGTTCATTGATGGACCAGAACCTAGAGCAAATGCCTTAGTCAATGAAACTTTCACGAAAATTGCTGAAGAATATGATGCTTTATCTGTTCTAACAGGTGAAGGTGGCGATTTTATTTTTAGTGGAGAAAAAGCTATAATTGACTCTTTTATACGACAGAAACGCTTTTCTGAACTATTTTATCTATTAAAAAAATGGTCTGGAGGAAATATTAAACAAATGTTTAAATTCGGTTTACAATACGGTATTTCTCCATTTATTCCTTATTTAGGCGAAAAACTTTATTATAATTTATTATGGTCAGATAAAGAATACGAGTTACCAGAATTTTTTACAGCTGAACATTTGAAACGAGAAAAAAAAATTAATAAAGAGGAATATTTAAATTATAGAAAAAGTAAGGCTCTCAGGTCTTGGGGTAAAAGATATCATTATGATTTTCTTTGGCCACGTGCAAGATATATGGACTCTGTTGGTATCACGCTACCTACATATCATCCTTTTTTAGATAGACGAATTATTGAATTTTCTTTCTCTGTACCTCCTGAACAGCATTTCGACATCATACAAGGAAAATCTGAAAAGTATGCTGGGTCGAAAATGCTCTTACGTAAAGCTTATGTTGATATTTTACCTTCATACATGTACAATCGCACATCAAAAACAACCTATTCACATATGGCAAGAAAAAGTTTTTTTAATGACCGTAAACAAATTCTGCAGTTATTTGATAAAAAGAAGAAAAATTTACAAGTTGCAGAACTTGGTATTATTAAAAGAGATATATTTTGGAAACATTTACTTGCTATGGCTATTCGTTCGGAAGATCCAAATAATGATTTAGGCATGGGCTATCAATATATGAGAGCCATTATTGATTTGGAGATTTGGCTACAAGAAATGGAAAAAGGAAAAGAATATGTGCTCGAACGCTCCCGTCCTATTAAACCACGTCTATTAGGTGATATCGAGACTTTAAATTTGGGAGAAAAATAGCGTTTTTACTCCCATAGCTAAATAATATGACTACAATAAAGGTGAAAAAATGGTGCGTAAACAGAAATGGCGATGTAAAGGACAATGGAATTATCTGAAAAGTGCCAGAGAAACTTCTACACTACTTCTTAATATGGTTTGGAAATCCGGACCCCTACTAACACTTTGCATAGTTATTTTTATTGTAGTGGATGCCACCATCCCTATCATTCAATTATACGTTTCTAAAAAAATAATTGACGGTATTGTTGAACAAAATGAATTATATTATACAGAGTTATGGGCTATAGCTTATGCCCTCAGTTTAATTATTCTAAATATAGTAAAATCTATAGAATCATGGGTAAAAACATTACTTGCGGAACGCTCCATGATTACCGTTAATAGTTTTTTACTTGATGCCTTTGAACGTATTCCAGGTATGCGTTTCTTCGAAGACCCCCAGTATAGAGATAGGCTTGAAACGTTACGGGATCACGCTACTTGGTTACCTTTCCAATTAATTATGATCAGTGCAAATTTCATTACTGCAATACTTTCGTCGATTGGAATCATTTTAGTTATAGTCTATTTTTCCCCAGTGCTAGCTTTACTACTTGTTCTGTCTACTGGTCCATTTGCTTTTGTACAAAACCGTTACAACGAGATGGAATGGGATTATGCCAAAGAGTATGCACTGTTAAGAAGGAAAATGGATTACATCCGGAGTTTATTACTTGGCAGACGTTCGGCAATGGAAGTCCGCTTGTTTGGTTTAGGAAGCTTCTTTTATAACATGTATAAATCAACTTTTGAACATTTATATAGTACCTTTAGTAGAATTCAGATAAAAGGTTCTAATTGCACTGTGTTAACAAGTTTTTTATCAGGAATCGGAACAGGAATTGGTTACTTTTGGATATTAATGAAGACCGGTTCAGGGAGTATGTCTATTGGAGATTTTGCTTTGTACTTAGGTGCCGTATTTCAATTATCTGTTTCTATGAGAGATATTGCTAAAGAAGGTGCGGATACTATTGATTTATGGAGAATGGGAAAAGATTTTATTCTTTTTATGAAAGCTGAAAAGGATATTGAAATTTCTTCTAAACCAGTTCCTATTGCTAGTGAAGGTGCCCTATCAATCGAATTCAGAGATGTGTGTTTTCGCTATCCATATCAGGAATCAGTTCAAGAGGAAGGCCACTATCAATCATCTAAGGAAGACATAGAGGAAACAGAAGAGGCACATTTCTATGATGACCCTTATATAGATACTGATAAAGATTCTATTAAGAATACTGGATATGTTTTAGATCGTATTAATTTCTCAGTCTCTCCGGGTGAAAAGGTGGCAATTGTGGGTGCTAATGGCTCTGGTAAAACAACACTTATCAAATTGCTTTGCCGTTTTTATGAATTTAATCAAGGCGAGATCAAGGTGAACGGTATTGATATTCGTAATCTCGATTTATACGAGCTAAGAAAGCAAATCTCAGTGGTATTCCAAGAGTTTGGGCGATATGAAATGTCCATAAGAGAAAACATTGCCCTTGGTGATTTAAACGCCCAGCATAATGATGATAAAATTTTACACGCAGTACACTCAGCAAAATTGGAAACAACTATTGCTGAATTACCCGAAAACCTTGACACAATGGTTGGTCCTGAATGGGGAGGTATTGACTTTTCAGGTGGACAATGGCAAAGAATTGCTTTAGCTAGAGCGCTTATGAGACAGGCAGGATTAGTTATTTTGGACGAACCATCTGCTGCGTTGGATATAAGAGCAGAATATGATATATTCCAACAGTTTAAGAAACTTACACATGGCAAAACCGTTATTATGATTTCACATCGCTTCAGTACTGTGAGAATAGCTGACCGTATTCTTGTACTGAAGAATGGCAAGATTATAGAAGAAGGAAGCCATGAAACTCTTCTCAAAAAGAATGGGGAATATGCAAAAATGTTCCGCCTACAAGCTAAATCTTTTCTAGGGAAGGATGAGGTCTTTTGCTAAAAATTAAACAAGCTATTTTAAAATTACCCGAAACAACTTCTGTAATTTTATATGGTTTAAACTTATTCTGGCAATGTGACAAACTTAAAACATGCTCCCTATTTTTCATGATATTATTAGAATCTTTACTTGGTCCGCTACTTATCTGGTTAAGCGCTAAGATTTTGGATGAAATTACACTTACCTCCTTTAATTTATTCTCTTGGAACACTTTAATATGGATGGCTGTAGTCTATTTTACTTTTACATTAATAATAGACGCTCTTCAACCAGTAGTTGAGATGCAAAAGCGACTGTTTACCTTTAAACTTCAAGCTCATATTGATACATTACTCATTACCAGAGCTATTTCCTTTCCAGATATTACTCCTTTTGAACAAGCATCTTTCCATTCTAGAACTCAAATTGTCCGTTATAATGAGTATTTTGTTAATATGTGGATTACCATCGTAACTCAACTCTTAAGCGGTGTTACTTTGATTATTGCTGGAAGTACATTAATCGGAATGTTTGCACCTTGGGCTCCTATTTTATTTCTTTTCTTATCCTTTCCCAAAATGTATTTGGAAGCAAAAATTAATAATTTGACTTTTGAGGGACGTGAAGAGATACAAGAGTTAAGGAGACGTGCAGAATATTATCTATGTACTCCTCTTATGCATGAAACAGCAGGCGAGATGAAAGTATTTAATCTTGTCCCCTTTTTCAAGTCCCGTTATAGTAGTACTGCCAAACATTTATTACAAACTATTTCAAACGATCAAAAAAAGCTGACCCTTCATCAGTTTTTTTGGTCCCTGCTACAGTCGATGGTTGCTGGTGGTATTCTAATTTATATTGTACAGCAAGCTCTTCAAGGTCAGTTATCCTCTGGAGATATACTGCTGTTTATAGGAGCAATCATTCAATTCAATGAAGGTACAAATGAATTATTCGCAGTATTTGCAATTGGACCTAGAGAAACTAGACATTTAAGAAAAATAGTTTCTTTCTTAACAAGCGAAAATAAAATTAAATCTGGAAATACTTTACCTGATGATGCTATAGATAAAGGCTATGAACTTAACAAAATAACATTTAGCTATAATGCCGAAAAGGAAGTATTAAAGATTGAGGAATTGCAAATTCCAAAAGGAAAAATAACAGTATTAGTTGGTGAAAATGGATCGGGTAAAAGTACTATTATTAAGTTACTTCTACGATATTTTGATCCAAATGAAGGAACAATTCACTTCAATACCTTACCGTTAAGTTGTTATGATATTGAGAATTTCAGGTTAAATTCAACAGCAGTTTTTCAAGATTTTCTCCGATACGAAATGGACTTTAAATCAAATATTGGTGTAGGTAAAATTTCTAAATTTAATGATTTAGTGAGTATTGAAAAGGCTGCTTCCCTTGGAGGTGCCAATCAGTTTTTACATAAGCTTGAAAAGAAATATGAAACTGAACTTGGAAGACTATTTGGTGGAAAAAATCTATCTGGGGGGGAATGGCAACGTATTGCTCTTTCTCGTGCTTTTATGAGACATGAGTCAGCAAATCTACTTATATTTGACGAGCCTACATCTGCATTAGATGTTTTTATTGAAGAAGAGATTTTCGAAAAATTACGTAAATTAGCTTATGGAAAAACAGTAATTATTGTCTCGCATAGACTAAGCACCGCCCGCTTTGCTGATAACATTATCTTTTTAGAAAAAGGAAAGGTCGTAGAGATCGGTACTCATGATGAATTAATAAAAAACCAGGCACACTATGCAGAGTTATATAAGTTACAAGCTCAAAAATATAAATGATAGAAGAATAAAATAACTGTGATTAAGGTTTTTAAAAAGCAAGAGAACGAGAAGCGAAAAATTTTGGTTTTAGGAAGGGTTAAACCCTCCTAAAACCAAAAATAATCATTCGAACAGGGTTATAAAAAATAATAATGTGTAGATTTACTTGAAAAGATTGAATTGTCATTTACTCAAAAATATTGACACTCCCCTTATACGTGTAACTAAACGATTTGATCAATTAATTGAAGAAATTATAGTTCCTTCTTACATTTGAAAGCACACCGTAAACTATTCATCAACTTTTTTATTTAATTAGCTTTTATACAGGAAGGCGACTTTTCATTTTCCAATAAAAGAATGGCCTTTAATCAGTTAGAGATGCTCTTAAGTTGTTCCAAATCTGCTCATTAATATTTCCCTTACTCAATCCGCCGTGGTAACAAACTACCGATTCAATGTCTAACTCTAAGTATTTCTTTAAAGATTGTTGAGCTTCCCTTATATCCAATGTCGTTGGAACATGAACTCCCCTCAATACTCCGTTCTCACTATACATCGAATCTCCAGCAACAAGCGTTTTACTTTGTTTGAAGTATAGGCTGACATGACCCTGCGTATGCCCTGGCGTATGGATAACACGAATGCCTCCGCAATACGGCAATTCTTGACCATCTTTTAAAGTGTCGTTCACTATTCCTTTAGGTGGGTTTTCTATGTGCCCGTCTTTCAAAAGAGGCAAATCCCCCTCGATATAAGGCTTATCTAGTACGTGCGCATAAACTTTAATATTACTTCCACAAACCTGCAATATTTCTGGGAGACTGCCTATATGATCGATATCCTGATGCGTTAAAATGACAACCTTTAGTTTATCAAACGATACCCCTACCTTCTCCATTACAACGTGCAAATCTTCAAATTGTCCCGGAAATCCAGTATCTATTAACACAGCCATTTCCTGATCCCATAAAAGAGTTGGATGAATGATGATTCCATTAAATTCGAGCTCCAGAATTTCTACACCCTTTGAAACTTCCATAAACTTAGTTCTCCTTTATCATTCTATTTTAAAAATTAGGTTGAAATAATTCTTAAACAACCAAGTTATTTTTTTATATCCTTAAGAACAGTCCCCTTGGCGTCTTGGGGATTTTCATACTTGCATTGCATTTAATAGGATTATGAGACTACAGATATAGCTGTTCGGTTAAAGTTGGCATCTCTCACAATAACAGGTGTTTAGGAAAATAAAGATTGGAAAGATTAGCATAAAAAAGAGATGTAGCTTAAAAACATCTCTTTTTAAAATATTATTACGACTACTTTCTTATCTGTTTGCTTTCTAGAACATTTTTGTCTGCAATATTACCTGGTGTTACATTTAGTAAATTTCCACATAACCAACAATTCCTCTTAAAAATTATCATAATTATACTATTATGCTATTATATTCTATATCCATTTCATTTAATTTGTAGCTTATAATTACCTTTTTTCGATGAATATTAGACTCAGAATAGCCATTAATTTATTGCCTAGTATTTATGAACAGAATAAAATCCCCAAATTATCAATTATCTTTTTGATTGAGTAGCAGCCTATTTTTCAAATTAATCTTCAAATGCATTATAGATATCTTCATTGATTACGTTTAATTAACTTATCACAAATAAAGAAAACGGTAACATAAACAAATGCTATTAATGTGTAAATAAAAAATAATTCTATATCCCAGTCAGTTAACAGCAAAAACACACAAACACAAATTAATCCACAGCCAAAATGTTTCATATAAGCAAGTAAGATATGTTTAGTTCGTAATTCAATCACCGAGGAAGCTAAAATTCCAATAGTAAATAGTATGGGAACTGAAATAATACTCACGCCAAGCCCGATTGCGAAATAAGAGTTCGTAAAATCGTTAAAGAAAAAAGGTACGATAAAGTAACATGTGACTGTTGTTACAAAAGCTGCTAACAATTTTCTGTTAAACATATTTTCACTCCTTCACTCACATCTCGTAATAAGCGATAATGTTTTATGTTTTCATTCAGATGTCGCCTACTGAAAATACTCTAGAACTCGAAGTGTTTCTTCTTTTCTAAAAGATTAACTGATACACTACGCTCAATCAAATATTTTAAGTTGCTATATAATATTCTTATTCTATAAATTTTTTTTATTTCTTCGTTCCTTGATATCTAATACGGAATTTAGTTATTATTTAATTAATCTAAAAACAAGGAGGAATATATATGGAAAACAAAAAACTTTTTTTATACCTATTTGCAATTTGTTTATCATTTTTGTTAATACCATCTATTTCTGTCTTCGCTTATGAAGATGAATCCTTCAATCAAAATTTTTCAGATTTCCAAGTAAATAAAAATGCTAATGAGATGATTGTAAAATGGAACTCCATACCTAAAGCAAAAAAATATATAGTTAAACACAACCACGGAATATTGTACGAGGGAACTGAAGCACAATTCGAAAGTAAAAATCTTTCTGAAGGTAGCCTTAATGAATATGAAATAGCAGCTATTGATTATAACGACCAAGTATTCTCAAACTCACATATAAAAATATATACTACTTCATCTAATAATGAAGAAATAGGAATAGACACATTTTCTACAACATCAAGTATCATTTTAGACTGGCCTGATGTAGATAATATTACTGAATATTATATTTATAGAGATAATCAATTCATAGGAGTAACAAAAGAAAGCCATTACATAGATAATACTCCATCAGCAAATACCGAATATCAATATACAATTACTGGTGAAATACCTTTTACTAATACCCGATTTGAGCAAATAATCGAACAAGTAAAAATAGATTTCCTGAATTATTTGCTAACAGATGATGTGAATACATCTGCTAACAATTTATTCTCACAAGTATATAAAGAAATAGAGGAAAATCCTTTCGATTTAATAGAAATTTCTACTCCAGTTAAAACTTTAGAGGAAAATGTCCAAAAAATTTCTCTTCAAAATTATAGAGCAAAGCCCCAAATAATGCCTTTAGCAATATCAACAAATACATGGATAAAAATAAATACAATGATTTTAAATACTCCTAAATATCCTGGATATATTCCAGCACCAATTGGAAGCTACTATTACGGAACAGATAATCGTACTACAATAACTTCCCAAGGAAGTACTCGATCATCACTAGAAGCATCAATCAATTGGTCAACTTTAGCAGTTGAGGAAACAAAATCAATTGGTTGGACAAATCGTTACACAAAAAACTCCAATGGAACATATACATTTGTTGACCGAAAACAAGCATCTAGTAATAATGTTTATTTAGGAGCTACTAAAAAAACTAGTTCAATGATTGATATTAATTTCATTCACAAAGCAGCTCACCCTTATTACACCTTAGCGCCAAATGTAGAATACGAGTTCCGTACAGAAATTTATAAAGATGGGACTACAAAAATCAGAGGGTACCACACCTTATTCCCGTCACTCGGTATTTTCAGAAGTGATGGTTCAGGATATAAGACTATTTATACACATGATCAAGGGTCAAGGTCTCCTTGGAATTTATATTCACATAAAACAATTAACATAACGAAATAATTGACCAAAATACAAAGAGCAATCCAAAATATTAACGGATTGCTCCTTCTCATATATCAACTTATTTTTCCGACTCTACTATATGTGACGCGAAGTTTTCGTTTTGGATTCCTTCATGAACCTGGATAAAGATACTTACTCGCTCAGTAGGTTCGATATCGTAATTGGTAACAGTGTGAACGACCCCTTTGGGAACTACGAATGTGTCACCTCCTTTATAGGATTTCCAATCACCATTTTGTAGGAGTTTTACTTTTCCTTTTGTAATAATCACTTCAGCCACTTCCTGATAATGGGGCAATACGGCTCCGCTTCCTCAATGCGTTCTCTTTAGACCGAGCTGACACTTACACCCAGTTCATCCGCCTCTTTGGCACTTAGGAGCTCGCGGCGATGGACTTACGTGTAATACCATTCCCACCAGTCATTTCCTAGAGAGCAATCGCCCTACAAATACGAAAAGAAATTATGGAGGAAGAGCTAGCAGTAACAGGTTGGCAATGGGTCAGTCCAAATGGTGGTCTGAATTTATGGGTGCAGCTCCCTGATCAACTTTCAACTGAATTATTATTATCGAAAAGTATCGAAAAATCTATATCCTTTGTGCCAGGGCAAATATGCGATCCATTAAAACAACAATCTTCTTGGATACGTTTAAGTTATTCTTATGCAAATGAAAAGCAAATAAGAGAAGGGGTAAAAAGCTTGGTTGCATTGGCGCAGTCGCTTAAGTGAGGAGGCTTGGCGTACTCGAAGTGTATTCTTCAAGCCTTGCATCACTGTAACTATCGTATGGTTGGTTCTAAGCAAATTGTTGCTAAAATAAAAAAGCTCAAATAACTCCCGGAGTTCTTTGAGCTTCATTGCTATTCCCTTTTTACTATCATCTTTCTCGCATTGCTTTTTACTTTTTTGAATGCCTTTTTCAATCCTAGCTTGTTCTGCTTAGTATTTTCAATTCTTCCCAAGATTGAAAAGCTTCACGTAAGTTTCTGTCTTTCATCGCCAATTCCTCCAATACATATTAATATCTTCAATTACATCAGCTAAAAAGAGAATAAAATTTCACTTCTTCTACAGTTATAACTAGATTAGTCCAATTTTAAGACTTCGTAATTAATATTTTTTATTCCAAGTATTCTCCAGATTACGTGATTAATCTGTCTCAACACAATTCATTTCAAAAACATTCCAAAATTGCTTCTTCATTTCTCATTCCCCCTATTATTTAATGATAGTTTGAAGCCAATAATTTTTAAATGTTTTTGAACTTTTTATATTTTGAATATTCATTTTTTTAGGCTTCTAATATAATTAAATATGTACATATAATTATTGGGGAAATTATTTTTTCAATGCTAAAGAGTATACTTATTTGAATTTTCTGGGTGAAAAGATATTTGTGAAATTTCCTCCCTTCCGAAGAAATATCTTTTTATAAAAATCTACAGGTATCTATAAGAAATTTAATTTTCCCTCTTTATTATAAGTACATATATTTTTTATAGGAGTGATGTTTATGGCAAGTTGGTCAACTAGTATCAATAATGCTTTAAAACAAACGGTAAAAGATCAAATTTGGCCAGTTTTTACTGTAGGTGCTGCTATAACAGGTGCTAAAGATGGTTATAAAGTCGGTGTTGAAGCCTATAATAATAACAAAGCAAACGCACATAAAGCTGCCGTCGGAGTAGGTGCTTCACAAGCAAAACAATCCGTTGTTAAAGCTGCTATATCAACAGCTGCTAAAACAACTGGGGTAGGTGCTGTAATTTCTTTCGGTACAAATTTTGTATATCGCTTAGGACAAGAACGAGGCGTATGGTAAATAGAAAATTTCAAATTAATTTATCTCCTTTTGTCAAAAAGCTAGAAATGAAGTATTTAGAAGGAAATGAATTAATCAATGTACCTCTTTATTACAATAGAATTTCGTGTCAATGGGAAATCGATAATTTGGTATTAATTCAAAACTGTTTGTATTATTATTGTTTAAATGATTCTAACTTTTTTTTGGATCCTTTAAACCTAAATATTTATAAAGATAAAAACACTATGATATATTCGGTTTATGATCAGCATCTAATTAATACAGAAATTTATGAGGATTTTATATTGTCTGTTCAATCTTTTAAAATTCAAAATTCCAATCCGGACACTTATTTGTTTACTAAAAATTTCTTTTTAACAGATGAGGTGATGGGCCTTTTAGTGAATATTAATAGAACAATTATTGACACAATTAAGTATAGTATTATCGTAACTTTTGAATGGATAGGACCAGAAGGAACATATTATATTACTGATAAATATTTACCTGTAGATTTTTTTCAAAGTTCATCTACTATAAAGCATGGGCTTAGAATTGATTCAAATACCATGCAAACAGGAAAATGGATTGTAAGAATACTTGTTAATAACATATTAAACTTTCAATTTAATTTTTATATTCAAAGTGTCACATATAAAAACCCATATAACTCGAAAGGGTATTAAAATTTTATTTTGTTCATCTAGTAAAGTAAAAAATTTTTAGAGTAAACAGTGAAGACGAAACAATAAATACTATTCGCGCCTAACCTACTGTGCTTAACAGGCCAAACAAGATTGTACTCTTTTGCAAAATCCAGTGATATGGGCGTAAGCGCGAATAGTACATCACTAATTTCTTGTATAACTCTAATTGTTAAATACCTCCATATAATAGCATCGCATAATATAAAACCCTATTCAAAAAGTTTTTATCAACAAAAGTTAATAAATTCAAAATACAATGTACGGGGGATATATCTTGAAAAATTACATAATAATTATTTCTATTCTTCTTATATTTACTGTATTTTTAATTATACAAAGAACTTATTCTATTGAATCGAACGAGAGTGCAATGACTACTAGTATTCAACAACAATTAGAGGACGATATAGAAATTTCATCGATAGAAGAATATGACATCTCAAAATCTAATTCAAAGATTGTTTTATTTGAGTATGGTAATAAAAAGGGATATGCAGTTTTCAAAGTGAATTATGTTAACAAAAAATTAAAAATTATTTTTGTAAAATCTAATATTTTAGATAAGAATATCAATATCATACATACAAATCGAGGTAATTATATTCTTTTAAGTGGTAACTATAATGAGAAAATAAATTATATAGTTGTAAATGAAGGCAATACTAAGCACTTATTTGAAGTTGCACTTATTAACGAAAACTTTAGAAATTTATATATTACTCTGGAAACTATTCCACGTAGTTTAACTGACACGATGCTAAATGATGTATTAGTATACAATAAGGATAATAAGCTAGTATATTAGAATCACTGCCAATATCTTCAACTCCATCAAGGACTATGCCCTCCCCTTTTTATAAAATAGAATTTATCTACCTGCGTGTTTAAATGATTAAAACCGAGGTGGTAACTCCTGTAGAAACACAAAGTATATAAATGCAACAAGGGGCACATTAGCGAGGGTTGCAGTTTTCGATGCACCTGAGGAAGCATCCGCATGGAGCGAGAATCAAATGCTAGAATGCTTGTTTAACGTAAATAAGTATTCCTTTTCAACAAAATCAGTTAAAATCGTCCTTTTTTTATCCTTTATCTTCTTGTGCTTATCTAAGAATGATGTTTTTTCGCAAGATTCCACTTACATTAAAAAACAAGAGCGATTGGATTGGACCTAAGAAAACTTATTCATAAAGCGTTTATATTTTTATATCATACTTGACAACTTGGTTTAATCAACGTATTATCATTTTCATACATTTAGATAGAGGTGATCTTGTGAGTTTTCAAAATCAAGTAGAACAATTACATACACTTTTCGATGAAATTGTAGCTAATCGTCGTTATATGCATATGCACCCTGAATTATCATTTGAAGAAGAAAAAACATCCATTTTTATTGCTAATACATTAAAAGAATATGGTATCCCATTCCGCGAACGCGTTGGCAAAAATGGAATCGTCGCTAACATTGATGGCGCTTTACCAGGAAAAACACTCGCGTTCCGTGCCGATTTCGATGCCCTACCAATCAATGATGAAAAAGACGTACCCTATAAATCGACAGTACCTGGCGTTATGCACGCTTGTGGTCATGATGGACATACTGCTGCACTACTTGCATTTGCAAAAATTGTACAGCAAAATAAAGATCAATTAAGAGGCTCTATCCGTTTAATTTTCCAACCTGCTGAAGAAAAACCACCAGGTGGAGCAAAATTTATGATTGAGGATGGCGCGCTTGATGGTGTTGATTTTGTATTTGGAGCTCATTTAGCTTCCGATTTACCTTTAGGAAAAATTTCAACTGCAGCTGGTCCAATAATGGCCTCTGTTGACGCATTTACGATTAAATTATTCGGTAAAGGTGGACATGGAGCTTACCCACATACGACGAAGGATTCAATCATTGCAGCGACTCAGCTTATTCAAAACTTCCAGCAAATCGTTAGCCGTCGAGTAAATCCAACTGAGGCAGCGGTTGTAACAGTTGGTAGTTTACACGCAGGAAATGCCTTTAATGTTATTGCAGACACTGCTACATTAGAAGGTACTGTTCGTACATTAAATCAAAATGTACGGAATCAAATTGAAAAAGAAATTTTCGCTATTTTAGATGGCTTAAAAGTTTCAAATTATGTAGACTATGAAATCGATTATTTAAAAGGCTATCCTGTTTTAATTAATACAGAAAAGGAATCTGTTATTGTTGAACAATTAATTAAAGAACAATTCACAGAAGAAGCTTTCGAAATTAAAACTGCAGTCTTGGGTGCCGAAGATTTTGCCTATTACTTACAACATGTACCAGGAAACTTTATTCACGTTGGCTCTGCCAATGAACATGCAAATACACAATTCCCTCACCACCATCCGAAATTCGATTTTGATGAGCGTGCATTGCTAAATATCGCAACAATATTCTTAAAAATTATTGATTATTACGGTAAAGTCGAATAAATAAAACGGATTTGGAAAACGTGTAATTTTCCAAATCCGTTTTTGTCTTTTCTAGGAAAATGTAAGCACAAAATTACATTCGTTTAATTTCAATTGCTAAAGTATGATCCAAAATCAAAAAAGCCAAATCCGAAAAATAATGTTTTTTTCGGATCTGCCCCTTTTGCTACTTTGAATTGTGTGGGTCAAGTGCGTCTCGCAATGCATCCCCAATATAGTTAATTGATAAAACGGTACATAATATTAAAATACCCGGTGGAATCCAAAGCCACGGTTGATCCGTTAAAATCGAAATCGATTGGGCATTTGAAAGCATATTCCCCCAACTTGCATCTGGCGGCTGTACGCCTAAGCCTAAAAAGCTTAATGCTGCTTCATCTAATATTGCCCCTGCAACACCAGAAGTAGCGAAAATCAAAATAGGTGCAATGGTATTCGGTAAAATATGCTTAAACAAAATACGTGGCGTCTTATATCCTAGAGCAATACTTGCTTTCACATAGTCCGATTGCTTAATCGCTAAAACATTGCCGCGCACAAGTCGTGCTATACCTGGCCAGCCTAGCACCCCTAAAATAAGAATGATATTCGTTAACCCTGGTCCTACAATACTAGCAACAACTAAAATAAACAAAATATATGGAAATGACATAAACATATCTGTAATACGCATAATAATCCCATCTATAATGCCACCAAAATAACCAGAAATTAACCCTAATACAGTACCAATAATCGCCGAAATTGCCACCGCACCAATACCTACAGCTAACGAAACACGTGCCGCATAAATGACGCGACTAAACACGTCTCGTCCTACTTGATCTGTACCTAGTAAGTGCTGCCATGAAGGTGGTGCACTAAATTCGCTTGTAATTTCAGCTGGATCAAACGGTGCAATAAACGGTGCAAAAATGGCCGCAATCGTTACAATCGCTAAAAACCATAGTCCAATTACAGCTAATTTATGCTTTTTGAATCTTTTCCAAAATAGGCTCTTCGTATTTGCTACAGCAAATTCTTCATTCCAAGTGACCGTGTGTTCTGTATCATACTGTTTTTTATTAAAATACCTTTTAAATAATCTCATCGTTTGCCACCCCCAACATAGCTTTTGCGAATACGTGGGTCGACAAATGCGTATACAATATCCGTTAAAATATTTGAAGCAATAACAATGAATGCAGCTACTAAGTTTAATCCCATAATGGTAGAGTAATCACGGCTCATAATGGAAGAAAGCGTAAGCTGACCAATACCTGGCCAGGAGAAAATTTGCTCAATTACAACTGCTCCACCAAATAAAATCGAAATCTCTAATCCGATAATTGTTACAATTGGAATTAAAGCATTTCGCATCGCATGTTTATTCACAACGAAAAATTCTTTTACTCCTTTTGCACGAGCTGTACGTAAAAAATCTTGTCCCATAATTTCAAGCATGCCCGAACGCACATAACGGATGTTTCTCCCAGCAACGCTTGCGACAAGCACTGTCACAGGTAAAATCATATGCCATAAAAGTGATCCGAAGCTTCCTTCAGCACCTAATTCTTTCATACCGCCTGAAGGTAACCAATTTAATTGAATTGAGAAAATATATACTAATAATAAAGCCAAGAAGAAGTTAGGTATGGAAACTCCTAAAAATGAACCCGTTACAAATGTATAATCAAGTTTCGAATATTGCTTCGTTGCACTATAAATGCCAATTGGAATCGCAATAATTAACCCTAATATTAACGCTGTTCCCATTAAAATAATTGTCGGACCCATTCGGCTCGCAATTAACTCGGTTACAGGCTCATACGTAATCATTGAATAGCCTAAATCGCCATGCAACACTAAGTTTTTTAACCAATTCCAATATTGAATGTAGGCTGGATCATTTAGTCCTAATTCTATCATTTTAGCCTGTCTTGCGGCCTCTGGTAACTTAGGGCTCACGAGCATATCGACAGGATTACCTGGTGCCATTCGCATAATAATGAAGTTAATAACCGATACACCAAATAAAACGGGGACGGCGATTAATAATCGTCTTAAAATATATCCTAGCATGCATCTGTCCCCTTTTCACGGCGAATAATACTTCGTTTTGTCGGATCTGGCTTCGGATAAGCATTTAATAATTTTTTTGTATAATCATGTTGAGGGTTTAAGAAAATTTGTTCTGTTTTACCCATCTCCACAATTTTGCCGGCATACATTACTGCAATACGATCACTAATATATTTCATTGCACCTAAACCGTGCGCAATGAATAAGTATGTTAACCCTAATTCATTTTGAAGCTGTTTAAACAAGTTTAAAATTTGCGCTTGAATCGATACATCTAATGCCGATACAGGCTCATCACAAATTAATAATCTTGGTCGTAATGATAACGCACGAGCAATGCCGACACGTTGGCGTTGACCACCCGAAAACTCGTGTGGGTAACGCTCTTTTGCTGTCGTTGGTAGCCCCACTAACGCAAGTAATCGGTCTACTTCCTGCGCTATCTCATTCGTCGGGACTATTTTATGTACGCGTAGCGGTTCTGCAAGTAATGATCCGATTGTTTGTCTTGGATTTAAAGAAGAATATGGATCTTGGAAAACAATTTGGATTTGTTGACTTAAGCTAACGCGGTCTGTTCGATAATCCATTTGTTGACCATTAAATAGAATACGTCCCCCTGTTTTCGGTTCTAGACCGATAATCGTGCGCCCTAACGTTGATTTCCCACAGCCAGATTCTCCTACAAGCCCAACTGTTTCCCCTTCGTAAATTTCGAATGAAACGCCATCTACTGCTTTCACATAATCGGTTTTTAAATTCATAAAGCCTGTTTTAAACGGATAGTACGTTTTAACATCTTCTAATACAAGTAACGGAGAGTTGTTTTGCTCTGTTTCCTTTTTCATTTCTGCTCTCCTCCTTGTGCGACCTTTTGCCATTCAAAACATCTCGTTTTATGCCCTTTTTCAACTTCAATTAATGGTGGTTGCTGTTTTTTACAATGCTCTGTTGCAAAAGCGCAACGGTTTGCAAAACGACAGCCAACAATATTTTGATAACGCCCTGGTATCGTACCTGGTATTGCCTTTAATTGTTTTCCGTCAAAATCCATTGATGGAATTGAATCCATTAGGCCCATTGTATATGGATGTAATGGTCGTTCAAACAATGTAAAAACATCTGCTTCTTCGACAACTTGCCCTGCATACATAACGATGACACGATCTGCCATTTCTGCAACGACACCTAAATCATGTGTAATAAGTAAAACAGATGTCTGCAGCTCATAACACAATTCATTCATTAAGCGCATGATTTGTGCTTGTACCGTTACATCAAGCGCCGTTGTCGGTTCGTCCGCAATTAATAGCTTTGGTTTACATACTAAAGCTATTGCAATCATGACACGTTGTCGCATTCCACCTGATAAAGAGAAGGGGAATTGCTTCATCACACGTTTAGCATTAGGTATACCAACTTTATCTAACATATTTTGAGCAATTGCTTTTGCTTCCTTTTTATCGACATCTGTATGGAGTAAAATGGCCTCTACTAGCTGATGACCAATTGTAAAAACAGGATTTAACGCGGTCATTGGCTCTTGAAAAATCATTGAAATTTCTTTCCCTCGTAACGATTGAAATTCCTTATTAGAAAGAGCTGTTAAGTTTTTATCTTCTAATGTAATCTCACCTTGCTCAATTGAACCGCGTTTCCCTAATAGACGCATAATAGAGAGTGCTGTTACGCTTTTCCCGCTTCCCGACTCACCAACAATCCCCAATGTTTCACCTTTTTTTACATCAAAGCTAACATCGTCGACACTGACTACTTTTCCATATTCAGTTTCGAATGCCGTTTTCAGCTGTTTTACGCTTAGCAAACTCTCCATTAAAACACGTCCTATCTCTCTCTTTATTTAACAGTCCACTCGTGTACGTTAATGAACATACCGAAGTCGCTTGGTGTAGCGCCTTGAACTCGTTTATTAACTGCGCCTAATGCTGTTGTAGCATAAATTGATGGCATTGGTACTTCTTGTTGTGTTATTTCTTGTAATTCACCGTATAACGCTTTAATTTTCACTTCATCTACTTCAGTCGCTAATGCAGCTAAAATTTCATTGACACGTGCATTGTTATAAGCGTTTGGATTACCTTCTCCTAAGAAGTAAGCAATATCCGGAAGTGGGTTAATTGGTGTAATGGATACTGTTAAAATCGCTAAATCATACTTCTGACTTACGATTTCATCGATAATTGTACCGAAATCCATCATTTGGATTTCAGCTGTAATACCTGCCTCTCGTAGGTTTTCTACGATGATGTTTGCAGCTTGCTCTAACGTTGCATCACCTGATAATACAGCTAATTTCAACTTTTTGCTTGAATCCCATCTAGACTCAGCTAATAATTGTTTTGCTTTTTCTAGGTCATACTTAACTGGTTTCATACCTTCATTTAAGTACGGGCTATTGCTTGGGAAGAAGCCATCCGTTACTTCACCAGCACCTTTTAATAAATTATCAATAATTAACTGACGGTTCATAGCATATGAAATCGCTTGACGTTGCTTCACATCTGGCACAACGTTTTCATTAATATACATATATTGTGTAGCTAATGGCTCACCATAAGCCGTGTTTAATGTATCTAAACCTTGCACATTTGCATAATCTGAAACGGGAATAACACCTGCTGAAGGGATATTCATATCAATTTCACCGCTCTTTAATTGAGCAGCAATTTGATTCCCTTGTAATACTTTAAAGTTTAATTGATCTAATGTAGAAGCACCTTTGAAGTAATCTTTATTTGGTACCATTTCTACAAAATGTGCACGATCCATTTTTGAAATGATAAATGGACCAGAAGTTACTGTTGGGTTTTGCATGAAATCACTTGCATTTAGCTCTTCAACTGCAAGTGTTTCAAGTTGTGCCTTCGGTAATGTTAGTAAATAACGACCTACTGTATCTTGGAAGATGGATAATGTCGTTGGTTTTTTAGTTTTAATTTGAATTGTATCTTCGTCTACTTTTGTAACGCCTGAAATAGAAGTGGAACCTTGTGGTAAGTAACCACTATCATCTAAGCCTTCAACAATTGCAAACATATAAGCATAGTTTGACGCCACAACAGGGTTTGCCATTAATTCCAATGTAAAGATTACGTCATCCGTTGTAATATCTGTGCCATCTGTCCATTTAGCTTCTTTGTTTAAATTAATTGTAAATGTTTGATTATTTTCTGTTGTAATTGAATCAGCTAGCATTGGCTGATAGTTTAATTTTGAATCTAAATCAACTAATGGTAAAAATAATAAATTTGAAACATAAGTAGAAACTAATCCACTAGGTTGTAATGGATTAATGTTGCTAGCTGGATACGTAACACCGATATTAATAACATTTTTATCGCTGCTCTTCCCTTCAGAAGAAGATTTATCGTTACCACAAGCTGCTAAAACAACTAGTACTACCATTGTTAATAACGCTAACATAACCTTTTTTGAGTTTTTGAACATTGCTATTTCTCCTATTTCTCTAATTTAGATGCTTTATTATGAATCCAATGAAATGATTTGCTTTTCGCCTGCCTTCACTTTACTTTGAATGCGATTGCTCATAGGTGGCATCGGACAGTTAAAGTAAGGTGAAAATGCGCATGGCGGTAAAAAGGCTTTATTAAAATCAAGAAGCACTGTATCATCGTCTAATAGTTCGATGATTAACATACGACCCATACCGTATGTTTCGTTACCACTTGTTGCATCTTGGAAAATAATAATTGAGTGTAGTCCAGATTGAAAAGGTCGTAATCTATATAGCGCTCCGCCAATTTCCACTTCAATAACACCTATTGATTCATGACTACGCGCTGCACGATTGTCATCTCCCGTGTGAGAAAACTCAATCATCGCATCATCTTTTATAAGATTTCCATTATAAATTGCTTGTTCGTTCAATTCGTACGAATCAATATGACTAAACGTTTGAAGTGCAGAGCTGTTTTCATCCCAAATGGCTAGTAAATGCATAGAGCCTGGCTGACTTGTAGCCATTGCAGAAATGCCGTTAGTAGTTTGAACGATAGTTTTATCCGCAATAATATTCACCATACCTTCCATTAGCACACCGTTTATAAATAATTGGTCTTCAGCTAATGCCGTTAAGGTAAGACCTGGTACAGATGGGTTTGTCGGCTTCCAACTTCCAGCAATTTGTTTAACTGTTGTTTCACTCGTTAACTCATGCATTGCGATTAAACTTAAATCGCCTTGTGCTCCCGTTACTTCTAAATGACGTTGTTTATGCCAGGCTTGTAATGTGGTATGCATCTTGAATCAGTCCTTTAATAAAAATTCTCGTACTACGATTAAGAAGTCTTCATGCTCTTCGATGAATGGCATATGCCCACTCTCTTCAAATACAGTTAATTGCGAATTTTTAATTAATGAATGCATTACTTCTGACTGTGTTAACGGTGTAATCCAATCGTGACGGCCCGCTACAATTAATGTAGGCACTTCAAGGTTGACAATTTGTGAGCGTACATCGTATTGTGGCATTAAATGTTTGAACGTATAGTTTGTAATTTCTAAGGAACCGATTGGACGACTTCCTGTATCGCCACCTAGTTCTTCCTGATAGTTGTACCAGTATAAATCCCAGCAAATATCCCACCATTGAATTAAATGATCGTCGTCACGGATGTTACCTTCAAATAACTCTGGAATAGTTTGAATTTGTTTTTCCGTTCCAATTCGTTGTGCAAACTCTTTAGCTTCCTTATAGAATTCATAGCTTGGTGCAGTATTAATTAATAAGAGCTTACTCACTGATTGCGGGTAGCGCGTAGCAAATACTTGGGCAATCATCCCACCGAAAGAATGGCCTAGCACAGCAACTTTTTCTAAGCCTAAATAATTGCGTAAAGCTTCGATATCATCTGCTAACTGATCAAATGTTGCTGTCGTTACATCTACACGCTCTGATTGACCATTGCATCTTTGATCTAAATAAACAATCTGATAGAATTCTGATAGTGGCGTTAACCATGGCTTGAAATCAGAGTGATCACTACCTGGTCCACCATGTACGGCAATAAGTACTGGTTTTTTCACCATTTTTGGTCCTACCGGAATATACCCTGAACCTTCTACGTCAAAATAAATTTTCGTTCCATTTATCGCAGCAAACATTATTTTCCCCACTTTATCAAATAAATTTTATTTATATAATTATTAAAACTACTTTGTTATTATCTTAATTCCTATTTGTTTAGTCAAGTTTTTTGTTAAGAGAAATACTATTACAAATAATAGAGTAAAAGTGAATAAAATTATAGTTATTTTTTCATAAATTACTACTGATTATGCTCAAATAACATGTTTTCACTTAGGTGGAATTAGTTTTACACTCGTTGGTAACAATTCGAAGGGTAAAACATGAGATTAAAAGATATTATCTAAAGATAAAATAATATAACTGCATAAGTATGAAGATTTTCAAAAAATTATAAAAAAGCTCAAATAACTAGTAAGTTATTTGAGCTTAATCTATCTATCTTTCTACATCCTGTCTTAACACTTGAATTTCTTCAAACGTTAAACTTGTTAACTCCATAATCTCTTCATTGCTATTTCCTTTTCCTATCATCTTTCTTGCAATGGCTTTTATACCTTCTTGAATGCCTTCTTGCATTCCTTTTTCAATCCCTGCTTGTTCTGCATGGTATTTTGCATCTTCTAATGTTGCCACTTCGTCAATCATAAATTTGACTCGTGATTCGTACGCTATAATGGATTCTGGATCTTGACTTAGTTCTTCCCACGCTTCAAACGCTTCACGTAAGTTTCTGTCTTTCATCGCTAATTCCTCCAATACTTTATAAATATCTTCATATACTTTCTGCTTGCGACCATCTACCATAACAAGCAATAGCAACCATTTTACGATTATATCTTCAATAGGATTTAGTTCTTCCATTAGCCAAGCCTTTAAAAATTTATTCATTTCTATAAAATGAATTTCTAAAACATCATCTGATTTTTGTACACGCTGTAAAGTCTTATCTTCATATAAATGATACGTACTATGATAATGAGCAATATCTTTGAACAATGTAAAATCACAAATATTTATAGTAATGGTTGGATTCAGTGTATAATAACCTTTTCCTTTTTGTAACTGCAAATTATACAGCCTTGACCAATAAAATAAAGTTCGTTTGAACATGTCATTTTTATTCGCTAATTGTATTTCTATATTAATTATATCTTCTTTTTCTGTTTTTACGACAATATCTAAGCGGGATTGTTTATCCTCTTTATACTCCCCACCTACTTCATGGTTGATAAACGTTATTTCTTTTATTTTGTTGCTACCTGTCCAGTTTAATATAGCATTCAGAAAAACAATTGTTAGTTGTTTATTTCGTTCACTACCAAAAAGATGCTTAAAAGCAAAATCAATCTTTAAATCCATTAGGTTTTTTAGTGGTATTCGACTAAGAACTTGATACTCCATTACTCATCAACCCCTGTCCTAAATATTATATCCTGCTTCTAATACTATTTTTATTAGTCTATTTAGTTTTGTTTAACTGTGACATTCGTCAATTTTTTTATTGTTCATCGTTCTTCTCATTCACAAACGAGTAAAAGATTGCTCACATCACTGATTGCTTTGTTTAAAATCTTCACCTTGTTATGTGATAATTATTCTCATTTATTATATCGTAATGAGAAAATCCATTCTTGTCAAAATAAAAAACACCCTGTTTATATGCAAGGAGCACTAGCTTAAATACACCACTAAATTTTAATAGTAAATAGCAGTATAGACTATATTGGAAATATACTATTATCGCGATTCTATTATCAAAAATATCTACAAAAAAATCATCTTATCTCTTAAAATGCTAAGAGATAAGATGATTTTTAAACAAACTTTCCTGTAAAATAAAATCTTTTTACTTCTATTAATACGCACTATAAGTTTTTAGATGTTAGAAACCCCCAAGCAGTGTGAATTCATATTGCACTACTACACTGTTGGATTTTCTAGTAAAATAGCAATGCCTTGTCCGCCGCCAATGCATAAGCTTGCTACGCCGTATCTAACACCTCGTTTTTGCATTTCTAATGCAAGCGAGTAAGTAATACGCGCACCACTTGCACCGACTGGATGCCCAAGTGCTACTGCTCCGCCATTGACATTCACTTTTTCTTGATTAATACCTAACTCCTTTAAAACTGCTAATGACTGTGCAGCGAATGCTTCATTTAGTTCAAACAATCCGATTTCTTCTAATGTTAAATTTACTTTTTTCAATAATTTACGAATCGCTGGAGCTGGGCCAATTCCCATAATTGTTGGATCAACACCTGCCGTTGCGGAAATGACGATTTTTGCTAATGGCTTTAACTGATGCTCCTGTAAGTAAGCTTCCGATACAAGAACGATTGCTGCGGCACCGTCATTAATACCACTTGCGTTCCCTGCTGATACTGAGCCGTCTTTTTTAAATGCCGGTTTTAGTTTTGCTAGGGCTTCCATCGAAATCTCCTCGCGTATATGTTCATCCTCAGTTATCTCAATCATACCTTTACGTGTCTTTACTAATACTGGTGCAATTTCCTGTGCAAAACGACCTGAACGACGAGCTTCCGCTGCACGTTTATGTGAGTTGTAGGAGAACTCATCTTGTTCTTCACGTGATATTTCATATTTCTCCGCTAAGTTTTCAGCCGTCATCCCCATACCACATCCTGCGACCTCATCATATAAAGTCGCCCACAACATATCTTCTACGATTGGTGCTTTATTGGGCGATCCAAAGCGTGTACCTCGTAATACTTGGGGTGCTTGGCTCATATTTTCTGTACCTCCAGCAATTGCCGCTTGAATATTTCCAAGTTCAATTTCTTGTGCTGCTGAAACAATTGCTTGTAAGCCCGACCCACATAAACGATTAACCGTAAGTGCAGTACTGTCCTCCGATAAACCACTTTTTAATCCGATGTGTCGCGCTAAATATGCCGAAGAACTTGTTGTTTGAATAATATTACCAAACACAATTTCGTCAATCTGATTTGCCATAAGTCCTGAACGTTTTAATGCTTCTTTTACAACGACAACACCGAGATCGATATCAGTTGTATTAGCAAAGGCACCTCCAAAAGAACCAAATGCTGTTCTACTACCATTTACAATATATGCTGACATGGTTAATCCCCCCTTTTTTTTACATCCCACCCGAAACATTAAGTGCTTCGCCAGTTATAGCCGTTGCATGTTTTGAAGAAATGAAGTATACACTATCTGCAATTTCTTCAGCTGTAATAAAACGTTGCATTGCTTGCTTCGGATATACAATTTCGGTTAATGCCTCTGCTTCAGTCATACCTCTACTTTCTTCAAGATCTTTTAATTGTTTCACAAGTAAAGGTGTTTTCACTGGTCCAGGTAGAATAGCATTTACCGTAATCCCATGCGCGGCACCTTCAAGTGATGCTACACGTGTTAAACCAATTACACCGTGCTTTGCTGCAACATATGCCACTTTTTCGGGTGTTGCTAGTTCACCATGAACCGAAGAAATATTAACTATCCGACCATGTTTTTGCTTTTTCATATACGGGAATACATATTTCGTCATTAAGAACGGTCCTTTTAGCATGACACTTTGAAGTAAATCCCACTGATCTTCTGGAAAATCTTCAATTCTAGCACGGTATTGTAAGCCCGCATTATTCACTAGCACATGGAGTTCGTGATTTTCACAAATACGATTTATTACTTGCTGAACTGAATTTGTATTTGAAACATCTAATTCAACTGCTTCAACCTTCCCTGGATATAAGTCAGCTACTGCCTGTGCAGCTTCTAACTTTACATCGGCAGCGAATACGTAATCTCCTTCAGTGACAAACTTCTCCACCATTGCTGATCCTAGACCTCCACCTGCACCAGTCACTAAAATATTACGCATGTTCAATCCCCCTTTGAATAGTAGTAAATGTTTTTAGTTGTTGAATTAATGACCGATCACGCTCGATTACGTATTCATCTAAACCTTTTCCAGGATATTCAAAGAAACCTTTAGAAGCTTTGACACCTAGGTAGCCTTGTTCAGTTTTATCCTTAATCACACTATACGAGCGAACCTTAGATTCAATTGCTGGCTGTAATTGATCCAGTACTATGCCCCAAACATCCAATCCACCAAAATCGATAATTTTCAATAAACCACTGGAGGCAAATCGGAAACCTGGACCTGCGAATATTGCCTTTTCTAAATCCTGTTCTGACACAACACCGTCTTCTAACAATGCTAATGCTTCACGTGCTAACGCTACTTGAATACGATTTGCTACTAAGCCTGGTACTTCAACACGAACTTTAATTGTCACTTTGCCCACTTTTTTCATTAATGTGTCAACTTCATCGTATGTCTCTTGCTTAGTATCAGGACCTTTAAGCAGCTCCACAAGCGGTACAATATGCGCAGGGTTAAAAAAATGTGTTAACATCACTTTATCTTTTCGCTTCTCTACATAACGAACGATTTCTGAAAGTTTTAAGCTTGAAGTATTTGATGTTAAAATTGTATGATCAGCACAAACCTCATCAAGCTGCTTAAAAATTTTCTGCTTAAGCTCAAGATTTTCCGTGGCAGATTCTATGACTAAATCACAATCAGCAAGCTCTTCTATTTTTGTAGTAAATGTTAAACGATCAACAATCGTTTTATCCGAATCTTCGAACACTGTCCCCTCTTCCCTGAAAATTGTCAGATACGTATTCAGTTTTTCACTAGCTAATCGTAGAGATTCTTCGTTAATATCTTGTAAAACAACAGATATTCCATTTGTGATAAATTGAAAAGCAATACCAAATCCCATTGTTCCAGATCCTATAACCCCAATTTTTTGAATCATCTTCCTTCCCCCTTAAGTATTAATATAATAAAATTGCTGCTATTAGCATTGGAATACTTGCAATTAATGGTGCAATAACCGAAACGACAAAGATATGTTTATAAGCATCCTTATGGGTTAACTTTGAAGCTACTAAAATTGTAATAACAGCCCCATTATGTGGTAGCGAGTCTAGACCGCCCGAAGCAATTGCGGCTACTCTATGCATTGCATCAGGATTTAACCCCATTTTCAAGTAAGTCGATGATAGCGCTTCCATTGCAATTCCTAGCCCACCACTTGAAGATCCAGTAATTCCAGCAAGTGCTGTAGTTGCTAGGAAAAGTGAAATAAGCGGACTACCTGGAATTTGCGCCATTGCTTCATTAAAAATACTGAAACCAGTAGTAATCGCTATAACCGAACCATACCCAACATCCGCACTCGTATTAATAATTGGCAGTACCGCTGATACAGCGCCTTCGTTAAGTGTATTTTTCTTGACTTCAATGTATTTCCAGAACAATACCGTTGTTAATAATACAACGCCCATTAGCGTGTAAATGATTTCAACTTTGAAGATATTCAGAGCGATTAACAAGGCAATTGGCGGAATTAAACTTAAAAATGCATTTGGTAATGAACGGCCCTCGTAAATATCTTTAATACCATCTTTGCCATTATTATCTGGGTTTGTCATACCTGCATAAGTTTCCTTGCGTTGTTCTGAACGTTTTAACGCAAATTTCATATACCATAGGTTTATCGCAATAACAAAAACGGCTGCGATAATCCCTAATAATGGAGCTGCTGTAACCGTTGTACCAAGGTAGTTTGTTGGGATAATGTTCTGTACAGAAGGGGTTCCTGGTAACATCGTCATTGTAAAGGTCCCAATCCCTGTAAAAAACGCTGCCATAAATAGATGCCACGGAATATCTAACTCTTTGAATAATGGCTTTGCTATTGGTAATACTGCGAAAATAACTACGAATAAACTTATACCACCATACGTTAAGAACGCACAGATAACCATAATTGCTACTAACACTTTATATTTACTATCTTTTCCGATAATTCGAAGTAAAAGATTGGCGATTTGACGAGCCGCTCCACTATCATCCATTAGCTTACCGAACATTGCTGCAAATAAAAAAATTAGAAAATAATTTCGAACGTAATTGATAAAACCAGTCATGTACGTTTCTTGGAACGTTTCTAAAATCGGAAACCCATTCGTCACCATAACGAATAAGCTTACAACTGGAGCAATAATGATAATACTAAATCCTCTTAGTGCTAATACGATTAATAATATTAATGAAATTGTAATCGTAATTAAACTCCACATAGGCTTCCTCCTTCAATTAGATACTAATTTTTCGTTTTAATGGTAATCCAATGCGTGATTCTAATTCTTCAAATGTTAAATCCCCATAAATATCCTTAATGAAAATCTCACCATTTTGGAATAAAAAGTTCGCATACTCCGTAACAAGTTGATTAACACGACGCTCACCGCTAGAATCCAACGTTAAAGTTTCTACAAGTTTAGAAGAACCATTTTTGGTGAAAAGGGTACTTGCTACAATTACCTTCTTCGCACCAGCGACTAAATCCATTGCGCCACCGACACCTAAAATGGGTTGATTCGGTACAGACCAGTTCGCAATTTCGCCATAACAATCAATCTCCAATGCGCCTAGAACAGCTACATCCACATGTTTCCCTCGTATCATCGCAAATGAGAAAGCGCTATCAAAAAAAGCTGCTTCTGGCGTAATTGTGACAGGAGCTTTCCCGGCATCTATTAAATCTATATCTTGCTCATTTTCATGAGGCGGTGGCCCCATGCCAATTAAGCCATTTTCAGTTTGGAAATATATCTTTTTATCATCAATATATTTTGAGACTAGCGTTGGAATTCCCACGCCTAGGTTGACTACATCGCCATCTTTTAGCTCATTTGCAATATGCATTGCAATTATTTCACGACTACTTAGCTTCAACATAGGTCCCCCCTTGTTTGATGTACTTACTTTCAATAACGTAATCTACAAAAATATGGGGTGTTATAATTTCCTCAGGATTTAGCTCCCCTATTTCAACGATTTCATCGACTTCCACAATGACTGTTTCTGCAGCCGTTGCCATTATCGGATTAAAGTTTCTTGCAGTTGTGTGATAAACCAAATTGCCCGCTTTATCGGCTTTCGCGGCTTTAATGAGGGCAATATCCCCTTTGATTGCCTTCTCAAATAAATAACGAACACCATCAATCTCTCGAACTTCCTTTCCTTCTGCTAGTCTCGTTCCAACACCAGTTGGCGTATAAAAACCACCGATGCCAGCACCCCCACTACGAATTGCCTCTGCTAAAGTACCTTGGGGCATTAAATCAATTTTTAAATTTCCCATTGACCAAGCCATTATAGCTTCTTTGTTAATCGTGAAAAATGAACCAATTGCTTTATCGATTTTTCCTGCCTCGAACACTTTATAAAGACCTTTCCCTTCATCCCCAAGATTATTGCTGACAACTTCATAATTTCCTGCCTCAAACTTCGCAACAGCATCTAATAATGTTAACGGTGTACCAGAAATGCCAAACCCTCCTACTAATAGACGCATAGAATCCTTAAACAAAAATTCTAGCTCTTCAGCTTTTCTCAGCTTTTCCATTTTTATTATCACTCCTTATTAGACTAGACTATAGTCTGATGATATAATGAGAATAAATAATAGTCAAACATTTTAGAAAATTCTTTCTTTAAGGAGCGAAACATAATGGATTTAGAGAATAAAACAACAAAAGGCATTCAAACACAACTTCATATCATGACCGTAGCACTTGAATTATTTAAAACACTTGGCTACGATAATGTTTCTGTGGATCGAATTGTCAAGGAAAGTAAAACATCAAAGGGGTCCTTTTATCAACATTTCCCATCTAAATCAAGCATTTTCATGATGCGTTTTATGGAAATGGACAAAAGCTATGTACATATCTATGAGGAATTGAAGCAACAATATACTTTAGCAATAGAACGACTGGAAGCCTTCTGTCTAGCTGTATTCCGTTGTATTGAGGAAGAGATGGGAAAGGATTTAATGCGGGTTATTTACTCCGCAGCCATCATAAGTAATGAGCATACTTTTTTCACAAATGAAAATCGTAAACTGTATGTCATTCTTCACCAAATAATTGAAGAAGGAAAAGAAGATCAATCAATTCGACACTTTGATTCTACGGAAAAATTTTTTCAGATGATTGTACAAAGTTTGATGGGAGCCATTTATTATTGGGGTTTGCAGTTAGATAATGCAAAATTAGAGGATTTAGGAAAACCCTTAATAAATCAGCTCATAACAAGTCTTCGAAACTAGCTAAAAAATTAAAAAAACAGAGCCTATGAAGAAAAATAAATCTTATATTAGAAATCCATTAGCTTTTAAATAGTTATGCCGATATTGACATGCATTTGCTAATATTTTCAGTAAAGCCGTTGGATCATAATAAAAAACTCCTCAAAATTAAGCTGCTTTGGGGAGTTAGTTTATGTTTATTATTTTTGCAATTGAATTATTTTGCTATCGGTTGAGTAATTTCAAATCCTTTTTTTTCCTTATTTCTTTTGTACATGTAAGTAAATAGTTTAATATATTGTCCAACAAGTATAGCGTTTAAAACTGTGCCTTCTCGAATAAACATAATTTTACCTGCTAAAATAAGACCGAAGATTAGTGCTAAAGCAAGTAAAGTCAAATCAAAGCACGTTTTAACATTCCCCCATTTAAATCCAGTCCTTAGTTGAACAGCATTAACGAAATTATCAATAGGCATTAGAACAACTTTAGATTGAAGCATAAGGAATACACCAAAAGCTAAAAATGCATCTCCAATAACAAGTGTTAAAAATTTCGTCCAATACTCAGGAAGATTGAGGTAAGTAAATGTAAGAGATAGATTGAAATCTAAAAAAACTGCAAATATCGCCGAAGCAACAAGCCCCATAATATGGTATAACTTAAAACCCTTTCTGTAGACTAAAAATGCCAACACTAACATGATACACTCTAAAATGAAATTTGCCTTTCCCTGTGTTAACCAATCAAAATGCACAACAAAAACTCTTTGAAAGGCACTTTGAGGTGAAATGCCAATCCCCGCTGTTATTGCTAAACTAACACCAATTGACAATATATATATTCCAATGATATATACAATCCATCTTTTTATTAAACTGTTTTTATCGGATTTTAAAACGCTTTCATTTTGCATAAAAATCCTCCCTTTACCCCTTGTGAAATTTTATAGTATTGCCAATCATGTAAATCTTGAGTGGAACATTTAGCACTAGTGCCTCTTGGTAGAAAATAATTTTCTCACCGCACATGTATCATTAAAATGTTTCTCTAAACAGCCTAAATAAGGTGTAAGTAATATGCACAGGATTTATTGAGTCTTATTTCATGATGCGGAAACGATGCAGAGAAATAAACAAACTTAAAAGTTTATTCACTACCGGCTCCCCTTCGTTGCGGTTACCCATTTCTTCCAAAGCTGCATCAATGGCGTCAGCACTATTAGTTAATTCATCCACAGTCATATTAGCCATGGCGCCATAAATTTCAAGAGGCATCACACTTTTAATCGCTTTATCGTCTGATACAATACATGCTCCAGAATATTTATCAACTTCTTTTGCACAGAAGCACATCTCTTCACTTTCCTGTCCAACTACAACGAAATACGGTGATGGCGCTGACCAGAAAGTTGCTACTGCACCATGTTCGATATAAACACCTTTAAATAATCCATTTACAACATGGCGTTTTCCATCTGCATATCGTTGGATAACAGACAGGCGGCTTAATTTCTCACCTTGATATTCCGGAATAATCTTGCCATTTACTATTGGCACCCAAATTTCTTGGTAAAACTTTTCATGACCTCGCCCATATACATCAAATAAATAGACTTTTGCTTTTTTCCCATCTTCGGAAACTTCAAAAGGTACAATGTCTAACTCAGCCGGTGTTAAGTCCTCTAAACCCTGTACACCCTCCGTACACATGGAAGAGTAGTCTATCTCGATTTTCTTTAATAATTTTTTGCCCTGTGCAATCAATTCACCATCTTTAAATACATAAAGTGGATTTATTTTCGATAAGCTGTCTGTCAATACAATGTCTGCAAAACGCCCAGGTGTTAAAGATCCAATTTGATCTTCCATGTGGTAGGATTTGGCTGTATTTAATGTTGCCATTTTAATAGCTTTTATCGGGCTGATCCCCATCTCCGTACAGAGTGAGATAATCCAATCCATATGCCCCATCTTAAGTAACCTTTCAATTGAGATATTATCCGTACATAACATAAAATTATCTGTTGGAAATTTACGGTCTACAATGGAACGAAGCAATGTTTTTATTACTTCACTGCTCCCTACACCAAACTTAATTTGGGTTGGAAAACCGTAACGAATACTTTTCTCAATATCGTCCCCATTCCAAACATCATGATTATTGGATGTACCAATGGCAGGTAAATAATTTAAGATCATATCTGGAAGAGCAGTCAAGCCCCAATGCCCGTTCATAAATCCCCCTTTTTCTCTTACCCAGGAAGCCTTCAGGAAGTCATCCTCATCCCCCTTACTATAAGTAAAATGTTCAAATTCGCCTAGCCCGATTACTGGCTCCATATTTAAGACTTCCTCCGTTACCGATGCTGCTACTTTCTTTCCAGGGGCAAATGCATATAATCTGTAGGGCAATTTTTCATAATCACGGAATAGACCTTGAGCCGCTCTTACCCCATCCTCACCAGCTGCACTTAGAAGGTCTAAGGTTTCCGCAAATATTGTCGTTGTTCCATTAGGGACCATTGCTTCGCCCAAGGCTACTGGATGAGCCAGCTGAGATTCGAAATGCAAATGTGCATCTATTAATCCTGGAATAGCGTATAGCCCTTGTCCATCAAATACTTCTTTTACTTTAGCGATTGATTCATCTGGATTTAGAGCTACAATACGCTTATCATAGATTAGTAAAGACCCTTGATAGACCGTTTCCCCATGCACATCCAAAATATTTACATTTTTAATAAGCAGATCTGCTTCCATTCTACCGTTTAAAATCTCGTAAATATCCCGGACTTTCTCAAGATGATTCGTCTCTTTTTGTTTCATAGTTCGTTCTCCCTTTCGTTATATATTGATGTTTTATAAGAAGAGCAGTGCTCTTAACCTATCGAAAATAACTTATTAGTTAAACGATTAACTAATTGTTTTAATAGTAGTGGTTAAACGATTAACTAAATAGATGTATTTCTTTTGTTAATCGTTTAACCACATTGGTACATTAACTTCAGATTAAATTGGTTAAACGTTTAACTAATTTAGAATATCTTTTTAAATTAATGAAAAATAGTTAAACGTTTAACCAATAGTTCCTTATATTTGCTTCTATTTAAATTTATTTTACAAAAATCATGAAGATTTCCGTTCAACAATAAACGGTTCTAAAATAGTTACTGGCTCAAACTTTTCTTTTTGAATTTCACTCAGAATAATCTCAGCACTTCTTATGCCTAATTCCTGATTCTGCAAATCCACACAAGTTAGCTCAGGTGTAGAAATTTGGGACAATAGAGAATTCCCCAAACTCAAAACAGCAAGATCCTCACATATCCGAACATCACGATGAACTAGTGCCTTAGTTAAATAAACTGCACTCAATTCATTCAGGACAAATGCACCATCAATATTGTTTTCAAGAAGAATTGGCACACAATCTTTTGATAAATTCATATTATCGTCGATTTCTATAATTAAAGGCTTTTGCTCATACTTGCTTGCTTGACTAATTCCTTCCAAGAATAATTCAAGTACATCGTTAGGCAACTTTTTATGAACTAAAGCTAATTTATTTTTACCTTTTGAAAATAGATATTCTGCCCCTATCCTACCTGCTTTGGTTAAATCCGGATACACTAATGGAAAACCGGAGTACGGAATACATCTATTTGCATAGACAACAGGAATACCACATTCTAAAAAACTAGGAATATTATCTTTAAATGATAGGTCCGAAAATAACCCAATAATGATAATTCCAGCTACCATATTTTCACGCATAAGTTGTAGTATTTCATTTTCACTTAAATTTAAATTGTCTACTTCATAAATAAATAAATTATAATGATGTTTTCCTAAAGTTTGACTGATTCCAGAAGTGATCTCAGAATAATAAAGACTATTAATCTTTGGTAAGATTACCGCAACATTCGTAGTTTCCTTACGTTTTAATGCTTTTGCAACTACATTTGGTACATATCCCAGTTCTTTAATAGCGAGTTGGATTCTTTCCTCTGTTTCTTTTTTCACAACAATATTTTGGTTTAAATATCTAGAAACGGTACAAGCACTTACATTAGCGTGTTCTGCAATATCTTTCAGAGTTGTCATATCAAATCTCCTTGCCTTTAGTTAAACGTTTTAGTAAATCGTTTAACCTTTTATAAAAACAAAATATCATGTTAATAACTTAATTGCAAGAAAATTCTGTACATTATTCCAAAATAGTTGTAACTTTGAATGCATTTTTTGCACCTAAAGTTACTCGTCGGACTCACTATATGAAAATATAATGTTGTACTTATTAACTTTTAAAGTAGTAGTATTCCCCATAATATAGCAAGATTTTTTGAGTGAAATGGAATCATCTCAAGTTCAACAAATATTTAATAAAAAAAGACTGTCAACAAACTCCATATGTTTTCGAGTTTGTTGACAGTCTATGCAATCATTACATTTTTTTTAATTTTTCATATTCAAGCTGTAATTTTTCGATACGTTTGCGACCTTCCTCGCGGTTTCTCGCAGTTTCTGCTTGAATTTGCTTTGTTTCTTGAATACCGGCCATAATTGTTTGCCATGTTGTTTCAATAGTTTCGATTTTAATGCTTGGGCTACCAGCAGCGCGTGCAATATTGACACTGTTTTTGCTAATGTTTTCTGCATTGCGCACAAGCATTTCATTTGTGCGGCGATCCAGTTCACTCATTGAATCTGAGATAAGCTTTTGGCGCTTTAATGTTACTGCATGGATTAAACCTTGTTTAAAAATTGGAATAGTCGTTACAAATGCAGAGTTTATTTTACCGATTAGATGATTATTACCTTGCTGCATTAAGCGAATTTGTGGTGCAGATTGGAACGATACTTGCTGTGCCATTTCTAAATCATAACGTCGCTGCTCAAGTAATTCTAAAGCACGTTGCATCGTTTCAAATTCCATTGCAGCTAGTTGGTCACCTGTTTGCGCTTTTTGCTCTAACATTGGTAATGCAGCACGAACTTCATCTGCCTTTACTTCAATCGCCGCAACAAATTTACTTAATGTTTGGAAATAATCTAAGTTTTGGTCATATAAGTTTTCCAAGTCGATAGTATTACGTTTCATTTCAACTTCATACTTTTGAATTTCACGATAAATTACATCAACTTCTTTATTCATGCTGTCATATTTAGATAAAAATCTTTCTAATTGTTCTTTTCCTTTGCTAAACAACTTTGTAAGAAAGCCCGCTTTTTTCTGTTCTGCAAAATCTTGCGGATCGAATTTATCCATCACTTTATTTAAATTATTTAACAATACACTGGATTCTTCCAGCTTACTAGCTCTCATTGTTGCCAGCATTTTATCTGAAAATGTAGAAATGCCATTCGCCGTTTCTTTTCCTAGCTCTAACATAGCGATTTGGTCTTTTACATCAATTTTTTGAGCAAGTGCATGAACCTCTGGATCCTTCTTTAAAGCAAGCTGATTTTGAGCAATTTGTGATAGTTCTTGCTCAGAAATCAATGTCGGTGTTTGCAATGGTTCAGCTTGCATTAATGGGTTAGGTTGTAGTAGTGGTTTTTCAGTTGCGAATGGATCTTTTGATTTAAATAGGTCATTGTTCATTTCAGACATAAGTAATACCCCCTGCGATTAATCTCTTCTATTACATACGATTAGTAGATGAAAAAGTTTCATCTGTTTTACCAATACACGTTCGATTTAGTTAAAGTTTCGGTCTAATGGGCAGTTTAAATGCGTAGTATTTAGCTCTTTCACAGAGCAGTCCATCATTCCTTCTCCTCAAATTATAGCCTGTTTGAACTAAAAATTCGACTGAATCTTCAATCCGCCTTACATCTTTTCTAAAAATCAGTATATTGATGTCGAAAACAGCTATATCCCAATAGCCGTCAGACTGTAAGCAATAGCTTAGAGAACTCATCTACTTTAACCATGTTGCATTTATAAAAGTTACCCCGTTTCCTTTGTGTGCAGGTTAGTAGTACCAATTATTTCAGTTAATTATACACGTTGATTAGCGTGGAAAGCGTGTCACTTCAGCAGGAACAGACAAGCTTAAAATTAGTTGCAGCCGTGTCTGCGCTAAGGGAGTGATTAGAACGGGAATTACCGTTTTCTTTATTTAAAAAAGCAGCTACTTTTAAATAGCTGCTTTCCATCATTATGTTGTTACTTTTAATACCGTTTTGAACTTTTGAATCACGCCGCCTGTACTATATGTTAAGACGCTACGTTTGTAGAATGATAAGCTAAATAAATATGCAACAATAATTGTCACTACTAAAATGCCAAGTGATAGTAAAGGCTCAATCATACCTATATCTGTCGCTCCAATACGCATTGGCATTACCATACCCGATGTGAAAGGAATATAAGAGAAAACTTTAATAATAATTGTATCGGGATTACCAATTCCCGAAAGCATTACATAAAAGCCAATTAAGGTAATCATCATTGCAGGCATTAGCACTTGACCTGCTTCCTCTACTTTAGACACCAATGAGCCAAATAATGCGCCAACAATCAAGTATAAAACAATTGTTAACAGTAAAAACAGGATTGCATAAAGCACATATCCAAGCGATAATTCCTTAACAATACTTGCTGCCATTTCCCAAATAACGCCGTCTTTCGCGAACTTTGCATAGAAAAGGAAGACAACTGCAATAATCGCCATTTGTGTCATTGCAAGTAGCAGGACACCTGCAATTTTTGCTTTAAAATGCGTGGCAGGTTTCACACTTACTAATAGCATTTCCATAGCGCGTGAGCCTTTTTCAGAAGCAATTTCAGTTGTAATCATCGATAAAAATGTGGAAATAAAGAAGTAAATTAAAATGCCGACAGCATAGGATACCCATAGCCCTGATTGTTTCTCTTCCTCACTTTTTCCACCAGTAGTTTCTTCATTTAAATTTTTATTTGAAATAATCGTTTTGGCAGCCATTATTTGAGCTGCCTGCTCTGACGATAGGGATAGTTTTTGTACAGCGTAATGCTGTCCAGCATATTGCAATAAAGAAGATATCGTCGATTGATCATTTAATTTCAAAGGTTTAAACGTTGAAATTTCTGCATGCAACTGACCGTTCTGATCACTCACTTCAACAATAGCAGCAAGTTCCCCATCTTTTACTTTTTGCTCTAACTTCTCTAGATTTGTCTCATCTTGAATAAACGCCATATCACTATTAGACACAAAGATTCCACTTAAATCTGCTGTCGTATCATTAACAATAGCGATTTGCTGTGCTTCATCGTTCCCTGTGAAGAGCTCTTTAATATCTGACCAAAAAATAGCAACAGACATTGCAAGCACGTATAGAAGCGTCATTAAAATAAATGATTTTGATTTCAATTTTGATCTATATAATTGCTTCATTAACAAACTAAACTTCGACAATGCTGCCACCTACCTTATCTTTAAAAATTTCATCCAGTGTTAAATAGTCTAAGCTAAATTTTTCGATGTACTTACCAGCAGATAAACGTTGGAAAATACTTTCTGCATAATGCTCATCCTCAAGCATTAACACTGTTTGCTCTTTTTCCACACGTATGTCTTTAACACCTTCGAGCTGAAGTAACTCCGTAGTAGAATAATCAGTTCGTACAGACAGCTTCGTTTTGCCATACTGTTTCTTTAAATCTAATAAACTGCCGGAAAAAAGTGATACTCCCCGCTTCAGAAGACATAAGTGATCACAAAGTTCTTCGACATTATCCATTTGGTGACTCGAAAATAAAATCGTTGTTCCTTGTTCTTTTAGCAGTAAAATGGCATCTTTCAGTAAATCTTTATTCACTGGGTCAAGACCACTAAAAGGCTCATCTAAAATTAAAAATTGTGGTTTATGAATAAAGCTTGCAATTAACTGTACCTTTTGTTGATTTCCTTTAGACAACGTCTCCGCTTTATCTTTGCGTTTTTCTTCTAAATCAAAACGGCTAATCCAGAAATCAATATCCATCTTAAGCTCTGCTTTTTTCATGCCTCGTAGCTCTCCGAAAAAGTAGAGCTGCTCCTCAACCTTCATTGTTGGGAAAATTCCACGTTCCTCTGGTAAATAACCAAGGACGTCACGGTTTATTGAATTCACAGGCTTTCCATTCCATGATATCGTGCCTGCTGTAGTTTCCTGCAAGTCTAAAATCATGCGGAATGTCGTTGTCTTTCCTGCACCATTTTGACCAATTAATCCAAAAATTTCCCCTTTTTCAATCGTGAAATTTAAATTATCAACCGCTGTGAAATCTTTGTACTTTTTTGTGACCTGCTGTAATTGTAATGTCATATTTATCCTCCTTACCCCTCAAATATATGTAAATCATGTTCTAGATGCTTTTTGCGTCTTTGAATTTTTCTAATTGGTACATACATTAAAACCCCTAAAAATACATTTAAAAAACCAAGATTAATAGATATAAACGTTGTTGGAGATGCTGTAAGCCCCGTGAATATATTGAAAAATCCTATTAAAATACTTAGAATGGCAACTGGAATAAACAGCCTACTAATTGATTTTAAATATTTTATTTTAGAAGGTGCATCTGAGTATAATTCAAATGCTCCATCAGCTGCTTCTTTACGATAATATGCCCAAACACCGAATTTAGAAACACATTCAATATTTAACGACTCTAAAAATTCACAATAATCTTTCTTTTCACCTACTACCAATTCATTACGATAAATATATTTTCCAGGCTCGCCTTGTTCAAATACAAAGAAGCTGATTATATTTCTTCGTAAATGCCATCCTTGTTCGGCCATTTTATTGACCCATTTCTCTTCTTTTTCATAGTCCAGAAAAAAGCGAAATTTAATTTTTTTCATATCAACACCTCTTATAAAAAATGCGTTTTAGGCTTTCCCATTTGTTATACGGATACCATTGTCAAAAAGTTCCCTTAATCGTAAAATTTCATATTCTATTACATTTTTCCCACTTTCCGTAATTATATATTCCTTCTTACGACCATCACCATCTAATGCTTCTATCCATTGTCGTTCCAACAATGTTTTAATAGCGCCATATATCGTACCTGCGCCAAGACGAACACGACCTTTACTCATTTCCTCGACTAATTGCATAATGCCATAGCCATGACGAGCTTCGAATAATGCTAATAAAATATAATAAACACCCTCTGTTAAAGGCGGATATTCCTGTGTTTGTGTCATAAAAAATACCTCCCTCTATATCGCCAAACAATATATCGACTGACGATATAAATAAAATATATCAGCGCCCGATATAGTTGTCAATGCCAAAACTGGCGAATGATTCTTTTTGAGCTATTGCTAATACAAATCACTCATGTTAATATGTAAGTAATCACTTGCATTGGAGGATGTATTTTATTGACAACGAAAGAAACAGCAGAACGAATTATTGAAGCAGCCATACAGCTAATAAGTGAAAAGGGCTACACCGCAGCGACAACGAAGGCAATTGCCGACTTAGCACAGGTCAATGAAGTAACGATTTTTCGCCACTTTGGCAATAAACAAGGGATTTTAAAGACCATTGTGGACAGATTTTCTTACAACCCTATTTTGCAAAAAATGATGCATGAAGAGGTTACATGGGATTTAGAAACAGATTTAAATCATTTTTCAATGAAATATTTTGAATATATGATGTCTATAAAGGACCTTGTGATGATTGGCTTTAAGGAATCAATGCAATTTCCAGAAATCAGTAATGAAATAGCTAATGTTCCCCTTATCTTCAAAAATGAGTTAATTCAATATTTTGAGGAGATGCACCATAAAGGGAAAATCCGTGAGGTCAACTATGAAGCCGCTGCACTTTCTCTTATTGCCCTTAATTTCGGTCACTTTATTTCACGCGCTCGATTAGGTACGACCGTTTCTACCCTTCCAACTGAAGAACTGATTAACACAAGTGTTGCAATTTTTTCTAGGGGATTAATTTCCTAGAAAAAATTTTTCTCAGAGGTGCAAGTAAGTACTTACTTATAGGAGGTTTATAATGAAAGGATTACAAGCTTTATTTAAAATTCGCGAAACTTATATTGGTATTGCCGCTACGATTGCATTTCAATTAATATTTTTTTCTATCTGGATGACCGCATACGACGGCATAAGTGATAGAGCAAATAACTTAACGATTGGCTTGATGAGTGAAGATTCAGCTGTTGGTCAAGAAGTCATTAGCGGATTGAAAGAATCATTGCCTTTTGCTACGAAAGAGTTCACCTCGATTAAAAAGGCAGAAAAAGATTTGGATCAGCGACATATAAATATGATTATTCACATACCTGCTGATTTTTCTGCCCAGTTACAGGCTGGAGAAGAAGCTAAAATTGTTTATTCCATAAATCAAGCGAACGCAAGCCTTGCCAAAACAATGATGGAGAGCGTAGCAAAGCAAGCTACAGAGGAAGTCAATCATAGTCTGTACCCTGTACAGCAAGGAGAGATGATAAAGGCATTTTCACAACAGTTTGCACAGCTTCCTTTAGAACAAAATACAGCACTTCAAATTCAAGATACTGTTGCTTCAACCATTATGGGTGTAAAAGACCGAACAGTTGAATCTACTATTATTAAAACGAATGACGTCAAAGGCTTTGCGGCAAATTTCGTACCGTTAATGGTTATTATTTCATCATTTGTCGGTGCAATGGTGATGATTATGCAACATCAGCAGGCAGCTGAAATCGTACAGCATACTGTTTCGAAATGGTCTTTATTTTTTGCTAGACAGCTTGTAAATATTGCCGTTGCTTTTATTCTTCCATTACTAACAATAGGATTGATGCATTTATTTACAATTTCAAGTAACGAAAGCTTTTTCACTATATATCTATTCCAAGCTTTCATGTTTTGGGCTTTTCTATGTTTAGCACAGGTCTTTGTCATTGTATTTGGTAATCTCGGCATGGTCTTTAATATTTGCGCACTTTCCTTACAACTTGTCACATCTGGCGTACTCGTTCCGAATGCTATGCTTTCAGACTTTTATCATCGCGTCGCTTCCCTTTTGCCAGCAACTTACGGGGCTGATGGCTATTATACAATAATATTTGGAGGTAGCTCTGAAAGTCTAATTCATAATAGTAGTTCGTTAGCTATTATCATTGCTGTCACACTCGTTGTTGCTACCGTTGCGGTTGCCCTAAAAAGACCTAAAATGGAACAAAAATTAAGCGTAACTACACCTCAATAAAAAAAGGCTAAGCTATAAGAAAAAAAAGAGTTAGATTGACTGCTATCAATCTAACTCTTTTTACTATGTTTTACCGGCGATTGGCATGAGTTTATCGGCGATTTCTCCGTGATTACCGGCGATTCCCCTGGATTTACCGGCGTTTTACCGTGGATTACCGGCGATTGTCGTAACTTTCTTCAAAACGTAAAATTGCCGCAAACTGCTGATTTAGTTCACAAGCACTTTCGGCAAAATCATGCCGATACCACTCAATAATCATGCCGATAATTGCATTTGCTTGATAGGCACTATAAAAGTCAGTTGTTATTTTGCCTATTTTATTTTGTGCTAAGTCTCTTTTTAAAAGCGATTGAATTTCATTAAATAACATATAATAATAGGTTAGTGGTACATTTTTTGAAAAGACGATTCGATAAAATCGTTTAAACCGTTCTATATGATGAAAAATTCGAATTGTATTTGGATCCAGCTCATTTTTAATAATGGTCGATGCAGCACGGTATGGTTCCTCATAGGAATTATATAAATCCTCCACAATTTCCTGAAAGTATTCCTCAAACAGCTTCTCTTTTTGTTCATAATGTAAATAAAATGTGCCCCTATTCACTTTTGCTACACGGCATATTTCCGCAATCGAGATATTTTCTAACGGTTTGTCGCTTAACAAAGTAAGCAATGCATTATGTAACGCTTGCTTTGTTTTTACTACTCGCAAATCGTTAACGGTCAAAATTTTCACCCCCATATTAAACAAATAATTTAAATGTGTTGATTACTGAACAGTTCTACGAATTCTGCATATTGAAATCGCTTACATGAGTATTATAATATTTTAATGAACACATGTTCAATACATAACCAGAAGTAGTAGATGCGAGTATCTATTTATTTCTGGTTAAGCTTTAGGACAAAGTAACTTTGTCCTCAGGAAAATTCGATCTAATAGGAGGTCTTTTGACATGAGATTAGAAGGTAAAGTAGCAATCGTTACAGGTGCAGCTTCAGGTATGGGAAAAGCAATTGCAGAAGGTTATGCAAAAGAAGGTGCTAAAGTTGTTGTATCAGATTTAAATTTAGACGGTGCACAGACTGTTGCTGATGGTATTCAAGCAAATGGCGGCACAGCTATTGCTATACAAACAAATGTTGCTTCGACTGAGGACATGCAACGCTTATTCGATGAAACAAAAAATGCATATGGTAAATTAGATATTTTAGTTAACAATGCGGGCATTATGGATGGTATGGAGCCTGTCGGTGAGATTTCTGACGAGCGTTGGGATAAAGTATTTGCCGTAAATACAACTGCTGTTATGCGTTCAATGCGCATGGCAACAAAGATTTTCCTTGAGCAAGGACATGGTGTTTTCGTTAATAATATTTCTGCTGGCGGATTATACGGTGCTCGTGCTGGTGCTGCCTATACTGCATCTAAACATGCCGTAGTTGGTTTAACAAAAAATACAGCATTTATGTATGCTAACCAAAACATTCGTTGTAATGGTATTGCACCAGGTGCTGTTATGACAAATATCGCTGCAACAATGACTAATATGAGCGAAGTTGGTGCGGCTCGTCAATCACTAGGATTAGCAATCAATCCACGTGCTGGACAACCCGAAGAAATTGCACAACTTGCTATTTTCTTAGGCTCAGATGAAGCAAGCTTTGTGAATGGACAAATCATTGCCGTTGATGGTGGATGGACTGCTTACTAAGCCTATTCAAAATGCACGCAAAGGAATATACCTTTGCGTGCATTTTTCTCGCTCTATACTTTTTCAGTTGCAATACGTATGCCAATTCCTACTAACATAACACCCGTAATTTTATTAAATATTGCCTGCACCGTCTGTTTCATAAACCATTTTCGGATGACATTCATAACGAGTATCACAATGCCCAACCAAACAATTGATAACGCGATTAAAATGCCTGCTAACACGATTAATTGAGAGTTTATATTAAAATTTGGCTGAATAAATTGAGGCATTAACGTTACATATAATAGCAATGTTTTTGGGTTTAATAGATCAGTCGTAATGCCTTGGGTCATACAGCTAAGCGATACATTTTTTTCTGGATCTTCCTGTAAAGGTCGCTCTTCTTGTAATATCATATTTTGTGCCCTTGCACGCCAAGATTGTATGCCTAAATATATTAAATACGCGGCACCTGCATATTTTATCGCTAAAAATACGACCATTGATTTTGAGATAATCGTAGCTAGGCCAAGTACAGCAAGGGTTGTCCAAACTACAAGAGCAAGAATAATCCCCAACATTGTAAAAAAACCTGCTTTCTTTCCATGGATGATTGTATTTTTTAACACTAGAAGCGAATCCACTCCAGGCACCATCACAATCATCAATGCCACTGCTGTAAACATCCAAATCTCATGCATATGCTCACTCCTTAAAACAATACTAAGTATCATTATAAATTAAATTGAATAAATTTTCTGCATATAATATTTTTACAAATAAAAGCACACACATCCATCATTTATTATGTGTGTGCTTTCTTATATGTTAGTTAATTGTTGATACTTTTCTTGATGGCATTGCTAATCCAATAATGACACCAATTACAGCCGGTAAAATCCAGCCTAAACCGATATTATACAAAGGTAAAACATTTGAATACAACTCAGCTACTGAATCCAACAGGCTTAATTTTGCACCTGGAATACTATTAACGAGTGCATTGTAGCCATCGATTAGGCTAACGAAAAATGTTAAGAACATTGCAGATGCATAAACTGTTTGCTTATTGTTAAATAGCGAAGAGCTTAAAGCAAGTAAAATAAGGACAATCGCAAGTGGATATAAGAACATCAACACTGGAATCGCAAATTGAATAATATTATTTAAACCAAAGTTGGCAATTGAAAATGACACAACACACAAAATGAAAACAAACCATTTATAGCTTATTTTTGGGAAAACTTCATGGAAAAATTCACTACAAGAAGTAATTAAGCCAATACTTGTTTTTAAACAAGCTAGCACAATAATTACAGCCAATAAAATCGCACCAAATGAGCCAAAATAATGGTCAGCTACTGCTGCGAAAATTAATCCACCATTTTCAAATGTTCCGACAGCCTCAATACTCGATGCGCCCATATACGTAATGAGCCCGTAAATTAGTGTCATCAATGCCATCGCAAAGATACCTGATGTCCATGTTGCCTTGGCAATTTCTTTTCTATCTGTAATACCTGCACTTTTAATAGCATTGATAACGACGATACCAAATGCTAGTGACGCTAGTGCATCCATCGTATTGTAGCCTTCTTTAAAGCCTGTCATAAAGGAAGACTGGATATAATCACCGATTGGCTGTTGGAAATGACCCATCGGCTTCACAATACTAATAATAATTAAAATAAATAATACAACTAAAAAAGCTGGTGTTAACACCTTACCTATATAGTCCATAATCTTCGCCGGATTTAACGAGAAATAATAAACTATTGCAAAAAATATAAAGCTAAACAGCGCTAGTAAAATTGTTGTATATTCCGCATTGATATACGGTTCAAAACCAACGACAAATGGTACTGTAGCAGTTCGAGGAATTGCAAAAAAGGGACCGATTGTTAAGTATAGCGCTAGTGAAAAAATAACGCCAAATAAAGGATGAATACGGCTCGCTAAATCACGCAGACCATTACTGCCCGATAAACCAATCGCTAAAATGCCCAAAAATGGTAAACCGATCGCGGTAACTAAAAAACCGATCAGTGCAAACCAAAAGTTTGTTCCTGCAAGTTGTCCAAGTTGAATTGGAAAAATAAGATTCCCCGCTCCAAAATACAGTCCAAATAACATCGTTCCTATGACTGCATAAGTAGAAAAAGGTATTTTCTTTTGCATAATTGATGTACTCCTTAGATGTGTTTAACTATAGCAAATTACCTTGGCGTAGTTACGTCCAGATTTTTTCGAGCTTGCTCGAAAAGCACTTGTAAAAATCTGTGATAGCAGCCGGGGCTTTAACCTGATTCAGACAAGTTTAAGCTTTCACTTAATTCAGTGGCTATTGGTTCGTCCCACTTATAGAAGTAGAGGGGTTGCTAAAACAAGTTAAATCGAATGAATTTTCACTACAATTTCACTATGGTAACAGGCATTTATTATAAAAACAATAGTTTTTGCGTAGTTGATTGCTAATCGTACAGTTACTAGCTAATAAGGAAAAGTAAAAAATGAAAAGAGCTGTCAGAAGACAGCTCTTAGTTTGCAACGGACCATTCAATATGGTTTAAAAAATTGTACACGTCTTCATAAACTTTCTCACGTTCTTTATCTAATGTGATAATATGACCTGAATTTTCATACCAAATAATTTCTTTATCATCTGTTTTAACTGTATCTAAAATAAACGGAGCGCTTTGTTGATATAGCTCATCGTCTAATAATCCTTGCAGTACTAAAGTTGGTGCTTTAATAGCTGGTAAATCTTCACGCGTTTCTTCAGTTAAGCGTGTAACGCCATCTAAAGAATCTTTTGGTGTAATTCGCAATTCATGTAATTCAGAGATAATTTGGTCTTTTGATTTGTTTTCAAAGTGTTTATATAGTCTTGCGTAGTTATATAAACGTGTAAATAATCCTTTTGAGCTATCGCGTGTTATCGGCGCACACATGGCAACAACTCCTTTAACAGGAAATTGCTCTGCTACTTTTAACGAAAAGACACCGCCAAGTGAAATTCCTACTACTGCGATTTCTTCATGGCCTTTATTTTTTAGGAAGTTGTAGCCTTCTACTACATCATTCCACCAGTCTTCAGGCTTTGTTTCAAGTAGGGCTTCTGGTTCTACCCCATGACCACTATAGATAGGTGCATGAACAGTATAACCACGTGTTGATAAAAATTCCCCTAGCTTTTTCACATCTTTTGTGCTACCTGTAAATCCATGCAGTAATAGTACGGCTTTTTTGCCTCCCTCAATTGTTAGAGGTTGCGGCTTTGATAACTTCATTTTATAATATCCCCTTCACGGAAATTTGTATTTGTGTATTTTATGTGTCTATCTTAACACCCTTTATTCATAATGTACAATTTATAGTTTTTATCGTTTCGATACCTTTCATGCATGAATGATGTGAGGTCGAAGCCTTGTATAATCACCATTTAGGGATGGTTAAAAATAATAAAAATTACTTTATTAAAATTCCTTTGTTATACTATATAAAATTTTTCCACGTTGCCTATACTTCCTATACTTTTACCGTTATAATGCAGGTAACTAATAGTAATACTATTATTGGAGGTGAAAAAAATGGAATGGCAACAATTGGAGTATTTTGCAACAGTAGCAAAGCTTGAACATATGACACGTGCTGCGGATGTATTAGCGATTTCACAGCCTGCACTTAGTCGCTCAATCTCTAAGCTTGAGGAGGAATTAGGTGTTCCTTTATTTGACCGCCAAGGACGTTCCATCATGCTAAATCGTTATGGAGAACAGTTTTTATATCGAGTGCAGCGTATGCGCAAAGAATATGAAAAGGCTGTTTTAGAATTACAAGAGCTTAATAATCCTGAGCTTGGAGATGTGTCACTGGGCTTTTTACATACACTTGGAACAAGTATTGTACCTGATTTGATCCGCGCCTTTCGTCAGCAACACCCGCAAATCCGCTTTCATTTCACACAAAACTATTCACACTCACAATTAAAGCAATTACTTGCAGGTGAGCTTGATCTTTGCCTACTTGCAGCTATTAACACAGAACCACCTGTATGCTGGAAGGAACTGTGGCGAGATGAGCTTTACATTATGGTGCCAATTGATCACCACCTTGCCAATCGTAAAAGCATTACAATGAAGGAACTGGAGCATGAAAACTTTGTGCTTATGAAAAAAGGCTATGCATTGCGCCGTACTGCAGATCGATTATTAAACGCAGCGGGCATTAAACCTAAAATTACTTATGAGGGAGATGAGGTCTCGACCGTTGCGGGATTTGTAGGCGCCGGCCTTGGCGTATCACTACTACCTGATGATGAAGATCTTAATCCAAAAAAAGTCGTAAAAATTCATGTTGAAGATATGGTCTGTGAACGTATTATCGGAATGGCTTGGATTGAAAATCGTTACCTTTCCCCTTCCGCACGACAATTTCAGAAATTTGTCTTTGATTATTATGAGAAAATGGGACCTTCAAGGAACAACGACTAAAAGCGGAAGGATGCTTTATAGCATTCGTCCGCTTTTAATTTTATGATTTAAAAGTTATTGTAGGAAACTAATTATTTCCCTATATATTTTATTTGATAAGAAAACATATCCGTCGTGTCACCGCTAATTTCAAATAACCCTTGCCTAGCCATGGTGAAAATTCGATATTCTAAAAAGGCTTCGCTCATGTAGTCCTCGATTTTATTGAAAGTTCGCCCAATGACGTTCACTGGTGAAAGCCATAGCTCCTCGTTGTTAGCTTGTAAATCTTTTGCACATTCAATAATAGTTGCATCGTAACTGTCCTCCTCTGCATGAACAATACCATTTTGCCAAACTCGCAATGTACTTGGATTTTGCTTTAGCTCTTCCCATTCTTTAGCAAGTCGCCGACACTCCTCGAGAGTAAACCGTTTAGCATCCGATCGAAGTTTCATAAGCAAGTCCGATGATAGTTCTCCAGTATGGCGAATAGACATATCTGGATGAATTCGGTTTAAAGCTGCGGTTGTATCTATTCCAAATACCATGCTGCATTTAGTTACAAACTCGCTCATTACATAACGCAAACCAATTTCTTCATGTGAATTTTGGCTATACCAAATCCAAACATCCAAATCACAAGGGATGCTGGCGATTGATTTCGTCCACTTCTTATGGATGTCCTCGTATAATTCTTTTTCTTCTATATCCTTAAAAACATTAGATTCTAACCAATTTTTTCGATTTTCCAAGCTTGCAAGTGGTCCGATTGAGAAAACATCATTGACACAAATCACCGACTCTTCTCGCTGTAAATGGTGTTGTCGTATCGCGTGTTTAATAGAACCGTGTGTAGACAAGCTAAAGGTAATATGTAAAATTGCCATATAGCCTCCTCCTTTTATTGTTTACTTAGTGCGATTTGTATACCGATAAAGGTAAATAGAATGCCTTGTACCATATTCGAGCGTTTAGCAATTGCTGGCTTCCCTATACCTTTTTTAACTTTCCCTGCAAAAATACTAAATAACGAGAATAAAATCAGTGCCTGCACTAAAAATACCATACCCAAAATAAGCATTTGTAACGCCACATAGCGGTGTATTGGATTTACAAACTGTGGCAATAGTGCTAAGAAAAATAAAGAAACCTTTGGATTTATCACATTCATCAAGATTCCTTTGCGATACAGCAAACCAAAAGCTTGAATATTTTGTTGCTTCAATGTAAATGGATCATCTTTTGCTCGCAATGATTGCCATGCTAAATATAATAAATAGGCGGCACCTGCAAATTTGACAATGGAAAAGATAACCGTTGATTGATAAATAATAGCTGAAATTCCTAAAACTGCAGCTCCGATATGAACAAGCAAACCTGAACATAGACCTAATGAAGTCGCAATGCCTGCCTTTTTATCTTGTGTAATGCTTTGCGCAAGGACAAATAAATTGTCCGGCCCTGGCATTACTGTTAATATGATTGCTGCACCTAAAAACGTTAGTAACGTTGAAAATTCCAATTATTCTCCTTCTTTCCACTAACTTTAGAAAAAACCATAATTAGAATGGTTGTATTTTCATTATACTACACGACACTCGCTACTTTAGTTGTGAGTTTATGACTATATATAGAATTTTTACAAAAAATTTATTGTTTCAATTAATGCTCGTTCACATAACATTTTTCCTCGCCCATGCATTATAATGAAAATTAATACTATATTTTTGGTCCATATTGTATGAAGAAAGAGGTGATTCGTCGATGGCAGTAAGCGATATTGTTCAAGAATTGGAGGACGAGCAAGGGAATGTCTTTTATAAAATGAAAACACATGATATCGACGTTCAAGCAACGCAATCCTCTGGCTTGGCACCAGTTATTACTTATCGGATTGGCGAGAAAGATATAACGGACGATATCCGAAATTTACGTTTCAGCCCCAGAACCCCGTCAAGTTATATACAAGATTATGATGAATTTCAATCAATGCTCTACGCAAAAGAGCAACGCGCCATCAACCAACTCTATGAAAAAATGAGCATTAAGCCAAAAAATATGACAACAGGAAAACAAATATTGTGGAGTTTTTTTGTGATGATTTTGGCGATGTTACCTTTATTTGTCGCCATTTGGTGGTTTAAATAATTTGTTTATCTATTTGTCACTTTAAGTATGTTTTAGGACATCCCCTTTTTAGTAGAATGTTCGCAAATTCAGCATTTTGTCCTCATTTTTACAGAATTTTTCTATTCAGCTTGACAGACACACAGAAGTAGTGCATTCTTTATTCAATTACTAGTACGAACGAGAGCCTGTGGTCATAATATATGGTACGGACCTCTCTACAATAATCAATACCAACAAAGCGAACGAAGACTAGTACGTAGAAACTAATTGCTTAGAGAGCGATGCCCACCGGCTGCAAGGCATTGTACAAAAAAGACTACTGAACCTACTTCGTGAAACGTCCTAGCCAAACTAGGCGCAGTCTCAAGCGTTATGAGGAAAGTGGAATATCTCAAGATATTCAATGTAGGTGGTACCACGGAAAGCAAACCTTTTCGTCCTAATTTTTAGGATGAAAAGGTTTTTTTATTGTTATTTAACAAACATTTTCATGTAGTAAGACAAGTGGCGACCATGATTGATGAACTGGAGGAAATGTGATGGAAAGAAAAAGAATCGTTGTAAAAATTGGCAGTAGCTCCTTAACGAATGCAAAAGGTGAAATTGACAAAGTACGCTTAATGGATCATGTGCAAGCTATTGCAGAATTAAAAAAATGTGGCCATGAAGTTTTACTTGTATCTTCAGGTGCTGTAGCAGCAGGCTTTAAACAATTAGGCTACCCTTCTCGTCCAGTGACAGTTAAAGGGAAACAAGCGGCTGCTGCAGTCGGCCAAAGTTTGCTTATCCAAACATATCATGCCCTTTTTAGTATTTATGATATTATGCCTGCTCAGATCTTACTTACACGTACTGATTTTTCGAAAAAAGAACGCTATAAAAATGCCTATGCAACATTTGAGGAATTGTTAGAGCGGGCTATGCTCCCAATTATTAATGAAAACGATACTGTATCTGTCAGTGAGTTAACATTTGGCGATAATGATATGCTATCCGCACTTGTAAGTGGACTTGTTCACGCAGACCAGCTCATTATCCTTACAGACATCAACGGCTTATACGATGCAAATCCTAATAAAAATCCCCAAGCGAAGCGCATTGATCGGTTAACAGAAGTAACAGATGAAATGCTTGGCTTCGCTGATGGTGCAGGCTCAAAAGTCGGAACAGGTGGTATGGAGTCTAAACTATTGGCAGCGCGGGCAGCTTTAAATGCTGGTGTTAAAGTGTTTATCGGCACGGGCTACGGTGCGCATAAGCTCGTCGATATTATGGATGGTCATGGAGATGGGACATATGTAGAGCATGAGGCGCTCGCTATATTAACAAATAATAAACAGTGGATTGCACTTACGGAAATTTCTGGTAAAATCTTTGTAGATAACGGTGCGGAAATTGCCTTATTAGAAAATGGTAAAAGCTTACTACCAGCTGGTGTCTACCGTGTTGAAGGAGACTTTGAACAAGGTGACGTTGTAGAGGTTTATAGTGAAAATAGGCTTATTGGACGTGGCGAAGTTTTATACTCATCACTTGAGCTAGCACAAGCGATGGGAAAACGGACCGATGAATTAACAAACTATCCAATAGAAGTCATTCATCGAGACAAATGGTTAAAAATACAAACGAATTAGGGAGGCATAAAGATGACGAGTGAAGTATATCAAAAAGGACAACGCGCAAAGGCAGCAAGCTATGTATTAAATATTAAAACAACTTGCGAGAAAAATGATGCGTTAACTAAAATTGCTGAGCAATTAATCATCGATCAAGATTTGCTAATTGCAGAAAACTTAAAGGACTTAGCAAGTGGCAAAGAAAAAGGTATGCCCGCTTCAACACTTGATCGCATTATGTTAAACAAGGACCGAATTACAGCAATGACAGATGCCATTCATTTACTTGTAACGTTAAACGACCCAGTTGGCACAGTACTTGAGCACATTGACAAAGAAAACGGCTTGCATATTGAAAAGCGTATGGTACCGATCGGTGTGATTGGCATGATTTATGAAGCACGACCAAATGTGACCGTTGATGCAGCAACATTATCGTTGAAAACAGGCAATGCCGTTATTTTACGAGGAAGCTCTTCAGCTAAATTTTCAAATATAGCGCTTGTTGCGAGTATTCACCGAGCACTTGAAAAAACGGCTATCCCTGTTGATGCAGTTCAACTAATCGAAGATACAAGTCGTGAAACAGCAAAGGAATTATTCCATTTAAAAGAATACCTAGATGTATTAATTCCTCGTGGTGGTAAGGCACTTATCGATTTAGTCGTTCGTGAAGCTTCAGTGCCAGTGCTTGAAACTGGAGCAGGCAATTGTCATATTTATGTTGACCAAACTGCTGATTACATAAAAGCAGAAAGAATTTGTCGAAATGCTAAAACACAACGTCCTTCTGTTTGTAACGCTGCTGAAAGCTTACTTATTCATCCGGATTGGTTTAATGAATACGGAACAAAGCTGCTAAACGCTTTGCACGAAGCAGACGTAACAATTATCGGTGATGCAACAGTTTGCCAAGCGGTAGATTTCGCACAGCTCGCTACAGAGGAAGATTTTGCTACGGAATATTTAGATTTAAAAATAAGCGTTAAAGTTGTCGAAAACGTATTTGAGGCCATCGAGCACATTAATCAATACGGTACAAACCACTCGGAAGCCATTATTACGGAAGATCCACTTGTAGCAGATACATTTTTAAATAATGTAGATGCGGCAGCCGTTTACCATAATGCCTCTACTCGCTTTACAGATGGCTTTGAATTCGGCTATGGCGCCGAAATTGGTATTAGTACACAAAAATTACACGCACGTGGACCAATGGGCTTACCTGCATTAACATCAACAAAGTATTTTATCCATGGGAATGGGCAAATCCGCGAGTAACGATTATTTCCAATATAAAGAGCCGACAGTAAACTACACTGTCGGTTTCTTTACTAACATGATAACACTAAAAAAAACAGTAGCTATTGTATATCTACTAGAAAGAAGGTTTGAAATGAATATTTCTGCAGTAATAAAACTTACTGTATCGATGGCCATTTTCGGCTCCATCGGCTTTTTCACCATCCATACTGGCGTACCAGCTATTGAGCTAGTCTTTATCCGTTGTATTTGTGCTACCCTCTTTCTTTGTTTCTTATGGCTAATGACAGGTGGCCATAAAATCGAAGTATGGGACAAAAAAGAAATAGCGCGTACACTTCTATGCGGTGTCTTTATCGTCTTAAACTGGGTATTTTTATTTAAAGCATTTGAAGAGATGTCAATCTCGATTGCCATTTCAATTTATAATTTGGCACCTATATTTGTACTTATTTTAGGGGCCTTGTTGTTAAAGGAAAAAATGACTGTACAAGCGCTTGTCGCAACATTGACTTGTTTTATCGGTAGTATTTTTATTATTGGTTTACATAATTTTATTTCGTTGTCTGAATTTATGCAGTCAGGCTTCGTTTGGGCACTACTCTCTGCTTTGTTTTATGCATTTACAATGTTAACGAGCAGAACGATTAAAAATTTAAGTTCCTATGCATTAACATTTATACAAACGACTGTTGGTATCGTCATACTATTACCTTTTGTGGACTTTTCACTATTTGAAGGATTAACTACAACGAATTGGCTTTATATTTTAGGTACAGGCTTTATTCATACTGGATTCGTTTATTATTTATTTTTCGATAGTATTCGCAATCTATCTACTATACTAGTTTCTGTTTTAGTATTCGTAGATCCAGTCGTTGCTATTTTATTAGATATGCTATTGCTCGATTTCATGCCTAGCATTATGCAAACTGTTGGCATTGTTTTAATTTTCGGAGGGATTTTTTATACAATTTACATCCCTAATCAAAAAGCTAAGTTAAAGGAATGAAATTTCTATCGTAAGAGGAGGAATTGTATGCGTAAACTATATGCAATCGGTGAGCTGTTAATTGACTTTACCCCTACTGAACAAAGTGACTCGCTTTGTTCAGTAGAACAATTCACAAAAAATGCTGGAGGTGCCCCTGCCAATGTGGCCGCTGTCTGTGCAAAATTAGGACAGCATGCTGCTTTACTTTCACAGGTAGGGCAAGATGCATTTGGTGACTTTTTAATTAATACAGTAAAACAAGCTGGCGTGGACACCCAATATATTGCGCAAACAACTGAAGGTGAAACAAGCCTCGCCTTTGTTTCTTTGTCAGCCAATGGAGACCGTGACTTTTTATTTTACCGCAGAAATGCCGCTGATTTACTATATCGACCAGAACAATTACCAGATAATTTACTTACAGCGAAAGACATTCTCCACTTTTGCTCGGTGAACTTAGTAGACAGTTCAATGAAGCAAACACATGAGGCTATCATTAGGCAAGCACATCATACAGGCAGTCTCGTATCCTTTGATCCAAACGTGCGACTTCCTCTTTGGCATGACGCTGAATTATGTCGACAAACGATTTTAAATTTTATTCCGCACGCGCATATCGTGAAGCTTTCTGACGAGGAACTATCGTTTTTAACGCATCTAGACGATGAACAACATGCCGTTCAATCATTATTCCAAGGGAATGTCCAAGTTATTTTTGTGACCCATGGTGCACAAGGCGCTAGTCTTTATACGAGGCAACAACATGTGAAAGCTGATGCTAATGATGTACAAGCGATTGATACAACTGGTGCAGGTGATGCCTTTATCGGTGCTATCTTAAGTGTTTTATTGCAGAAAAACATTACAGCAGAGACTGCCGAAGCATTTTGCGAAACGTTTGCTACTCCCCTCCTTACCTATGCTAATCATTATGCCGGTGCATCCACAACAAAACATGGTGCCATCACATCTTATCCAACACTTCAGGAAATGCCATTATCGTTTTAAAACAACAAACTCCATTTTGAAAAAATCAAAATGGAGTTTGTTTTATAGATTTTCTTCAAAATCAATACATATTCTATCTTTCATTAATGAGCCTACTAACTGGCTAACACGAACATGGTCAGGATGAATTTGATATTGTTGCAGATGTTCATCGCTTTCAAATAGGCTATTCAATACTATTTGTCGATCACTAGATGCTAATGGATTTGTGATAACATGTAATGAGATAATCCCGTTAATTTTATCTGTCAGGCTTTCTAACTCTGTTTTGACGATTTGTGCATTCTGTGTTTGTTGTTCTTCGTTAAATTCATCTTTATGATTCCACATCACAATATGTCTAATCATGTACATATCCCCTCCTACACATCTTTTCTAATAATCATATAGAGCCGTCTATTAAATTTCAATACTAGTAATTTTGACAATTTTTATTTTTTTGAACAATCTCGTTAAATTTTTTCGTCTAATCATTAAAAGACAAGTAAGGTGGTAGTTTTATGGAGCAGCTAGTGGACGAATACGGTGAATACCTATTCCATCTAAGCTAT